>CAYWDO010000006.1:31891-48791 GCA_964456995.1 uncultured Brevundimonas sp.
GCCCGTCCGCTCTGCGCCGACAGGCGGGCGGCGTCGACGCCCAGGCCGGCCAGGGCCCGGCTCCACTTGGTCGCATAGTCGGCGTCGAAGATCAGCGCGGGATCGGCCTCGGCGGTCAGCCAGACGTTTTCGCCCAGTTCCTCTTCCAGCTGTCCTTCGCCCCAGCCGGCGTAGCCCAGAACCAGTATGGACAGGCGAGGGCCCTTTTCAGGGTCGCTCATTGCGGCCAGGGCGTCGCGGGTGCCGGTCACGGCCAGCCCGTCGCCGAAGGCCAGGGTGACGTCGTCATTGGCCCAATCGTCCGTGTGCAGCACGAAGCCGCGTTCGCGCTCCATCGGGCCGCCGATCAGGACTGGCTGTCCCGACGTGGCGTCGGTGACTGGCGTGTCCAGCTTCTTGAGCACGTCCGACAGGTTGACGCCCGGCGCCGGCTGATCCAGCCGCAGGCCCATGGCGTGCTCGTCGTCATGGGCGCAGATCAGGATTACGGCGTGGCGGAAACGGTCGTCGTCTATGCCGGGCATCGCCACCAGAAGACGCCCGGTCAGGGAGGAAAAGGCGGTCATGCTCCTATCATCGGGGGGGGATGCGGCCAGCGCAAGGCGTGGTGGAACGAAGGGCGCTTGGCGATCCTTCTTCCCGTCTCTATCTGACCTTTGAACATCGCCCGGATCCCCCGGGCCTTTCAGCCCGGAGACCTTGCATGACCATCCAGATCGGCGACCGCATTCCCGACGCGACCCTGACCACCATGACCGCCGACGGCCCCAAGCCGGTCACCACGGCTGAACTGTTCGGCGGCAAGACCGTGGCCCTGTTCGCTGTGCCCGGCGCCTTCACCCCGACCTGCTCGGCGCGTCACTTGCCGGGCTATGTCGACAACCGCGCCGACCTGGCCGCCAAGGGCGTCGATACCGTCGCCTGCCTGTCGGTCAACGACGCCTTCGTCATGGGCGCCTGGGCCCAGGCCAATGATCTGAACGGTACAGACGACGTAGTCATGCTGGCCGACGGCAACGGCGACTTCACCCGTCAGGTCGGTCTGGCGATGGACGCCAAGGGCTTTGGCATGGGCGAGCGTTCGCAGCGCTACTCGATGCTGGTCAAGGACGGCGTGGTCGATCAGCTGAACATCGAGCAAGGCGGCGAGTTCAAGGTGTCGTCGGCCGAGCACCTTCTCGCCCAGCTCTGATCCTGACGTCATGGTCTGATCCATGACGGACGTCTTCACCCCGGAGAAACGCAGCGCGGTCATGCGCCGGGTGAAGGGGCGCGACACCGCGCCCGAATGGAAGGTCCGGCGGATGCTGCGCGCCGCCGGGATCGGCTACCGTCTGGGCGGCTGCGGCCTGCCCGGACGGCCCGACGTGGTGATGAGGGGGCGCAAGGTCGCCCTGTTCGTTCACGGCTGCTTCTGGCACGGCCACGACTGCCCGCGCGGGGCGCGCGAGCCCAAGGCCAACGCCGACTACTGGATCGCCAAGATCGAGCGCAACCGCCTGCGCGACGCCCGTGTGACGGCTGAACTGATCGCCATGGGTTGGCGGGTGGCGACAGTGTGGGAATGCCGTCTGCGCGAGCCGAGCTTCGCTGAGGCTTTGGCGGCCGAGATCAGAGAGGTTTAGGCCGCTGCGCTCTCGGCGGCGTCAGCGGCCTCATTCAGCACCTGAGACAGGGCGCCAAGCAGAGCGCCGGGCGTCAGGGGCTTGGAGACGAAATAGTTCATGCCCGCTGCCGTGCAGGCGGCGATATCCTCGGGCGCGGTGTCGGCGGTG
This sequence comes from uncultured Brevundimonas sp., assembly GCA_964456995.1. Classification (GTDB taxonomy): domain Bacteria; phylum Pseudomonadota; class Alphaproteobacteria; order Caulobacterales; family Caulobacteraceae; genus Brevundimonas. Next base: position 33,667 of record CAYWDO010000006.1, read on the forward strand.
ACGGCGATAACCGGGACTGCGGCGTTGAGCCCGCCCCCGGCGCGCAGGCGGCGCGTCGTCTCGCGGCCATCCAGTTCGGGCATTCGTACATCCATGAAGACGACGTCGAACTCGGACCGCTGACAGGCCTCCAGCGCGGCCATGCCGTCCTCGGCCATAGCGATCTCGCAGTCCAGGGACTGCAGGATGAGCTGGATAGCCCGGCGGTTGATGGCATGGTCATCGACGACGAGAACGCGCAGCGGGGCCTGGGACGGCTGGTCGTCATCGCTCCTGTACGTTTCTACAGTGGCGACAGGCTGAGGCGCTGTTTCGTCGGGGGCGATGACGGACGGAGCCGGCGATCGAGTGACCTTTGCGCGAGCTTCGGGAATCCGCGCCGCCGGAGGCGTCTCAACGGCCGAGCCGCGTGGCAGGACCACCGACAATGTGAAGATCGAGCCTCGCCCCGGCGAGCTGCGCACCGTCAGGCGGCCGCCCATCAGCTCGATCAGGTCGCGGCTGATGGCCAGACCCAGGCCCGAACCCCCAAAGCGGGCGGCGACGCCCTCGGCGGTCTGGTCGAAGGGGGTGAAGAGGCGACGCTGCTGCTCGGCCGTCATGCCTGGGCCGGTGTCCTCGATGTGGATCAGCAGGACATGGGCCCCCTGTTCATCGGGCCATGACTGCAGACGCAGGGTGATGGCCCCCTCGTCGGTGAACTTCATCGCGTTGGAAATCAGATTGTTGAGCACCTGACGCAGTCGCATGGCGTCGCCGCGCACCATCCGGGGCAAAAGGCGGGCGCCCTCCATCCTGAAGCGCAGGCCTTTGGCGCGGGCCGGCCCCTGCCAGAGGCGGGCGGTCTGGGAAACCAGAAGGCGCAGATCGAAGTCGCGGCTCTCTATGCTCATTCTCCCGGCGTCCAGCCGGGTGTGATCCAGCAGATCGTCCAGCAAATCCTTCATCATCATGCCGGCGTCGGTGATCAGGGCGACCTGCTGACGTGACGACCCGGACTTGTCGCCCCGCTCGAGTTCGTGGGCGCCGGTCAGGATGGCGCTGATGGGCGTGCGCAGGTCGTGGGCGACGGCGGCCAGGAAGGCGCTGCGGCTGGCCATGACGGCTTCGGCCTCTTCGCGTTTGCGGTCGGCCTCGATGCGGGCGGCGGTCTCGGCGCGGTTGGCGCGGAACAGGCTTCGCCGCGTGTTCAGGCAGAAGACTGTGTAGGAAAGAATGCCCACCGACACGGCGGTTACAATGTGCGGCTCCGCCCCCATCCGGGCCATGAACAGCGGCGTCAGCGCAAAGATCGCCAGCTGAGGAAGGACGGTGGCGGCGAAGATGCGCATCGAGCCCGCCGACATGATCACCGAGTTGATCATGCCCGCTGACAGCAGAACCGAGGCGGCGACCCCGCCCATGGGCCCCCCGACCGTCCAGAGCGGCACGGCCATGACGCCGAAGAAGCCGGCGTTGAGGACCAACACGAGATCGCCGTATATTCCGCGCCAGCCGGTCGGTTCCGTCACCTTGCCCGCGACCACGGGCGCAAAGACCTCGGCCTCAAGAAACTGGATCAGGGTGTAGATCACCAACCAGGTCGCGCTGAAGCGCCAGCCCAGCATGGGACTGAACACCAACGCTGTCGCGGCCCCCATGACGATGCGTTGCAGCATCGCCTTGCGGCGCTGGCGAATTGCGGGCGCCCAGATGGTCGAGGCGTCGGCGGCGGTTTGCGTCATGCGACCTTCCGAGCAGGCGATCTCGCCTATCGGAAGGGATGATGGGGCCGCTTGCCCTAATGCTCCGTCAACGGCCCGAACCGACTGCGTCGGAAATGTGGATGAAGCCTTCGGCGCGCAGACGGGCGGCCAGGTCGCGCTTGATGCGACTGATCAGGCCAGGGCCGTCATAGATGAGGGCCGAATAGACCTGCACCGCCGAGGCGCCCGCGCGGATGCGCGCGAAGGCGTCCTCACCGCTCTCGATGCCCCCCACCGCGATCAGCGGCAGCCGGCCGGCCGCAGCTTCGGCGGCGGCCTCCAGCGCCTTCTGGGCGAAGGGCTTCAGCGGCGCGCCCGACAGGCCGCCGGCCTCTCCCGCGAAGGCTGAGCGGAGCGACGCGGGCCGCTCCAGCGTGGTGTTGGACACGATCAGGGCGTCGATGCCGTGCGCCAGCGACGCCTCGACGATCATGCCGATCTCTTCGCCGATCAGGTCGGGCGCGATCTTCAGGAAGACGGGTGCGCCGTCGGTCGGTCGGGCCTCGTTGATGCGGCCCAAGAGGTCGTCCAGCGCCTCGCGGCCCTGAAGGGCGCGCAGGCCCGGCGTATTGGGCGAGGAGATGTTGATGGTGAAATAGTCGGCCAGACCCGCCAGACGACGCAGACCGGCGACATAGTCCGCCGCCTTGTCCTCGGTGTCCTTGTTGGCCCCCAGATTGGCGCCGATGGGCGTGCGCTTGGGACGGTCCGCCAGACGACCGGCGAAGGGCTCCAGCCCCGCGTTGTTGAAGCCCATGCGGTTGATGATGGCCCGATCTTCGGACAGGCGGAACAGGCGCGGCTTGGGGTTGCCGGCTTGCGCGCGCGGCGTGACCGAGCCGCATTCCACGGCGCCGAAGCCGAGCCGCGACAGGCCGTCCAGCGCCTCGCCATTCTTGTCGAGCCCTGCCGCCAGACCGACCGGGTTGGCCATCTCAAGCCCGGCGATGCGGGTCTTCAGGATCGGATCATCGGCGCCGGGCGCGGGCAGGGGCGTGACCTGAAGGGCGCGGATCGCAAGCCGGTGCGCTGTCTCGGGGTCCATCTGGCGCAGGAGAACAGCGCCGAGGTCGGTCAGGCTCATGGAAACTCGCTCAGGATCATGTCGCCATCGGCCGTCACCGACAGGGCGCGCACGCTCCGCTTCGCCGCGACGGGCAGGGGGCCGTAGATATGGGGGAAGAGGGCGCCGCCGCGCGACGGCTCCCAGATCAGGGAGTCGCCCAGCGCCGTCAGATCGACCTCGACCAGCACCAGATCGCTCTGGCCCGCATAGTGCTTGGCGGCGGTCACGGCCAACTGGTCGGCGGCGGACAGGTGGATGTAGCCGTCGGCGTGGTCGACGGGCGAGCCGTCATAGGCGCCCTCGGCCAGGGTCGCGCGCCAGTCGGCCCGGCTCAGGATCTTGAAGGCCGTGGTCGGCAGGGCGTCGGTCATTTTTCCAGATCGTGCGGCGTCAGCCAGCCTTCATAGGTGGGGCGCCCTGCAACATCGACGGTGAAGATCGCCGCCGCCCCGGTGGGAAAGCCGCCGCTCATCTTGTCCAGTACGCCGGGCGAGGCGGCGCTCTCGATCAGGTATTCGACCGCCAGTTGATGCACGCCCGGATTATGGGCGATCAGCAGCAGACAGCCCGCCTCGTCTTCAGCGGCTTCGACCGCGCGGCGCAGGGTGTCGGCGGAGGCGTTGTAGAGGGCGGGCGCCAGATGCAGGCTCACGTCGCCCATGGCCTCGCTGACCGCGTCCCAGGTCTGATGCGTGCGCGTGGCGCTGGAGACCAGGGCGACATCGGGGCGCAGGTTTCGTTCGGCCAGCGCCCGGCCCATGGCCAGGGCGTCGGCCCGTCCGCGCTTGGACAGGGCGCGGTCGATGTCGCCGCCGGGGGCGGATTTTTCGGCCTGGGCGTGCCGCATGATGATCAGTCGCTGCATGGGGCTCGCCTTAAGGCCGTTTGCGGTCGCCGACCAGAGCATGGGCGGGCGGCCCATGGTCGCGCGAAGCGGGAGAGGGGGTCAGGGCGGGGCGTCCCGCCAGCACCGTCTGGGCCAGACCCTGGGGCCGGATGCGGGCGTAGGACTGGCGCGAAGCCTCCAGCATGATCAGGCCGGCCGCGCCCGGAAACACCCAGCGCCCCACCTGCTCGATCCCGTCGGCCAGCGGCAGCATGGGCCGCCACGGCGGGACATAGAGGGCCTGGGACCAGGCGGCGGGCTCCAGTCCGACCTCGCGCACCAGGCGCTCCAGCTGGCTGCGGGTGAAGGGGCGGCCGTGGCCGAAGGGGGTGGTTTCGGCCCGCGCCCACAGGCCGCCGCGCGCCGCCGTGGCCAGGATGATGCGACCGGCGGGCGCCAGGGCCCGCACCGCCTCGGTCAGCAGGGCGCGGGGATCGTCCGCCTCTTCCAGGGCGTGAACCAGCAGGATGCGGTCAAAGGTCCCGGCGGCGAAGGGCAGGCGTTTCTCGTCGACCAGCAGGGTGCGGTTGCGGCCTGCCGCCGCCCACTGTTCGGCGCCCTGTCCCCCCGGCATGGCGGCGATGACGCGACGCGCGCCGACAAAACCGTCCAGCCAGGGCGTGGCGTAGCCTATGCCCAGAACGTCGCTGCCCGACGCTTCGCCCCAGGCGTCGTCCAGCCGCCGGGCCAGCATACGCCGCACCAGCGCGCCGGTCGGCTCGCCGTAAAAGGTGCGAAGATCGTCGATGCTGCGGCGCATGGAGACCATTATGGCTGAAAACGCGACGAATGTCGGCTCATGCTCACCTCTCATCCGCTCATCCCGGCGGACGCTGGGATCCAGCACTTTGGCAAAAAACGCGGCGCGCGAATGAAGATTGCCCTTCAAAGCGCGACGGCTGAGGCTCTCACTGGATCCCGGCGTCCGCCGGGATGAGCGGGAAAGGTGGATGTTGGCGACACCGCCTCTTACCCTGCTAGGATGCGTCCATGACCCTGACCGTGCGCCAGTTCGCCTGCCTGTCCGACAACTACGGCTTCCTGATCCGCGACGAGGCGACGGGCATGGTCGCCGCCGTGGACACGCCGGACGCTGAGGCCATCCTCGCCGATCTGGCGGCGTCGGGCTGGGGCCGGCTGGATCTGATCCTCAACACCCATTGGCATCCTGACCACACCGGCGGCAACGAACGGCTGAAGGCGGAAACCGGCTGCGAGATCGTCGGCCCGGATGAGGTCCGCCGCGCCGCGCCTCTGGACCGGGTCGTTGTCGATGGCGACGTCATACGGCTGGGCGAAACGGCGTTCGAGGTCGTGCTGTCGCCCGGTCACACCTTGGGGCATGTGGTCTATCGCTCAGTCGAGGATGATCTGGCGTTCGTCGGCGACGTGATCTTCGCTCTGGGCTGCGGTCGTCTGTTCGAGGGCTCGCCGGAACAGATGTGGGACAGCCTGAACCGCATCGCCGCCTGGCCCGAGACCACCACCCTCTATTGCGCCCACGAATACACGGCGTCGAACGCCCGCTTCGCTCTCAGCCTGGACGACCGGCCCGAGATGCACGCCCATGCCGACGCCATCTTCGCCGCCCGCGAACGCGGCCAGCCGACCGTGCCGACCAGCGTGGGCGCGGAGCGCCGTTTCAACCCCTTCCTTCGCGCCGCCGACGCCGCAGATTTCGCCGCCCGACGCGCGGCCAAGGATGGTTTCAAGGCTTAGAGACGGACCTTGGTCTTCTGATTCATCAGGCCCGTCGTTTCGGCTGCCTGGCGTCCTCCACCCAGCAGATGAACGTGTTTCGTCCATCGCCGCCGTGCTTCGCTATCGACCAAGCGCGATCCGCTTTCAAAACGTCTTGCGAAGACGCAGAGAATAGTAGGTCCGCGGATCCACATTGCGGGTTTCGATATATTCGACGGGACGGGTCAGGCGGTCGCCATAGGCGATGCGCGTCTGATAGAAATCGTCCCATACATTGATCTGGGCGCGCAGGGACAGGGTCGGGGTCGGCTTGTACTCCACCCAGCCCACGAAATAATCGTGGCCCCGCCACGAGAAGCGCAGGTCAGGACCGTAGTTGGTCTCGCCCAGCAGCGGACTCCAGGAGGCGTTCCACTGCAGGTTCCATGAGCTGATGTCCTGGGCGACGACGATGGTCGCGTTGGACTTGCGCAGGTCTGAGATCGGGCGGATCTCGCCCGTGGTCGGATCGGTGACCTCGCTGTGGTTCCAGGTGTTGCTGGCGCTGATCCGGCCGCCGCTGAAGCCGAACCGGTCCAGCGGCGCCTGGATGTTCACCGTCAACTGGTCCAGCGTGCCGTCGCCGATGTTGCCGGTGGCCGACAGGCCGTCCTTCAGCGGGATGACGTCGATCGCATCGCTGATCTCGTCGTGGCGCAGAACGACGCTCACGACGCCATCGCCCCAGAAGCGGCTTTCGTAGCCCAGTTCGCTGATCCAGCGCTGTTCAGGCACCAGATTGAGATTGCCGCCCAGGACGTTCTCGTTCTGCAACTGTGCCGAGGCGGCGAAGTGGTTGAAGTCCAGCTGTCCGACTTCCCGCTCGAACCTGAGGTGAAACTGGTTGTTCGGGATCGGCGTCCAGGTGGCCACCAGACGCGGCTTGATGAACGACAGGTCCTTCTCCAGATCCGCGTCGCCCGACTGACTGAGGGTCGACTGCTCCACGCGCAGCCCACCCTCGAGGGAGAGATTGTCGCGCATGCGCCAGGCGCCTTTGCCGAACAGTTCGCCGCGTGTTTCCTCGACCAGGACCGAGGCGGAGGGCAGGGGGACGGGAACGCCGCCGCTGCTGAGGGCCTGTTCGGTCTCCAGCATGTTGTAGGCCAGCTCGCCTCCGGCTTCGAAGCTCAGGCGCGGCGAATGCTCGTAGCGCAGCAGGCTGCGCAGTATGGTTTCGGCGCTCTCGCTTTCGGTGGAGAAGCGCTGCTCGGGGCTGGCGACGTTGTTCAGCCGGGTCCGTGAGAGGGAGACGGAGTCTTCGGCGTCGAACGTGTGGATGAAACGGGCCTCGGAGGTCAGGCGGCTGTCTATGGGCCGTGTGAAGACCGCGCCGAACTCGCCGAAGGCGCCGTCCTCCTCGTAGGTGGTCTCGCGCCGCACGGTCGGCGCCGTCTGCAGGTTCACGTTGTTGAAGTCGTTGACGCCATAGCGGGCGGTCAGGTCGATCTTTCCGCCCAGGAACGGGCTCGCATAGTTGACCCGCAACGTGGTTTCGCCGCCCTCCTGGTCCCTGAAATAGGTCTCGTCGCGCAGAAGGTCGCCTGCGCCGCTGCGGCGAATGACGGGGCCAATGCCGCTGGAGTCGTTGTCTATGACACCGTCCGAAAGCGTGAAGCCCCAGGTGCGGTCGCCGTTCTTGGCGGAGAACTGCCACGAGCCGCCGTAGGAGTTCTGCCCGCCCTCGTACAGGAGGGCGTCGCTGGTGACGATCGTCTGGCTGCTGGACTGATCAAGGGTGATCACGTTCACGACGACCGGGAAGCCCTGCATGTCGATGCCGGGAGCGCCGCCACGGACCAATTCGATCCGCTCGACCTGAGCGACCAGGATGCGCTCCAGCACATCGGAGCCAGCGTCGTTCTTGGAGGCCGGGCGCGAACCGTTGATTAGGATGTTGCCGACCGAGCCCTGGAAGCCGCGACTGCCATCGCCGTCCACGACGCTGAAGCCCGGGACCCGGCTGACCATGTCCAGGGCCGTGACCGGTTGCTGGCTGGCGAAGAAGTCCGGCGTGAATACAAGCAAGCCCTGCTGGTTGGACTGAGCCGCTGGCGCGGATTGGGCGGCCGTCTGCGGATCAGGCGACGGCGCGGTCTGCGCCATAGCCGGGGCGGCTAGCGCCAGAGACAGCGGGGTCAGTACGAGCAGTCGGACAGGGTAGATACGCATCGGCGGCGGCCCTTCAAGGTGGCTGGTAATGTCCGGGGCGATAGACGAGACTGCCGGCTTGGGAGCGAGGGCGGGGGCCCGATCTTGAACCGATGATTTTCCGATGAACGACCTGTCAGCTCTGCTTCTCAGGCCGATCGACCTGGTGTCCGAACCGCCGTTCGAACTCGGGTCGTGCATGGTTCATCCTGCCTCTCTGGAGGTGGTTTGGCCGGATGGGGGCTGCAAACTGGAACCCCGCGTGATGCAGGTCCTGGTGGCGCTCAACCGCCGGCGCGGCTCGCCGCTCAGCCGCGAGGATCTGTCGCGCCTTTGCTGGGAGGGACGGGTGGTCGGCGACGACGCCCTGGTGCGATGCATCGTCAAGCTGAGGAAGGTCTTCCAGCGCGATTCGGCGGTGGAGATCGGCAGCATCCCCAAGGTCGGCTATCGCCTGCGCCTTCTGTCCGTCGCGGCTGCGGCGGCGCCGTCAGCGCCCACGCCCGCGCTTCGACCAAGCTGGCGGTCGCCGCCGTGGATCTTGGCGGGGGCCGCCGTCGCAATCGCGGCGCTGGGCGTGGGCGCGTTCGTCGTCATGCAGCCGCCCGGCGCGCTCGCCGCAGAAGATGCGCGCCCCCTGACCTCCGAACCTGGCGTCGAAACCCACCCGGCCCTTTCACCGGACGGGCGCATGATCGCCTACGCCGGCGGTGGCGGATATGGGACCCAGAGAGACATCTTCCTGCGCGGGGTTGCCGACGGCACGCCGATCCGGCTGACCAACACCCCCGAGGACGAGATGGCGCCGGCCTGGTCGCCGGATGGCCGGAGCATTGCTTTCGTGCGCCGGGTGACGGATGCGCCCTGCGAGATTCTGGTCGCGCCCGTCCCCCAGGGCGAGCCGCGGGTTGTGGGGCGTTGCGCCCTGGAAGCGATGACACGCCTGGCATGGACACGGGACGGCGAGCTGCTGCTGTCCGACCGGCCGACGCGTACCGCCGTGCGCCGCATCCGGGCCCTGAACCCCGAAACGGGACGGATGCGGGACGTCACTTCGCCGCCGCCCGACAGCCTGGGCGACAGCGACCCGGTCGTCACTCACCGTGGCGATCGCCTGATCTTCAGGCGCGCCTTCTCCCACGGCGTGGGCGATCTCTACACCGCAGACGTTTCAGGCGCAGGGCAACGGGCGCTGACCAGCGACGGCTGGAAAGCCGTGGGCTACGCCTTTACCGCGGACGATCGGAGCGTTGTGTTCTCGACCCGGCGAGGCGGAGATTCCGGCCTTTGGTCGGTGAATGTCGAGCGCCCGGCCACACCCGTTCGTTTGAGCCTGGGGCTGCTCGATTTCGGCCGTCTGTCCGCCGACCAACACGGCATGCTGGCGGTGGAAGCGGGCGACTATCGATCAAACCTCTTCGCCTGGCGGGCCGGCGCCGCGCCGGTGGTCCTCACGGACGGCAACACCAGCGACTGGGACCCGGACCTGTCTTCGACGGGCCAGCTGGTTTTCGTCTCGGATCAAACCGGCGAACCGGAGGTCTGGATCAAACGGGGTGAGGGCGCATCGATGCGCGTGACCGACCTCAAGGGCAGCAATGTGTTCTCGCCCCGCTGGTCGCCGGATGGCCGAAGCCTCGCATTTATCGCCGCGCGAGATCGCCGCACCGACGTCTATCGCATCAATGCCGACGGCTCCGGCCTTCGGAGGGTTACATCGGATGGCGCGGCGCGCGGCGATCTGGCCTGGGACAGCAATGGCGACCTCGTCGTTCCCACATTCAGGGGCGCTGTATGGCAGGTCGAACGGATCGACCCTCAAGGACGGATCTTGGTGGTTCCGAACACCGCAGGGGTGCAGATCATCAAGAGCGCCGGCGTGAGAGGCCTTTATGCGGTGAAGGGCGATGACGACCGTCTCTGGCGTCTTGTAGAGGCCGGCGCCGTTCCCGCTTCACCCCTGGTTCGCATCAACCACGATACTGTTTGGGCCCCGACACGCGACGGCGTCTACCATCTGGTCGGCGCACCCGGCGGCGAAACCGTTCTACGCCTGACCACCTGGGATGGCGTATCTAGCGATGTGCAGTCGCTTGGGACGGTCGGTCTGAGGCACAGTCTCGCCGTCTCTCCGACACAAGACATCGTCGCGGCGAGGATGGTTCGCGACGAGACGGACCTGCGAGCCATTCGATTGGTGCGGCGATGAGGCCAGGCTAAGCCCCCGGCGGCCTAGTCTGGGGCGATGCGGGTGGATTGAGCAAGCCACAGCTGAACAATGAGTCGCCAAGCGCTGCAGCGCCCGAGTGACCCACTGGCCGAGAGCCTTACCAGCGGAAAACGAATCGGCCGATGACCGCCCCGGCCAAGGCAGAGAAAGCCATCCCCAACGAGTACCAGATGGCGACGAACGCGGCCGTGTGCTCTGGACAGTGAAGGCCATAAAGGGTTCCGGCGAGGCCTGCGGTCAGCAGGCCGGCTGCGGCGCCTGCGAACATCGGGCGCGTCGGCGCGAACCGGCGGGCCGCGAAGAAGACGAAGGGCGCGGCGGCGGCGCTGAGGATGACGATATTGGGGGGGCAATTCAGCCACGATTGGCCCAGCAGGGCTGACATCCGGTCGTCAGCAGGCATGGCGATCAGTTCGAAGGCGGCGAGAACGGCGACAAGGATCATGATCGTTCCGAGCAGGATCAAGGGCTGTTTCGCGCTCGCGCCCGGACGCCCCAGCCGATCCAGCAGCCAGAAGGCGCCGAGGCCGAGCGACAGCGTATAGGCCGCCTTGGCCCAGAAGGTCGGCCCGACTACGGCCGAGGATAGATCCGCGCGCAAACCCAGCCAGAACAGCACGCCGCAGAATGCGATGAGGCCCGCTGGGACCATCCACAGCAGCAGGCCGCGCCCAATGGCGCGAGGCGGGATTGCGGGCGCATCCAGCGCCAGGGCGGCGATCAGGTCATCAGTCTTCATCGCGGGCGCTCCCTGTCGAAGCGACCGGTTCAGCAAATCGGGCGGTGAGGGTCTTCAGGCTGCGGTGGAGACTGACCTTGGCGGCGGTGACCGAATAGCCGTGGCGCTCCGCAGCTTCTGCGATTGACAGGCCTTTCAGGCGCACATCTTCGATCAGGCGTCGTTGACGCACGGGCAACAGAGACAGGCAGCGGCCCAGATCCGCCCTGGTGGCTCCCTCTTCGACCGTGTGATCGGTGAACAACGCCGAAGCTTCCTCCAGCGGGTGCGTGGGGCGGCGGCCTTGGCGACGCAGGTGGTCGACCAGCTTGTGGCGTGCGATCGCATAGGCCCACCCCGTGAACGACTGGGACGAATCCCAGGTCGCCCGTTTGGCGTGGATGGCGATCAGCGTCTCTTGCACAAGGTCCTCGGCGTCTGAGCCCCCATTGAACAGGCGGCGGATGAAAAAGGGGCGCAGATGTCCGCCCAGATCGGTCAGCAGCACGCGCCAAGCCGTCGCGTCGCCGTCGAGGCCACGCTGCATCAAGGCTTTGAAATGGCTTTCTCGGTCGGTCACGTGCGTTCCAAGCCATTCGGACGAACGAGTCGAAAGGTTACACACGAGCCGAACACCGTCTCGCGGAAAAAATCGAGCCTCTCTGTAACCGTCGTCGCCAGCGCCGCGAAGGAGGTTGTGACCGGTCGCCGTGACCGGCGCCCAGCCAAACCTTGCAAGAGAGACCCTCATGAACCGCACCCAGATCACCCTCGCCGGCGGCGTCGCCCTCGCCCTCGTGTCAGGGGCCGGCATCGCCCAAGCGCAAGGCCAGACCCACGCCGCCCCCGCCAAGGAGAAATGCTACGGCGTCGCCCTCGCAGGCAAGAACGACTGCGCCGCCGGACCCGGTACGACCTGCGCTGGCACCTCGGTCCGCGACTATCAGGGCAATGCGTGGAAGCTCGTGGCGGCGGGCACCTGCACCTCGATCCGCACGCCTCGCGGCAATGGTTCGCTGAGCCCCATCCAGCGCTGATCCGATGACCCCTCCTTCCGCCGGACTTGGCCTGAAGCCCCAGCATTATGACGAGGCGCTGGCCTGTCCGGCGGACGGATTGTGGTTCGAGGTGCATCCCGAGAACTACATGGTCGATGGCGGGCCGCGTCTGGCCTGGCTCGAGGCCATCCGACGGGACAAACCCCTCTCCCTGCATGGGGTCGGCCTGTCCTTGGCTGCTGATGCAGCGCCTGACGTCGATCATCTGTCCCGACTGAAGCGACTCGCAGACCGCTACGAGCCGTTCGTGATGTCCGAGCACCTGGCCTGGTCACAGCGTGGAGCAGTGTACCACCCTGACCTGCTGCCGTTTCCGCGAAGCCGCCGGATGCTGGACCGCGTCTGCGACAATGTCTCGCGCGCCCAGGACGTCCTGGGGCGTCGGCTGCTGATCGAGAATCCTTCCCATTATCTCGCGCTGCGCGGCCATGAGATGACGGAGCCCGAGTTCCTGGCCGACATGGTCGCCCGCACGGGCTGCGGCCTGCTGCTGGACATCAACAATGTGCACGTCAGCGCCCAAAACCTGCAAACCGACGCTGCAGCCTATCTGGAAGCCTTGCCGGCCCAGGCGATCGGAGAAATCCACCTGGCGGGCTATTCCCCCGACCCGGAGTGGGGCGAGAGCCTGCTGATCGACAGTCATGGCGCGTCGGTATCCGACGCGGTCTGGGGCCTGTACGCCCGCACGATCGCCCGTATCGGCCCTCGTCCGACCCTGATCGAGCGCGACGACAATATCCCCGCCTTTTCCGAACTGATGCGCGAGCGCGATCATGCCGAGGGCGTCCTGAGAAACTCCACGAAGGCGCGCGACGTTGCCTGAATCCTTTCACGACGCCATGCAGGCTCTGTTCACAGGGGACGCCGACGCGCTGAACCCCTGGCTGGCTGCGGGCGAGCGATCGCGCGCAGGCCTGTCAATCTATCGCAATACCGTCGCCTCGGCGCGCGCTGACGCCCTGTCGGGGCTGGTCCCGACGATCCAGCGTCTGGTCGGCGCCGACTGGTTTCGATCGGCGGCGCTGGCCTTCGCTGTCGAACACCCGCCGCAGTCGCCGGTTCTTGACGACTATGGCCGGGACTTCCCGGCCTGGCTGGCCGTGTTTCCGCCGGCGCGACCAATGGCTTACCTGGCGCCTGTCGCCCGCCTTGACCTGGCCTGGAGCCTTGCGCACCGTTGCGAGGACGCACCTGCCCTGAACGCGAGCCACCTGGCGGGAATGGCCGCGCCCGCACTGTTCGCCTCGCGCGCCGTTCTTCATCCGTCGGCTCAAATCTTCTGGTTCGACTGGACCGTGCCATCGATCTGGCTGTCCAATCGCCCTGACGCCGAAACCGTGAATTCAGTGGCGTGGACCGACACAGCGGAGGGTCTGCTGATCGCCAGGCCAGGGCTCGCAGTGACCCAACGTCGCCTGTCTCGGTCGGAATGGGTGTTCCTGGATGCCTGTCGCCATGGCCGCACCCTGGGCCAGGCGGCCACCGCCGCCCTAGGCGCGGACCCTTATGCCGATCTCAGCCAGATTTTCGCCGACCTGCTTTCAGCGGGCGTCTTCACCCGCCTTGAACCGGAGCCTCCTCGCCCATGACCGAAGTCATAGAAGCCCGCCCCATGGCCGCAGCCCCGGTCCGCCCGATCTTTGCGCCGGCTGTGACCCTGATCGAGCGCGCCCTGCCTCAGTGGGCGCTCAGCCTGATCATTCGCATCGGTATCGCCAGCGTCTTCTTCTTGTCGGGTCGCACCAAGGTCGATGGCGTGCTGCACATCACCGACGGCGCATACGCCTTGTTTCAGACCGAATATCGCGTGCCGCTGATCAAGGCAGACGTCGCCGCTCATCTGGCGACCTATGCTGAACATCTGTTTCCGCTGCTGATCGTGGTCGGCCTGGCCACGCGGCTGTCGGCCCTGGCCCTGCTGGGCATGACGATCGTGATCGAAGTGTTCGTCTATCCGTTGGGCTGGCCGACGCATCTGCTGTGGGCGGGGCTGCTGCTCTACCTGATCCGCTTCGGCGCCGGGCCGCTCAGCCTTGATCGCTTGCTGCGTTTGCCATGATGAAGCGAGCGTCGTCAGGCAAGCGGGAGACGAAATAGCGGCGCCCCAGCGCCGCCAAGCGAAGGCTGAAATGGGGTCGAGCCAAGCCTATCGCTTGAGGCTTGGATGCGAAACTGGCGCCCCGCAGACGCCGTTGAGCGCCGCTCGGCGGTGGCGTTACGAATGGTTCTCGCGTTGCGCCGTTCTTAAGTGGTTTTGAGCCGGCGCTAACTGGTCCTGACAAATCATCTGCCAGGACCACTTAGGAGCGGCGCAATTCGGGGCCGCTCTCAGTGACTGGCAAAATTTGGCCATTTAGCCAGACCAGCTAAAATCGGCTCAATCTCTCCCAGAACCACCTAAAAAGCGGCGCAATCCGACGAGGTCGCACGATGATCGGCCCGGATTCGCGATTTGGACAAATCGGCGCGGTATGGCTCCTAAGCGCCATAAGCGGTCAATATCTCCCTGCCCGAAAGCGGACTCTCCCGCCTTGGTGCGAACCCGCGAAGTAGCCACTTCATCGGCGGCGTCTAGACCGTCATCTAAGGTGGGGCGTCGATAGCTATCAACGCCGCATCGGGGTGTCGGCGCCGGCCGTGCGGCCCTCGCTTGGGGCGCACCTACTCGGCACCAGATCCCGCATCGCTCAGCCGAGTTGCCGCTGGCCGAGACGAACGACTGCACCGCACCACGAGCTGAAGCCGGACATTCTTTTCGCTTCTCTGGAACGCCCTCCAGAGACCAACGGATGGCCCGCCTATCCCATTTCAAACGCGGCGAAACTGTAGCCAATTAGACGCATTTCAAGCGTAATTGGACCGCTCATCAGACATAATTGTTGCCGCCACGCTTGCACCGAGGGAGAGACGGGACACCAACACGCGCAGTTCACCCAGGCAGAAGTTCTGGGAGGGGAACCAACAATGAACACGATAAAATCTCGGCTCATGAGCTCGACTCTGATCGCCGGCCTCGCGGCCGCTGCAATCAGCACTGTTCCCGGGGCCGCTCTGGCTCAGCCTCAGGACGAGCAGGCCACAAACGTCGGCGAAATCGTCGTCACCGGCTCGCGCATTCGTCGCAGCCCGACCAACTCGCCGACGCCCCTGATCCAGATCGGTCAGGAAGAGCTGCTGCAATCGGGCGAAGTCAACGTCATCGACTTCCTGGCCGACATCCCCGCCCTGTCGACCTCGCAGGTGCCGGAAGACACCACCGGCTCCAACCTGAACGACGGCGGCCTGTCGCTGCTGAGCCTGCGCGCCCTGGGCGCCAACCGGACCCTGGTCCTGGTGGACGGTCGTCGCCACGTCGGTTCGAGCCCCGGCTCGCTGGCCGTGGACGTTGACACCATCCCGCGCCTGCTGGTCGCCAGCACCGAGGTCATCACCGGCGGCGCCGCCGCCGTTTACGGCGCTGACGCCGTCTCGGGCGTGGTCAACTTCATCCTGCGCAAGGACTTTGACGGCCTGGAGATCGACGCCTCG
>CAYWDO010000007.1:0-13734 GCA_964456995.1 uncultured Brevundimonas sp.
GCGTCCGACAATCCGACATCCGGGTAGTAACCTAGGTTGAGGCGGCGTTGCTGGCCGTCATCAGTCCGGTAACGGACCATCCATATCTTGCGACCCGTATCGGCTACTCGGAGTATCAGCCCCGCACCCTGCGGATGCTGATCGAAAATCTCGAGCCTACGCCCCTGCGGAGCAGAGATTGTTCCAACATATCGATCCGTCAATCGAACCTTGGCCATCACCGCGCTCCCGCTGAAATCACCCCATTGCTAGTACTGCGGCCACGATAGCATGGTCGGTGAATTTTTGGGGCACAGATGGGGCACAGAAAGCCGAAAATCCATGAAACGCCCCGCAAAACAGATCGAAATTTAGTGGAGCGAAATTAATCACTTACTGCACGAAGAAACATTACTGACGCAGCTTGAAACAGTCAAAAATCTGACTACGAATCTGAGGGTCGGACGTTCGAATCGTTCCGGGCGCGCCATTTCGGTCAAGACTGAGAGCTCCCCAACAGCAGCGGAATCCCCGCGACCACTGGACGCTAAGGCTTGCAGCCGCTCCGGGCGTGAGCGGATGATGCGCTTTGGTCTCCCTGGCGATTTGGGCGCCCTGCATAAGGGCGCGCAAGTGGTCGGGGCTGGAATAGTCGCATTCCCTATCCTTCAGCTTCCGACGCGCCGCCATGGCGAAGCGGTGTAGGCTGCCGGCCGTAGCACACGGCGCCAGCAAACCGTTCTCCATCGAGTCCTAAAGACAATTCAGTTTGGCCTCCCCTCCGTGGCCCGCTTTCCCCGCAAGCGATCCAGCAACTGTCCCATCAACGCCCCGGCCGCTGCGGTTTAAGCAGGCGACATTCGAGATGGGGGAATAAAGGACTCGCCCAGATTATCCATGGGCAGGTCGGACCGTCGAGACGTCATAGATCAGCGGTCTGGACGACGCCGACCTTTGCGGCTCAAGGCGGCTCAAAGGTAGAGATTATCCTTGAAGATCAAGGAGGAGGCGATGCATCGTAAGCCGGTATTTTAGAGCGAGGCGGGCGCGCCTTGCCAAGGCCGTGAGCCTGTTCCGTGATCTGGACTGATCCTTGGCTCCTGTCCTGTCCAGGTCATTGGACGCTCATCATCAACATGAGGTTTCGGCATGGCCGGTCCTTCTCGAAGTGCAAGTTTGGAAGACCCGAGCGATCGTTCGGCCCTGGCGGAAGCCTGTCGTCTTCTGGAGGTGCAGAAGACCGCCTTTCTGGCCGACCTCAATCCACCGCTTTCGCTTCGCGCTGATCGGTTAGATCGGCTGGAGCGCATGCTGAACACTCATGCGGATCGCTTTGCAGCGGCGATCAATGAAGACTTCGGCAATCGTCCCGCGCTGGTGACCGCGATGGCCGAGGTCATGCCCGTCATCGCCGCGATCCGCCGTGCGCGTCGTAGCCTGAAGGGGTGGTCACGCCCCCGCGCCGTCGCTGTCGAAATGGTCTGGCGGCCTGGCAGCGCCAAGATCATTCCACAACCGCTCGGCGTCATCGGCATCATCGCCCCGTGGAACTACCCCCTCCAGCTTGCACTCGCCCCCTTGGTGGCGGCCCTCGCAGCGGGCAATCGCGCCATGATCAAGCCGTCCGAGATGACGCCGAGACTGAGCGCCCTGCTCAAGGCCTGTATCGCTGAGGTCTTTCACGAAGACGAGGTGGCTGTCGTGACCGGCGGTCCCGAGTTCGCCGCCGCTTTCTCCGCCCTGCCGTTCGACCATCTGCTGTTTACGGGATCGACCCAGGTCGGCCGCAAGGTGGCCGAGGCGGCCGCCGGGAACCTGACGCCAGTCACGCTGGAACTGGGCGGCAAGTCGCCCGCGATCATTGACGTGACCGCCGATCTCAAGACCACAGCCGCCCGCCTGACCTTTTCAAAACTCCTGAACGCCGGTCAGACCTGTATCGCCCCTGACTACGCCCTTGTCCCCCATGCGATCCGTGACGACTTCGTCGCGGCGATGAGGTCGGCGATCGCCAGACAGTATCCAAAAATCGCGGGCAACGCCGATTACAACACCATCATCAGTGAACGCCATGCGGCCCGGTTGCGGGGTCTGATCGAGGATGCCGGAGCCAAGGGCGCCACCATCATCACCATCGGCGATGCGGGCTCTGACCCACGAAGCATCGCGCCCACGTTGATCCTGGACGCTGATGACAACATGCGGGTGATGCAGGAAGAGATTTTCGGGCCGATCTTGCCGATCGTAACGGCCGGTACGTTGGATGAGGCCATAAGCCAGATCAACGCGCGGGACCGGCCGCTGGCGCTCTACTGGTTCGGCAAGGACAAGACCCGACAGCGCCAGGTCCTGACCCAGACCATCTCGGGCGGCGTCTGTATCAACGACGCCATGATCCATCACCTTCAGGAGGCCTTGCCCTTCGGCGGTGTCGGCGCGTCCGGCATGGGTCACTATCACGGCGCACATGGATTTCGGACCTTCTCCAAGGAAAAGCCCGTCTTCTTCCAATCGCCCTTCTCGGCGGCGACCATGGTCTACCCCCCGTTCACAGGCTTCTCGCGTCGGGTCGTCGATATACTCCGGCGCATCGCCTGATTGCATCGTCAAGGGCCTCTTCGTGAAAGCCTGCCTCACCAGGTCAGAGCCGTCTCGCCAAAGGATATCCAGGTGGTTCGAGAACCCAGAGGTTAAAGGGCTCGGACTTACGACTGAGAATCAGTTGCAATTACAATTTGAGTTCGCTAGCTGAGCGCCTTCGCATCGGAGGGATCAGGAATGTCGCGCTCGCACTTCATCGTCGCCACCTTGGCGAGCGTCATCGGGGCCCCCCATGCGTTCGCCCAGGAACCGGAACCCGAACGCCTGGGCGTCGTAACGGTCAAGGACGAAAGCCGGGCTGCGGCACGCTATCGCTTTGGCGATGCGGTCGATTCGGGAACCTCGGCCATAGATGAAACCGCCATTGCGGCCGACACACCGGGCTCGGGCGACGTCAACCAGTTGCTCAAGGCTCTGCCGACCGCGCAATTCTCGCTGGATGAGCGGTCAGCGACACGAGAAAATCTCCAGGACATACGACCCGAACAGATCTCGATATCGGGAGGTCGGCCTTACGAAAATCTGTTCCTGATTGACGGGATCGGCGTCAACTCGCAACTCGACACCAGCGACACCACGCCCTTTGATTTCAACGAGGTCGCCGGCGCGACGCCGCAGACGATCTGGCTGGACTCTGGCCTGATCGGCGCGATTTCCGTGCGAGACTCCAATGTGTCTGCGCGCTTTGGAGGGTTCACCGGCGGCGTCGTGGAGATCGAGACCCGGGATCCTTCGCGCGCCTTCGGTATGACCGCTACCTATTCCAGCACATCGACCGACCTGACGTCGTTCAGGCTTTCGGACGGATCAGCTGATCGCCTGGCCGGCCGATTGCCGCCAGAGCCGACCTATGACAAGCAGCGCTGGGGCCTCACTCTCGATCTGCCCATCAATGACCGACTGCGCCTAGTGGCCGGATACAATCACTCGTCATCCGACGTCGTCTATCAGCGCAGCGCCAACTATGGCGGCGGCCTGTTTGGCCAGTCGAGCACAAGCGAAAACTATCTGTTGAAGGCGAATGCAGATCTGCCCGCCGGCGTGAGCCTGGACGCCCAGATCGCCTACAGTCCTTATGAAAGCGAAGCCTCCAACCCCAATGGCGTCAACAATCTGATCGTCTCGAACGGCGGCGGACTGGTCGGATCGCTGCGGCTGAAAGGCCGCCGAGGAGAGGGCGAATGGTCCTTGAAGGCCGGCCTTGCCTCTTCACGCACCGACCGCGACTCGCCCGAAAACAACTTCAGCCGTCCGTCTGCCGCGCCCAGCATCAACTACTGCGCCGCCACCAACTGCGCCGAGGGCGGATTCGGCTCGATCCGACAAAGGCAGGAGAGCTTCACTCTTTCCGGCGACTACGAGACGCCGCTCTGGAACGGCGACTTGAGTCTGGGTTTCGACCTCCAACAGGTCGAGGCCCAAAAACGTCGGCTCCAGACCAACCGGGCCTATCAGACCGCGTCGGTCGCTACCGGCTCCCTGGGTCCCAATGTGGTGTGCGCCAGCGCCAATGACGTCGCCTGCGTCAACGGCGAGTACGCCCTGACCCGCTATCAGGAATATCGCGCCTATGACGCGCAGGCCAATGTGACCGACATCGGACTGTGGGCCGAATACCGCTGGCTGACCGGAGGCTTCGATATTCGGGCCGGTCTGCGCTACGGTTATGAGAGCTTTCTGGGCAACGCCACGTGGTCGCCCAGGCTATCGGTCGCTCACAACCTGCCCCTTGGCATGACGGCGACCGTCGGGCTGAACCGCTACTACGGCCGCAGCTTCCTGGGCTACGCCATCCGCGAACAGTATCCCGACAACTACACCTATCAGCGCACAGGACGCGCTTCGGGCGCACAGCAGATATTCTCCGAGGACTGGGCCCTTTCGAACACCTCCAGGGGAACCCGCTACTCGGACGCCGACCTCAAGACCCCCTATTCCGACGAGTTGACCGTGGCCCTGTCCGGTCAATTGTTCGGCGGAGAGTGGCGGGCCAGGGGTATCCTGCGCGAGGGACATGACGAGTTCACGCGGTCGTCGTCAGAGCGCTTGGTCTACAACCCGGAGACGGGCGGCGTCTCGACCTTCACCAGCTACACCGTGACCAACGGAGGCGAGACTTCCTATCAAGGATTGTCGCTGGAATATCTGCGGGGGTTTGGGCGGCACACGCTGTCGCTGAACACCAATCTGTCGAAAACGACGACCAATGCTGAGAACCATTTCGAGACCAGCGACGATGATCAGTTCGAGAGCGAGCAGGTCTTCTATCGGGGCCAGGTGATAAGCCTGCTGGACATCCTGCGAGAAAATCAGCGGCTGGATTTCGCCTCGCCCTTCATCGTCAACGCCAGCCTGTCGTCCTCCTGGTGGAGCGGACGGTTGCAGACGACGCTGAACGGCCGGTTCCGCGACGGCTTCGAGCAGGTCGGAGAAACCGGTGCAACCGAGGTAGTTGACGGGGTTCGGTACGATGTCTGGGACGTGCTGGAATACGACCCGTCCGTCACGTTGAACCTTAACGCCTCGCTCGATATCGCAAGGACCGGCCTGGGATCCGCGACGTTGGACCTGCGCATCGACAATGTGTTCGACACCATACCAAACAACAACTCGATCTCGGTGTCTCAGCCCTACCAGCTGGGTCGCGTGATGTGGCTGGGGCTGAAGGTGCGTTACTGAGCCGGCCATGTTCAGGGATGCGATCGCTGTATTGACCACCATGACCCTGCTGTTTGGGATAGCGGCGCTGACGATCTCGCCGGTGGAGGCCCGCTCGCCCAGCTTGCGGGACCTGTATTCAGGCCCGCCCGAAACCTGGCCGCGCCCCGTTCTGGCAGAGGGCGCGGTCTTCACCGAGTTCGGCGTTCTGCCGCCTGTCGTCCACCCCCCCGACAATCAGGCGTCGCCCGCCAAGGTCGCGCTGGGCGAGCGCCTGTTCAACGAGCGGCGCTTGTCGGGTTCAGGCCAGTTGGCCTGCGCCAGTTGCCACTCGCCGGAGCTAGGGTTTGGCGACGGATTGCAGACATCGTTCGGGCACGATCGTCAACGAGGGACGCGCAACGCCCAACCCCTGTTCGTGGTCGGCTGGATGACGTCTCTGTTCTGGGACGGCCGGTCTTCGACGCTGGAAGAGCAGGCCGCCGCGCCTCTGGCCCACCCCATGGAAATGGCGGCAAGGCCGGAGATGATCGAGGCGCGTCTGAATGCCGACCCCGAGTATCGCCAGGCCTTCGAGGCGGCCTTTGGTCCTGGGCGCATCACCATCGCTCGCGTCCAGCACGCCCTGGCGACGTTCGAACGCAGCCTTAGGCCGCGACGTACGAAATACGATCGCGCCCTGCGTCAGGGCGCCGAGGTCCTGAGCGACGAAGAACTCCTGGGGCTACACCTGTTCCGCACCAAGGCGGGATGCGCCAGTTGTCACAACGGTCCCCTGCTCTCCGATCAGCGGTTCCACAATCTCGGCCTGACGTTTTACGGTCGGGCGCGGCAGGATCTAGGCCGCTATGACGTCACGCGCCGCCCGGCGGATGTCGGCGCGTTCCGCACGCCGTCGCTTCGCAATATCCGCCGCACGGGCCCCTATATGCACAATGGTCTGCTGCCAGATCTCGACGGCGTCGTGAACTTCTACAATGGCGGTGCAGCTCGGCCGCGGCCCCGACCGGCGCAGGCGGACGACCCCTTGTTCCCGGTGACTTCGCCCATGCTCAAGCCCCTGGGTCTCACGCCCAGCGAGCGTGAGGCGCTGATGGCTTTTCTGGAAACGCTCTAACCCGGATCGACGCGATCTTCCCGCGGCTGTCGTGGACGACATCGACCTGGCGTCAGACGGACATGAACTTTATCGGCACTTCAAACTGGCGGCGGCTCCAGTTTCCGCGCGGCGGCCTTGGATAGGGGTCGCCGCGCCGAACCGCCGCAAGCGCCGCATCGTCCAGGACGCCGTGGCCACTGGTCTTGGCCAATCTGACGCCACGGAGCCGACCTCGCTGGTCCAGGGTCAGAGTCACCACAGCCTCGCCTTCCAGCCTGCGGTCGGATGCTCTTGCCGGGTATAGCTTGTACCGCTCTATCCATGCCCGCACCTGCGAGGCGTAGTTGTCGGAGCGGCCGGACGACAATTCAGCCGCGGCCAAGAGCGGGGCGTTTGGCGTCCCCGGAAAGGCGCCGGCTTGCCCTGACAAGGGACGGGATTCAGGCTCCGCAAATTCTGTGGAGCCACCGAGATCCAGTGGCGTGGTCGAAGCCGCGTCCGCTACGGCGGCCGTCAAGGCGACGGCTTGAGTGAATGATCTGGCGGGCGTGGACAGGGCGTCGGCTTCTGTCAGAGCGTCGGAGGGCGCCGCAATAGGCTCAGGCGCGGTACGCGGCCGCGTCATCTCGCTTCGCGCCTCGATGAGTTCAACGGATATGGAATTTATGGCGCTGACGGCTGAGGTTGTTTCGGACGTCAACTTCAGCAGATTCCATCCCACCAGGCCATGCAGCGCCAGGACGGACGCAAAGGCCAGGTATTTTGCCGGACGACCAGGGAACACAGGGGACAATCGCGCAATATTGGGTGGCGCGGATCGCCAACACCGACAACACCCAACTAGCGTTGTTGAGAACGATTTTCAATATCTTCTGGACGCGGAGAAGGCCGGCCGCCGGAACGAGGCCGCGCTCAGCCCGTGGCGGCCTTTGCGAGGGCTCTTTGAAGTGATTCCGGAGCAACGGGTTTAGGCACCACCTCAACCACAAGATCACGGAAAGCCTCGGCGATCTGTTCCTGGCCGGTCACGAAAACAGCCGGAACATTGCGAGCGAAAAGCCAGGCGGCGGCCTCAGGTCCGGTTCGCCCGTCGGCCAGATCAATGTCCACCAGCACACAGTCCACATCCAGGCCTGAAAACCGGTCCTTCAGCTCGGAGAAACTTTCACAGGCGGCGGCGAACACATGGCCCAGATCCTCGATCATGTGCTCGAGATGAAGAACGATGAGCGGGTTGTCCTCTAGGCACAGAATTCTGAGCGAGGCCTGGGAGGGCAAAACATCAGCGGTCATGGGCATCCGAACGTCAGAGACCTTCACGAGTTGCGCGAAACCCGAGACTGAAGGCCTCGGACCTCGCAGATCAGGCCGTGGCGATCGAATGTAATGACGGGCGCCTGGCCGAACAGGCTGGTCAGTGCCGATCTGAGATAGCGGGTCCCGTAACCCTGCCGTGAGGGCTCAACCACGGGCGGTCCTCCGGCTTCCTCCCAGCGGGACCAGACGTCATCCCCCGACACGCCCCAGGTGAAGCTGACTTGCCCCGATGGCGCGGAGAGCCCGCCATATTTTATCGCATTGGTGGCCAGCTCGTGCAGGCAAAGGGCCAGGGTGGTGCCCGCCTCCCGATTCAGCATGATCGGGGGACCGCCCGTGGCGAAACGGTCATGGCCAGGCAGACGGTAGGGTTCAAAGGTCAGATCGACGATTTCCTGAATCGAAACCGCCTCTCCATCGGCTTGAAACACCGCCGAATGGACATCGGACAGAGCCCTCAGCCTGCCCCGGAAATCGCCAGAGAACCCCTCGAGGGTGTCAGCGCCACGCCGCGTCATCTCAAAGATGGAGGTGACGCTGGCCAGGATGTTCTTGACCCGATGGTTGAGTTCACGCCGCAGTTCGATTTCGCGGTCTATATGATCGCGCACGTCACGCTGACGCAGCCGGGCGAGGAAGGCCGCCTGAATGCCGCTGACCAGTTCCACAGGGGTGACCGGCCGCTGATAAAATATCTGCCGGGCGCGAGGCCAGGCCTCAACCAGCGCAGCCTTGACCCGGGCCTGTTGCGAACTGCGGTCCAGCAGCACCACGATCGGCATTTCCGACCAGCCGGGCTGGGTCGCCAGCCATGCGCCGACAGCGCTGACAACCTCGGGATTCAACGCCTCATGGGTGGCGACCAGCACACCAGGCGAGGCTTCCAGGAAAGGGGTCACGGATGATCCTGTCGAACAGATCCTGACGTCGAGATCATGCTCAGTCAGAAGCTGGCGCAGATAGTCCGCGTCGCGACGATAAGGGGCCAGAACCAGGACATGGTCCAGGGTCGCCCGATCCTGGATGTCGTCGGTCAAGTCTCGGGCAGGGGATTGTAGGGGACCACCGTCACACCGCCGCTCTTGATGAACAGCTCATGGACGTCAAGGTCATGCGGCCCGTGACGCTTCTTGACGACCGTGATGTTGCGCCGCAGCCGCCCCTCATGCTCCGTGATGCGCAACAGCAATACGGTGTCGCCCAGGAAGCTGACGTCCACATCTATGCTGACGTTCTGGCCCAGCAGCCCGTGCTGCGCCACGATCAGCATGGTCAGCACCCCGGAACGGGCCAGATATTTCAAAAGGGACTGAATGTCCCGAACGGCCTTCTCCCGGTTCGGCAGGGAGTTCAGGTAGCCGGTAAAGCTGTCGATCACGACGACGCGGGTCTTGTTCTCTTCAACAATGCCCTGCACCACCTGAGCGAATTCGCCAGGCGAGATTTCGTTCGGATTGAAGTCCCTGATGATCAGCTTGCCGTCCTTGTGGAAGGCTCTGAGGTCCATGCCCAGGCCTTCTGACCGACGGAAGAAGGTCTCCAGCCGCTCCTCGAACAGGAACAGGGCCACACTCTCGCCGCGTTTGAGCGCGGCCGTGGCGTAGAGAGAGGCCATTGTGGACTTGCCGGTGCCGGCCTGGCCGATCACCAGGGTGGTGGTTCCCCCCTCCTGACCACCCCCGAACATCTCGTCCAGAGCTTCAACGCCTGACTTGATCAGGTCCGGCTTGGTCACCGACCGTTCTTCGCCCGGGACGATCCGAGGAAAGACGACCACGCCCTGCCCTTCCCGAATGGCCATGTCGTGATAGCCGTCGGCGATGGGCACGCCACGCATCTTGCTGACCTCGATACGCCGCCGAACGGGGCCGAAGTCTTCCAGATGCTTGTCGAAGCGGATCACGCCGTGGGCGATGCCCTCGACCTCCTCGCCGTTCATGGCTTCCCCGTTCTGGGTGTCCAGCAGCAGGGCTACGACATTGCGCTTGGCCAGAAACGCCTTGAAACCGATCAGTTCGCGACGGAAGCGCGGCGTATCACCGGTGATGAGCCGTATCTCGAGCAAGGAGTCATAGACCAGCCGGCTGGGCTTGTGCTCCTCGATGGCCTTTTCAATGGCTTGCCGGGTCTCATCGAGACGCAGTTCGGCGGTCTGGAAGATGGTCTGGTCGGACGCGCCATTCACAGCGTCCGAGGCCGACAGCTCCTCCACCCGGATTCCGTCAAGAGACCAGCCGTGCGAGACGGCGATGGATTCCAGCTCAGCGGCCGTCTGGGACAGGCTGACGTAGATGCATTTCTCGCCGTTCGCGACGCCCGCGAGCAGGAACTGCAGCGCCAGCGTCGTCTTGCCGGCCCCTGGTGCGCCTTGAAGCATGTACAGGTTAGACGGGGGCAGTCCGCCACGCAGGATTTCATCCAGGCCTGCGACGCCGGTCGCGACGGGTTTGCTTTTACGCTTTGTCACTCGATCGCTCCGTACTGCCCCGTGCAGGTGCCACAATTGTGGAGCAGGGGATAGCCCGGCGGGAGCCTTGGGGCGCACCGGGGCTGCGCTTCGACAAGAGGCGCTCTGGCGTGAAGCCTGCGGTATGCTTCCTTGACGCCGAGGGCCGACGACTTCCTGGGGAGGGATAGCCCGAACCGGTGCGTAGGGCAAAGCAGGCCGCATGGAGACGATCAACATGGCAGATCTGGAGGCGCTGATCGCGCAGACGCCGCCGCCCGGCGACAAAGCGCTTGAGGATCTGGAGCAGGGCGTCTGGAACCGGGTTGCGATAAGGCGGGCGCAGGACCGGGAACGGAGATTGCGCCTTGCGGCTCTCTGCGTGGCCGCGGGCATCGGCGGAATCGCCGGCGGGGTGTCCGCCCCGGCCAGCGCGCCCGGACCTAGCGAACTGTCGATATTCAGCCCCCGGATGGCGGCCACGCCGCTGGATGTGCGGAACCTGCTGGGATGAACGGTCTGAAATCCACCCTGCTGACCGCCGTTCTGGCCGCCGCCATCGGCGCGGCCGCCGCCTGGGGCGCAATGACCTGGGCGGCCAGAAAGGATCAGCCCGTCGATCTGCATCACATCGTTCACGAACAACTGGACCTGACCCTGGATCAAGATCGACGGTTGACTGCGATCGAAGCGGCTTTCGCTGTTCGACGCGGGACGCTGGAGGCCGAGGTGCGCACGGCGAACCGGGAACTCTCCGCCGCCATCGCCGAGAACCGCGGCGACACGCCTGAGGTCCGCGCCGCCGTCGAGCATTTTCACGGGGCCATGGGTCAGCTTCAACTGGCGACGATCCGCCACGTATTCGAGATGCGTGCTGTGCTGACGCCCGGACAGGCGGAAGAATTCGATCGCGCCGTGGTCAAGACCCTGCGCGCCGACGCCGACTGACGCGGCGTGGGAACAGGCAGCGCCGATCAGGATCAGGCCGCCCAAGGGGACCGAGCGGCATTCTCGCGCCTGATGACGGCGACGAAGGGCGAACTGCACCGCTTCGTCACCCGCTATGTCGGCGACCCTGACGAGGCGCTGGACCTGACCCAGGAGACCTACGCCGCTGCTTGGATGTCGATCCGGCGATATGATCCCGACCGGCCCTTCGGCGCCTGGTTGCGCACGATCGCCCTCAACAAATGCCGGGACTGGAGTCGACGTCGTCGCGTTCGCCGACTGGTCCGGGGCGTAATGGGTCTGGATGCGGCGGAAGCCAAAGCCGTTGGCGACCCGACCCCTGACGTCGAGGACAGGTTGCATGATCGCCGGCAGGTCGATCGGCTGAACCTGGCCCTGCGCGACCTGCCCGACGGTCAGCGCGCGCCCCTGTTGCTGGCGGTGCTGGAAGGTCGATCCCATGGCGAAATCGGCCAGATCCTGGGATTGTCGCCCAAGGCGGTCGAACTGCGTATCGCCCGCGCCCGCAGGGCCTTGCTGGATCGATTGGGTTCATCCGAATGAGCGTCTTTTAGCCGCTATCGCGAGGGACCGGCGCAGCGCAGGCGTAAAGCCAGTCAGACAGATAGGCGAAGACGAACGCATGAGAGTGATCCAGACAGACCGCCGCGCGATCCTGCGCGGCTTGGCAGGCGGCGCCGGGCTGCTGGGCGCGCAAGGCCTTCTGCCTGCCTGGGCACAGAGCGGTTCAGTGGGCGTGCGCGCTGACTTGCCGACGCTTCAGGGACCGGACGTGCGGCTCAACGTCGGCCATTCGCCTTTCACTGTGGGCGGTCGCACCGGCCACGCCATCACGGTCAACGGCCACCTTCCCGCGCCGCTGATCCGGCTTCGCGAAGGCCAGACGGTGCGCCTGTCGGTGACCAACACGCTGGATGAGGACACCTCCATCCACTGGCACGGACTGCTGCTGCCGTTCCACATGGACGGCGTGCCTGGCGTCAGCTTTCCTGGAATCCGGCCCGGCGAAACCTTCGAGTACGAATTCCCTGTCATCCAGTCGGGCACCTTCTGGTATCACTCCCACTCCAATCTTCAGGAAGCGATGGGCCTCTACGGGCCGCTGATCATCGATCCGACGGGGCCAGACCCTGTCGCCTATGACCGCGAGCATGTGCTGGTGCTTTCGGACTGGAGCTTCCTGCACCCCCACGACATCCTGGACCGTCTGAAAAAAAGCCCTGGATACTTCAACCGCTCGCGCACGACCCTTTCGGGCCTGATCTCGGGCGACGAGGGCCTGTCGCTGAAGGAGCGGCGCATGTGGGGCCAGATGCGGATGGACCCCCGCGACATCGCGGATGTCAACGGGACCACCTATACCTACCTCGTCAACGGTCACGGCCCATCGGAGAACTGGACCGGCCTGTTCCGACCTGGCGAACGGGTGCGCTTACGGATCATCAACGCCTCGGCCATGTCGATCTTCAATGTGCGGATACCGGGTCTGGCCATGACCGTGGTCAACGCCGACGGTGAGAATATCCGGCCTGTCGAGACCGACGAGTTCCAGATTTCAGTGGCCGAGACCTATGACGTCGTCGTCCGTCCTGCAGAGGACAGGGCCTTCACCCTGGTCGCGGAATCCGTGGATCGCTCCGGCATGGCTCGGGCGACGCTGGCACCGCGCCTCGGCATGATCGCCGAGGTCCCGCCGCTTCGACAGGTTCCCACACTGACCATGCGCGACATGGGCATGGGCGGCATGGACCATTCCGCCATGGCCCACGGAATGGATCATGGCGAGGTGAATCACGACATGCGCAACCCCGACAACGCTCCGGCAGGCATGGCGGTGGGGGTTGGGGTCGACATGATCTCGTCCAGCCCGGCCAATCGTCTGGGCGAGCGGCCCATGGGACTTGAGGACGCGCCGCACCGGGTGCTGGTCTATACCGATCTCGTGTCGCTCGCGCCCAACAAGGATCAGCGGCCGCCGTCACGTGCGCTGGAAATCCACCTGACCGGCAATATGGAACGGTTCATGTGGGGCTTCGATGGACGCAAGTTCTCCGAGATCGTCGAACCGATCCGCTTCGAGCGCAATGAACGGGTCCGCGTGACCCTGGTCAATGACACCATGATGGCCCACCCCATCCACCTGCACGGCCACTTCTTCGAGCTGGTCACGGGCGGCCCTGATGGGCATCAGCCGCTGAAGCACACGGTCAACGTCGCGCCGGGCTCAAAGGTGACGTTCGATCTGACGGCCGACGCGCCGGGCGACTGGGCCTTCCACTGCCACATGCTGATGCACATGCACGCGGGCATGTTCAACGTCGTGACCGTCCGCCCGCTGGACGGAGTGCCGGCATGATCCGGTTTCTGGTCGCCCTCCTTCCTCTGCTGCCCGCCTCGGGCGTGGCGGCCGCGCAGGATCATCAGCATCACGCGCCGCCGACCCGACCGCCAGCTCAGGCTCAGGCTCAGGCTCAGGCTCAGACTCAGGCCCAGACCCAGGCTCCGGCGACTGCCGATCCCCATGCCGATCACAGCATGGCCCCATCCCACCCGACAGCCGATCCTCACGCGGGACACGCCATGCCGG
Source organism: uncultured Brevundimonas sp. (assembly GCA_964456995.1). Classification (GTDB taxonomy): domain Bacteria; phylum Pseudomonadota; class Alphaproteobacteria; order Caulobacterales; family Caulobacteraceae; genus Brevundimonas. Next base: position 13,657 of record CAYWDO010000007.1, read on the forward strand.
CCCCGGCGCCTGCCGACGACCCTCATGCCGGCCACGCGATGTCAGCTCAGGCAACCGATCCCCATGCCGGTCATGACA
>CAYWDO010000007.1:13834-25004 GCA_964456995.1 uncultured Brevundimonas sp.
CATGCCGGCCACGCGATGTCAGCTCAGGCAACCGATCCCCATGCCGGTCATGACATGAGCGCCATGGGATCGCCCTACATACCGACCCATGCGGACGACGACGGTCGCCCTCAAAAGCCCCCGCCGCCAGGGGCCCTGTCCGGGCCAGATCATGCCGCCGACGCCGTCTGGAACGCCGACCGCATGGCCGGCGCCCGCGACCTGCTGAGACGCGAAAACGGCGACGTTCGCGCCACGGCCTTCATCATCGACCGTCTGGAAGCCGGTTTCGGCGATGACGAAGAGGGCTGGCTTTGGGATGTCGGGGGCTGGACCGGCGGCGACATCAATCGCTTCTGGTGGAAGTTCGAGGGAGAGGGCGATTTCGACGGCGGCGCCGAGGGCGAGGTCCAGGGGCTTTACAGCCGCGCAATCTCACCTTTCTGGGATGTGCAAACGGGCCTGCGCCAGGACTTCCGCGACCACGGCGAGGCTCCGACCCATCTGGTTCTGGGCCTGCAAGGCCTCGCCCCCTACTGGTGGGAGGTCGATGCGGCCGCCTTCCTGTCGACCAAAGGCGACCTGACCGCACGGGTCGAGGCCGAATACGATCAGCGCATCACCCAGCGTCTGATCCTGCAACCGCGCATTGAGGTCGAAGCCTCGGCGACCGACATCCCCGAACTGGGGCTGGGCGCCGGTCTGACCCACGTCGAGGCGGGCCTTCGCCTGCGCTATGAAATAGCCAAGGAATTCGCCCCCTATGTCGGGGTCGAGTGGAGCCGGCAACTGGGCGACACTGCCGACCTCACCCGGGCGCTCGGCGGCGAATCCGAACACACTCGTGTCGTGATCGGCGTGAAAGCCTGGTTCTAAAAGCCTTCATGCGCCTGTTCTTCCTGCCCTGCTCCTGGCATCGGCCGCGTCGCGTGCAGGGTATGCGGCTATACAGGTTCGGATGATAATCCACTGATCGCGACGCTCAGGCCAGGGTGTCCGGCCCTAAGCCTGACTTGACGGGACGTCGCCCTGAAAGGCCGCGATGATGGGGCAGGGTCCGGAATCCTGCGACGCACAGACCCCCGCGAGGCGCCGCAGGGCGGTTCTCGCGTCCTGCAAGTCGGCAATGGTGCGGTCCAGCGCCGCCAGCCGTTCTGCGGCCAGCTCCCGCGCTCGCGCCCGATCCTGTCCCGCGTCCAGCGAGAGCAGTTCCCTGATCTGCTCCAGAGTGAAACCGGCTGTCTGGGCTGAGCGGATGAACTTCAGACGGCGCACGTCTTCATCGCCATAGCGGCGGACGCCCCCGCCGCCCTGCGGCGACCAGCGCTCCGGCGTCGGCAACAGGCCACGCCGCTGATAGAAGCGGATCGTCTCGACGCCCACTCCGCCTTCGCGCGCCAGGCCGGAGATCGTTCGAACACTCATGCTTGACTCCGTATCATGATACGGAATCTAGGGTGTCCGCCTCGGATTTGAAGATCACGGAGGCCGACATGACCAGGACCGCCATCATTCATCGCATGGTGATGCCCACACACACCTGCCCCTGGGGGTTAAAGGCCCGCCACCTGCTGAAAAGCCGGGGCTACCGCCTTGAGGATCACTGGTTGACGACGCGTGACGAAATCGACGCCTTCAAGGCCGAGCATGGCGTTGCGACCACGCCTCAAGTCTTTATCGACGGACAACGGATCGGCGGGCACGACGATTTGCGTCGCTTCCTGGGCCTGAAAGTCCGCGATCCCGCAGCAACGACCTATACGCCTGTGCTGGTGGTCTTCCTGACGACCGCCGTCATGGCCGCCATGCTCAGCCTGACCCTCTACGGGACGCCTCTGACCGTGCGGACGGGCGAATGGTTCATCGCCCTGTCGATGATGGTTCTGGGGATGCTGAAACTTCAGAACATCGACAGCTTTTCAACGATGTTTCTCAATTACGACCTGCTGGCCAAACGTTGGGTCCCCTATGGCAAGGTCTATCCCTTCGCCGAGTTCGGCGCGGGCGCCATGATGGTGGCGGGCGTGATGACCTGGCTGTCGGCGCCGATCGCCCTGGTCATTGGCGGCATCGGCGCGGTCTCGGTGTTCAAGGCCGTCTATATCGACAAGCGTGAGCTGAAATGCGCCTGCGTCGGCGGCGACAGCAATGTGCCACTGGGCTTCCTGTCGCTCACCGAGAACCTGATGATGATCGCTATGGCGGTGTGGATGCTGGTGATGGAATTCACTGGCAGCTTGGCGAGCATGACTATGTGATCGGCATTTGGAGCAGTCCGGGCGCATCGTCTGTGCTCGGCGAACTTGGCGATCAGTTTCACGTCCCAGTCCAGAAGCGGCGTCCCTAAATGGCGTCTGCCGACCGCCGTTTCCGCCGCAGAAGCGAATCTATCGTGCGCGCTCCATAGGAAGACCACGGAGATTCAACACCGCTTAACGTTTGTAGATGCAGTCTTGTCACCTTAAAGGGACGAGGCCGACCATGAGGCGTTGCTTTTCTCTTCCGCCATCAGATGCAGATCGACGGGGCGTCGCGGCGATTGAGTTCGCCATGGTGGCGCCTCTGCTAATCCTGATGATGCTTGGCATGGTCGTTTATGGCGGCTGGTTCTGGATGGCTCATTCGGTCCAGTCCCTGGCCTCGGAAGGCGCTAGAGCGGCCATAGCCGGCCTGGATCCCCTGGAGCGCGACGCCTTGGCGCGCAGCTTTGTGGTCGCCCAAGCCGAGGATTTGGGCCTTCAATCCCAGCGGGCGTCTATCGAGGTAGAGAGCACCGCAGCCGTGATCCGCGTCAATGTCGCCTATGACATCAGCGACCACCCCTTGATGGCCCTGTCGGCCATCGTGCCCTCGCCGCCCCGCATCATCCGCCGCACAGCCGTCGTCCGCCTGGGCGGCTATTGAGATGAGGCCCTCTCGCTGGCTACGGGACGAAAAAGGCGGCGTCGCGATCATGGCCGCCGCCTTCGGCGCGGTGATGTGCGTCTTGGCGGCCTTGGCGGTCGATCTAGGTTCCATCACGCTGAAGGCGCGACAGATCCAGGGGACGGCGGACCTGTCCGCCATGGCCGCGGCGCGCGACCTTGGCCATGCTGACGCCGCAGCCCGCGCCACGGCCTCTGCTAACCTAAGCGACGTGCAGGCGGTCGGCGTGGTCAAGGGCGCCTATGTCGCCGATCCCCGTATCAAGCCCAAGGACCGCTTCAACCCCGGCGCTGGCGAACCCAACGCCGCAAGAGTTGAGGTGTCCGCGCCTGCGCCCCTCTTCTTTGGCCGCTGGATTCTGCAACGTGAAAACCTGCTGGTGCGCAAGGTCGCCACCGCCGCCATACCCGGCGGCGAACCCCGGGCCATGTTCTCGATTGGTTCGCGGCTGGCCAGTCTGGACGGGGGGCTGGCCAACGCCCTGCTGTCTGGGCTTCTGGGCAGCAACGTCTCGCTGACGGTCATGGACTATCGCGCCCTGGCGGCCGCCCAGGTCAATCTGCTGCAATTCTCAGATGCGCTGGCGACGGATATCGGCCTGACGGCGGGCGACTATGACGCTCTGCTACAGCAGGAGGTCACGGCCGGCCGCGCTCTCAAGGTTCTGGAATCCATCGCCGGAGCCGACACAAGGAGCGTGATGAGCAAGCTGACGCGCACCCCGGTCGACGCCACGCTGAAACTCAAGGATCTGATCGGCGTCGAAGCGGGGGCCCAACAGGGCCTGCGTGAGGCGCTGAACGCCGAGGTTTCGGCCTTGGACCTGATCATGGCCTCGCTGGAAACCGCCAACGGTGACCGTCAGGTGGCGCTGGACCTCGGCGCCCGCGCCGGGCTTGCTGACCTCGACATCATGCTGGCCATCGGCGAGCGCCCGAACAAGTCGCCCTGGATCACCATCACTGGCAAGGGCGAGCCGATCATCCGCACAGCCCAGGCGCGGATATATCTCAAGGCGACGACAGCCCAGGCCCTGTCCGGCCTGGCCCAGGTCAAACTGCCTATCCTGATCGAGGCGGCGTCGTCGGAAGCCAAACTCAGCCGCATCGACTGCGTCGGCCCGCCCACAGTGACCTTGGCCGTTCGTCCCGGCGTGGCGCGTGCCCGGATCGGGACGATCGACGAGTCCAAACTCAAGAACTTCAAGGCGCCGCTCACCAGCTCGCCCGCCACCTTGGTCTCGGTTCTGAGCTTGGTCACGGTCAAGGGCCACGCCGATCTCGAAGTCGCCGATCTGAATGGGCAAGAGGTTGGGTTCAACGCTTCCGACATCTCGAACCAGACGGTCAAGTCCGTGCGCTCGCGCGGCTTCGTCAACGGCCTGATCGTGAGCCTGCTGCAAAGGTTGGAGGTGGACGTCGGCCTGGGGCCGCTCGGGGGTCTGGGCCTGGGCAATCTGGTCGGCGCCGTGGGCGTGCTGCTGACGCCGCTAGGGCCGGTGCTGGACGGGGTGGTTCAGCCCCTGCTCGACCTGCTGGGTCTGAAGCTGGGCGAGGCGGACGTGCGCGTACACGGCGTCCAATGCCCGGCGCAGGGCCGGACACCGGTTCTCGTGGGCTAGGACAGAAGGGACACCACGCCCCCTTCGTCCGTGTCGCGCCCTTAGCCTTCGACGGAGCGCAGGCCCGAGGCCGAGGCCTGCTGCACCACCGGACGGCGTTGGCCGCCGGCGGCGATGATGCGATCGATACGGGCCTTCTCGGCGCGGAAGGCGGCCAGGTCGGCGCCCGCCAGAACGGTGCCCTCCTGAGTCTTGATGCCGGACGGATTGATCCGCTGTCCGTTGCGCCAGATTTCATAGTGCAGGTGCGGGCCGGTCGAGGCGCCGGTCGAGCCAACATAGGCGACGACCTGGCCCTGCGACACGCGCTGGCCCGGGCGGATGCCCGAACCGTAGCGCGACAGGTGGCCGTAACCGCTTTCCAGACCGTTGGCGTGACGGATGCGCAACCAGTTGCCGTAACCGCCCCAGCGACGGGCCTCGACGACCACGCCGTCGGCGGGCGCCACGATGGGCGTGCCGGTGGTGGCGGCGAAGTCCATGCCCTGGTGCATCTTGCGATAGCCGGAGATGGGATGGGTGCGGACGCCGAAGTTGGAGCTGACGCGGCGGAAGCTGGTCAGCGGCGTGCGCATCATGGCGGTGCGCGTGTTCTTGCCGGTGGCGTCGAAATATTCGGCCGTCTTCGCGCCAGGGCGCTGATAACGATAGAAGGCGTGACCCTTGAGTTCGGCGTAGAGAAGCTCGCCGGTCTCGACAGTCCGCCCCGCCTCGGTCACCGAGCGATCGAAGACCAGGGTGAACTCGTCCGAGGCGCGCACGTCGCGCTGCATGTCGAACTTGTGGGCGAACAGTTGGCTGGCGCGGCGGACGACCGCCGAGGTGGCGCCCAGCTCGCGGGCGCTGGCCGACAGCGAGCGCTGGACCTTGTCGTTGGCGACGACGGTTTCGTGCGTCACCTTTTCATCGAGGGCTCGCAGACGAAGGGCGCCGTCAAAGCTGCGCGACACGGTCAGCTGACTGGCCGGTCCGGTGCGCATGGTCAGACCGATAAGGCGAGCATCGCCCCGGCCAGCGCGCGGCTTGGACACAGCCGTTTCAAACTTCAGACCGGCGCGCAGATCCTTGAGGTCAAAGGCGCTGGCGATGGTGGCGGCGACGGCGCTCGCCTCGTCGGCGCCGATGCCGGTGCGACGTACGGCCTGCTCGAAAGTCTCACCGCGTCGGATTTGTACGGGGATGGCCTCGGGGGCCGTCAGGCCGACGGGTGCGCCGGCGGCGGCGTAGGCCTGGGTTTCCAGATAGGCCATCTGATCCGACGTCAGCGCGGGAACTTCCTCGGCGCGTACGGGTTCATAGGCTTGGCCGGCGACCATAGCGATGGCCACCGCCGCAGCTGTGGTCAGGAAGTGCGGCGCAAGCCTCATGGGCTGGCGGCGCGGATCGAACTGAGCCATCGGTCCCCGGCAATCGACGACGCCTCGCAGCGCCAAACCATTCGAATTATGGATCGCGGCCAGGTCCCCCCGAAACGCGAAGCGAGCCATATAGCCCGTCCGTCCCATCTTGGGAAGCGCACGGGTTACAATTGGTTAACTTGGCGGGGTGCTACTCAAGTATTCCACCCATTTTCATGAATCATCAGCGGACAATGGCCCTTTTCTCGCCTTGCTTGACTGAACAGTGACCGCCACGCCACGCTTGAGTGCTCAAGCTGCAACGCCTGTCTTTGCAGCGCGATCTGTGGCGTTGTCATGTTTCCTTTCGCCGACGGACCGCCGAGCGCCTTGACCGACGAAACCCCCGCTTCAAAGCCCCCCCGCCGCAAGCGGTCTCTGCCCCGCACAGTGCTGATCACGCTGTTGATCGGCCTGGTGTTGCTGATCGTGCTGGCCGCCGCCCTCTATCTGAACCGACGCGCCGCCGCGCGCGAACTTCTGGTCGGCTGGCTCGACAAGAAGGGCATCGACGCCGACGTCGAGGTGGAACAGCTGGAGATCGACGGCTTCGTCGGCAAGATCACCATCGGCGATCCACGCAATCCTGACTTCAAGGTCGAACGGGTCGAGGTCGACTACGCCTTGGGCATGCCCTGGTCCAAGACCGGCCTGGGCGTCACCCCCAGCCGCATTCGCCTGATCCGCCCCCTGGCCCGCGCCAGTTGGAAGGGCGGCAAGCTTTCGCTCGGCTCGCTGGATCCGCTGATCAAAGAGTTTACGGCGAGACCGCCGCGCCCCGACAGCCGCGCGCCCCTGGTCATCATCGAGGGCGGCCGCGCCCGCATCGACACCGAGTACGGCCCGCTGCAGGTCCTCGCCGACGCGCGCATCGACAACAGCAAGCTGATGCGGCTGTCCGCCCGCCTGCCCGCCGCCTCGCTGAAGAGCGGCGACACCGAGGCGCGCGGCCTGAGCGCCGTCGTCGATCTGACCACCACCGGCGACCGCGTGGCGCTGAAGGTCGATGCCGCAGCCGAGCGCTTCACGATCAATGACGCCAGCGGGACGACCGCCAACCTGAGCCTGACCGGCGACCTGCCCTATCCCGACCTGAAGACACGTCGCGGCGACGGCCGCGCCGTCATCGCCGCCCACCTGACCGCCGACGCTCTGAACGCGGGCGGGATCGAGGGCCGCAAGACCGAGGCCTCGCTGGACTTCGACGGACTGACCGAGGGCTGGATCGAAACCTTCCGCATCGCCGGCAAGGGCCAGACGCGGGTGCGGGCGCAACGGCTGAGTGGACCGGGACTGGAGGCGCGCGGCGCCGACATCGCCCTGAACCGCGCCGACATCACGGTGGCGCGCGGCGAACGCGGGCTGGAATGGCGCGTGGCCGCGCCCGCCGCCATCCGGCTCGACAGCGGAAGCTCGGGCGAGATGCGGCTGACCCAGGCCACCCTGTCGTCAGGCCAGCTTACGGCCGGGGGACGCGACGCCGCCTTTGAAATCCAGGGCCCTCTGGCCCTGGCTGCCGGACGACTGGTCGCGGGCGACCTCAGCCTGAACGAAGCGCGTGGCCGACTATTGCTGGACGTGGTGCGCGACGGCGTGACCCAGGTGACGGCGACCGGGTCGCTGGCCGCCGCCCGCGCCTCCTGGCCCGGCTTCGGCGCACCGACGAAGGACGACCTGCCCGAACTGGCCGAGTTGAAACGCGCGCTGGCCGCCTTCGCTATCGACGCGCCGGGCGTGCGGTTCGCGACCGGCAACGCGGGCGCCGAACTGACCCTGACCCGCCCGATCACAGCCCGTCCGGCCAACGGCGGCCTGCTGACGCTCTCTCCCGCCAAGACGCCCCTGTACGCCGCTGAGTCCGGTCAGTCGGGCGGCGGCGCCCTGAGCCTGACCTCGCAGCGCGGCGGCGGCCTGCCCGAGGCCCAGTTCGCCATTCCGTCGTGGAGCCTGACCCCCGGCGGCTTCCGCGCCCGGCTGGACGGCAAGGCGGCGTTGGACTTCGGCCCCGCCCGCAACATCGCCCTGTCGACCCAGGGCGAACTGGCCTCCAGCGGCGGACGCCTGACCTATACAACCAGTGACTGCATCCCGCTCAGCGTCGAGCGTCTGGAGCTGGGCGAGAACGACGTGACCGACGTGGCGGGCCGGTTCTGCCCTGCCGAAACCCCGCTGATCACCGTCGTGAACGGAAGCTGGCGGGCGCAAGGAACGCTGGCCGAGGTTAGCGCCACCGCCCCCTTCCTGGCCATGCGCTTCTCGGACGCCCAGGGCCGGCTGGTCGTGGACGGCAAACCCGCGGGCGTGTCGATGACGACGGCGGTCAGCCGCGCCCAGGTCGCCGACACTACAGATCCACAACGCTTCCTGCCGCTGACAGCGGTGGGCGAGGCTAGGTTGTCCAATGACGTCTGGAGCGGCGGTTTCAACCTGACCCGTCTGGAGCATGCCGTCGGTCGCATCGACCTGCGCCACGACGGCAAGGCCGAAGCGGGCGGCCTGACCATCAGCGCACCGAACCTGGCCTTCACCGCATCCGGCCTGCAGCCCGACGACCTCAGCCCCATGGCCGCCGACTATCTGAAGTCCCCGGTCGAGGGCTCGGCCGGGTTCGAAGGGCGCATCGACTGGTCGCCGACGACCGCGACCAGTTCGGGCGTCGTCACCATCCCCGAACTCGACTTCACCAGCCCGGCGGGCAAGGTCCAGGGCCTGAAGGGCCGGATCGAGTTCACCAGCCTGACCCCGCTGGTCACAGCCCCCGATCAGGTGCTGACGATCAATCGCCTGGAGACCTTCACCCCCCTTACCGATCTGGAGCTGCGCTTTGGCCTGGACGAGAAGTTCCTCAATCTGGCCGGCGGCAAGATCGAAGCGGCGGGCGGCCGCATCAGCATCGAACCCTTTAATATACCGCTGACGGCCGGCGAGGCCTGGGGCGGGGTGATCGTGGTCGAACAGGTTCAGTTGAACGAGCTGATGAAGAGCGCCAATCTGCAGGACAAGGCTCAGCTGGATTCCGTGGTGTCGGGCCGCCTGCCCTTCACCTATGCCCCCGATGTCGGTTGGCGGATCAGCGGCGGCGTTCTGAACGCCATCCGCCCGGGGCGTCTGTCGATCCAGCCCGAGGTCTTCGACGATCTGGACGCCGCAGGCGCGGTCGAAGGCGAAGCGCCCCTGCCGCCCAACACCATGCAGGATCTGGCCTACCAGGCCATGCAGGACCTGGCGATCAGCGACCTGAGCGCCGAGGTCAACAGTCTGGACGGCGGCCGCCTGGGCGTCCGCTTCCACATCAACGGCCGTCACGATCCGCCGGAACGCCAGCAGTTGCGCCTGAGTTGGATAGAGGTCATTCGCCGCGACTTCCTGAAACGGAAGCTGCCCCTGCCATCGGACACGCCGATCGATCTGACACTGGACACCACCTGGAACGCCAACCAGATCGTCTCGGACCTCATGGAATATGCGCGTCGCGGTGAAACGCCCAAAGTCGACGCCGAAGTCATCGCCCCTTGAGATACGGCGCCGCTTTGTTCAGAACCCATTCACCCGCGACGGCGTTAGATCGTTGCGACCCTAACCGCCGCCTTCGGAGATCGGCCCCATGATCAGCAAGCGTGAGATCGTCGCCGTTCTCGGCCTCGCCGCCGTCAGTGTGGCGGCCTGTTCGCCGACGGTGAACATCAAATTCAGCGAGCCGTTGCAGATCAACGCCAAGCTGGACGCCGATATTCGCATCAAGCTCGACCAGGAATTGCAGAACCTTCTGCGCGAAAACCCCAACCTGTTCTGACCGAGAAGGGGCTGAACATGAACCATCGTAAACTCTTCGTCGCTGTCGCTGCCGTCGCCGCACTCGGCGTGGCTGCTGGCGCCGCCGTGGCCCAAACCGCTTCGCAAAAAGCCTTGGTCGATCAGGCCAAGGCCGCTGGCGCCGTCGGCGAGCAGGCCGACGGCTTCCTCGGCATCCGAACCTCGGTCGCGCCTGACACCCAGGCCGCCGTCAGCGCCACCAACGCCGGCCGCCGCCAGGCTTACGCTCGCAGCGCTTCAGAGGCTGGCACCACGGCCGAGGTGGCCGGCGCCCGCATGTTCGAAACCCAGCTGATGCCGCGCATTAGCACGGGCCAGTGGTACAAGAACGCTGCGGGCCAGTGGGTCCAGCGCTGATCTGAGACGATGAAAACACCGCGGGTCGAGAGTCGGACAGGACGTTTCCTGCTGGCGCTCGGCCTGGCGGTCATAATCGCCGCCGTCGCGGTTCTGGCCTTGGCCGGATATTGGCGATTGATCGGCGGTGGCCCGATGTCCGTTCACGGCTGGATCGCCCTTGGCCTGGGCGTTCTGGGCACAGTCGGCCTCTCCTGGCTGCTGATGAGCCTGGCCTTTCGCTCGGACCGTGACGGTTGGGACGATCAGGTCGACAACCGGTTGGACCCCGGCCGGGAAGAGACCGAAGACGACGATCTCACCTATTGATGCTCTCGGAGCCCGCCATGCGTTTCGCCCTGCTGCTCTCCGCCGCCTCGGCCGCCGTCGCCCTCGCAGCCTGTTCGCAGCCTGCTGAAAAGGCCCCCGCAACTCCCGCCGAGGCCCGCGTCCTGGCGGGCGTCGATCTGGATCAGCCGCTGCGGGTCCTGGGGACCGAACCCTTCTGGGCCGTCGAGATTTCTCCGACCGGCCTGACCTATTCCGGCGTTGATCGCCCAGAGCAGAAGGCCGCCAACCCCGGCCCGGCGTTGCAAGGCACCGTCGCCGTCTGGACCACGGCCACCGAAGCCAAGACGCCCCTGGTCGTCACCCTGATGGCCACCGACTGTTCCGACGGCATGAGCGACCGCACCTATCCCCTGACCGCCAGGGTCGAGATCGGGACTGAGAGCCTGACCGGCTGCGCCGCCTCCATCACGGCCATCGAAAACGCCGGCGAATCCGGCCGGGTCGAATAGACCCGTCAGGTCAGTCGGGCTGGCGCGAAGTTTGCTGCTGAGCCGCAAGGCCGCTTAACGCTTCCCAAAGCGGCGCTATTTCATAGTGGCCGCATGACCCCGGTTCAGACGCCCGTCGATCTTCGCCCCCTGACCGCCCTGCGGTTCATGGCGGCCCTGTGGGTGGTGTTCTACACCTTCTGGCCCAACCTGGACGTCGGCTTCATCCCGAACCTGGCGGCCAAGGGCTATCTGGGCGTGGAATTGTTCTTCGTCCTGTCGGGCTTCATCCTCAGCCACGTCTATCTGCACGCCTTCGC
>CAYWDO010000007.1:25104-31170 GCA_964456995.1 uncultured Brevundimonas sp.
CGTCTGGCGGGATTCCCCCTGACCGAGGCGACGTTCCGGTGGGGCGCGCTGCGGATCGTTCCCTGCTTCGCCTACGGTTGCGCCCTCTATCTGGTCTATCGCCGTGCGCCCCTGCCCCGCGCCCGACTGTTGGCGCTGAGCGCCGCCGCCGTGATGATCGCGTCGGCTTCGGTTCTGGCCTGGGACGCCATCACCGTTCTGGCCGCAGGCCTGCTGATTTTGGCCTTAGCCTCCATCCCCCATGAGCGGGCCGGCTGGCTGGCGTCCAAGCCTGCCGTCTACCTCGGAGAGATCAGCTATTCGGTCTATATGGTTTGCGCCCCATGGCAGATCCTGGCGGTCAATCTGGCCGCCCGCGCGACCGGCGCAGACGACAAGCGCCTTCACGTTCTCGTGTGGTTGGGGATCATTCTGGGTCTGATCGCAGCCGCCGCCGCCACCTATCACCTGATCGAACGCCCGGCCCGCAAGGCACTGCGAGGGCTAGGGGCCCGACGGCGCAGGTCTGTGGATCACACGGAGAAACAGTCCGAAACGGTTCTTCAACCTTCGGACACTATCGTCTAAGACTTGGTACGCGTTTTAGTCGGGAGCACGCCAGATGATGAAACGGCTCACAGCCGCCGCGGTTGCGGCGACCCTTGGTTTTTTTGCGATCGGCCCTGCGCCGGCCAAGGCTGATGACCCCTATTGGCAGTGCGTCACGTTCGCCCGCATGTTCTCGGGCATCAACATCTTCGGTGACGCCTGGACCTGGTGGAATCAGGCGGTGAGCAAGTTCCGCACCGGCCGCGCCCCGGAAACCGGCTCAGTGCTGGTGTTCCAACCCAACGGCCGCATGGACAAGGGTCACGTCGCCGTCGTTTCCGACATCCTGACCGACCGCGTCATCCGCGTCACCCACGCCAACTGGGGCGGCAGCCGCGGCAAGGTCGAGGAGAACGTCACCGTCGTCGACGTCTCCCCCTCGGGCGACTGGAGCCGCGTGAAAGTCTGGTACAACCCGATCAACGCCCTGGGCACCACCGTCTATCCGACCTACGGCTTCGTCTATAAAGGCGCTCGCGACGCCTTCGACAGCGGTCGCCAGATGGCCGCCAACGCCGTCGAAAGCCGCGCCTCCAACTGATTTTCCGCCGCGTTCGGGCTGGCCCTTGCGGCCTCATCCGGCGATAGGTGTCGGATGACCGACGCACCTCAAGACACTCGCGGCCAAGCTATCGAGACGGCCAAGCACGAGCCGGCCGGCATCACCTATGCCGGATACCTGTCGCTCGACGAGCTGCTGAGCGCCCAGCATCCGCGCTCCGACCAGCATGACGAAATGCTGTTCGTCATCATCCATCAGACCAAGGAACTGTGGCTGAAGCAGATCCTGCACGAGATGGCCCTGGCCCAGAGCCTGATCCGCGCCGGCGATCTGGTCCCCGCCTACAAGAGCCTGGCCCGCGTCAGCCGCATCCAGGCCGTGATGACCCAGAGCTGGGATATCCTGGCCACCATGACGCCCTCGGACTACCTCAAGTTCCGCGGCGACCTGGGCGCCAGCTCGGGCTTCCAGAGCGACCAGTTCCGCCGCCTGGAGACCATGCTGGGCCTCAAGGACCCGCGCTTCCTGCGCTTCCACGTCGAGCGGCCCGAGGCCCATGCGGCGCTGGTCGCGGCCATGGAAGCCCCCAGCCTCTATGACGACGCCCTGCGGCAGCTTTCCAAGGCCGGCCTGCCCGTCCCTGACGACGTGCTGAAGCGCGACGTCAGCCAGACCTATGAGCCGTCCGAAGGCGTCGAGGCCGCCTGGCTGGAGGTTTACCGCGACACCGAGCGCTGGTGGCCGCTGTATCAGCTGGCCGAGAAGCTGGTCGATCTGGACGACGCCCTGCTGACCTGGCGCCACAAGCATGTGGTGACGGTCGAACGCATCATCGGCCGTCGTCAGGGCACGGGCGGCACCGACGGTGTCGGCTATCTGGTCGAGACGCTGAAACGCCGCTGCTTCCCCGAACTGTGGTCGCTGCGCACCAAGCTTTAAGCGAGCAACCTTCGCCGCCGACATGGGTTTCACCTCGCGTCAGCCACGGAGGTTTTTTGGTGAGCAGCCCCAATAGTCATGACATCAAGGTTCTGAATGGCCTGGTCGAAGGCCTGATCGACAGCGCCGACGGCTATCGCGAGGCGGCGGTCGAAACGACCGACGAAGGCTATCGCCACTGGTTCGAGGCCCGCGCCGCCGAACGGCGGCGTCTGGCCGAGAACTTCAAGACCGAGGTGCGCCAGCGCGGCGGCTCGGCTGAGGAGGACGGCTCCATCCTCGCCAAGGCCCATCGCGCCTTTATGGACATCAAGCACGCCCTGCTTCGAAATGATTCCTCGGTCATCGGTTCGATCGAGAGCGGCGAGGATTATCTCAAGGGTCGCTTCGAGGCCGCCCTGGCCGACGAGGGCCTGTCAGCCACGACGCGAGAGACCGTCCGCCGCGCCTATGTCGAAGTCAAAGCCGGCCACGATCAGATGAGCGCTCTGAAACACAGCCTCGAAGGCCGCCGCGACGCCGACAACCCTCTATATCCACAGTAGCCCGCCGACGGCCGATAGCCGCCCGAAAACTGCGCTCTAGCAGCAAGCCGCCGCGCGGCACGCGGTAGCGCATCAATAAAGAAAAAGGCCCCGGCGTTTCCGCCGGGGCCTTGATCATTTCAGCCTAGAGCCGAGGCTGGATTAAGCCTCGTCGCCCTTGTCGGTCGCGCCGGTGACCGGAACAGCCGCGCCTTTGGCCGGGCGAGCGATCTGGCGCTCGGCGATCCGGGCCGACTTACCGCGACGGTCGCGCAGGTAGTAGAGCTTGGCGCGACGGACGACGCCGCGACGCTTCACTTCGATGGATTCAATGTTCGGCGACAGGATGGGGAAGCGACGCTCGACGCCTTCACCGAAGGAGATCTTGCGGACCGTGAAGGTCTCGTTGATGCCGCCGCTGTCACGGGCGATGCAAACGCCCTCGAAAGCCTGAACGCGCTCGCGCTCACCTTCCTTGATCTTGACGTTGACGCGCAGGGTGTCGCCCGGCTGGAAATTCGGGATGGTCTTGCCTTCGAGCAGGCGGGCTTTTTCTTCTGCAGCAATCTGCTGAACGATGTTCATGTCTATTCTCCTCGGGCTTTTTCGCCCTTTGCCTTTGATTTGGCGGAGCCAGGCTCCGCAGTCGTCTTCGCCAGATGCGCCGCCCAGAGATCCGGCCGTCGCTCCCGCGTGGTCTCTTCCCGCTGCGCATCCCGCCATTGCGCGATCTTCTTGTGATCGCCCGACAGCAGCACCTCGGGAATATCGTGCCCCTCGAACGTCCGCGGTCGCGTGTACTGCGGATGTTCCAGAAGACCGTCCTCAAAGCTTTCCGACGACAGGCTTTCAGCCGCGCCTAGAACACCGGGGACCAGTCGTACGCACGCCTCGATCGCCACCATGGCCGCCGCCTCGCCACCGGCCAGGACTGCGTTTCCGACGGAAATCTCCTCGAACCCGCGCGCGTCAAGCACCCGCTGGTCCACCCCCTCGAAACGACCGCAAAGCACGACGATTCCGTCGGCCTTGGCCCATTCCTTCACTCGCGCCTGCGTCAGGGGTCGACCGCGTGCGCTCATGTACAAAAGCGGCCGAGGCGGGCCTGTTAGACTATCTAAAGCCCGGGCCACCACGTCCGCTTTAAGCACCTGACCGGGACCGCCACCCGCGGGGGTGTCGTCCAGGAAGCCGCGCTTATCTTCGGAAAACGCCCGAATGTCCAGCGTCTGCAAGTCCCACAGCCCCTTCTCGCGCCAGGCGGTGCCGATCAGCGACACGCCGAGCGGCCCGGGAAAGGCCTCGGGGAACATGGTCAGGACGGTCGCGGTAAAGGGCATGGCGGCCCTTTACCGCTCTAAGCCCCCAAATGCGAGAGTATGACGCGAGCCTCAGGCGGCCGGCTTGCCGCCCCCCGCCGCGATCCAGGCGTCGACCTGATCGGCCAGCACGTCCAGCGGCACCGAACCGGAGCCCAGGACCACGGCGTGGAAATCCTTGATGTCGAACTTGTCGCCCAGGGTCGTTTCGGCCTTGGCGCGCAGTTCGTCGATCTTCAACTCGCCGATCTTGTAGCTGGTCGCCTGGCCAGGGTTGGTGATGTAGCGCTCAACCTCCTTGCCGATGTCGCGCTCCGACAGCAGAGAGTTCTGGCGGAAATAGTCCATCGCCTGTTCCCGGCTCCAGCGCTTGGCGTGCAGGCCGGTGTCGGTGACCAGACGCACCGCGCGCCACAGCTCCGTCGAGAGGCGGCCGAAGTCGGAATAGGGGTCCTGATAGAAGCCCATCTCCTTGCCCAGCTGTTCGGCGTAGAGCCCCCAGCCCTCGGCATAGGCGCCGTAGCCCCCGAAGCGGCGGAAGCGCGGCAGACCCTCGATCTCCTGGGCGTAGGCGATCTGGAAGTGATGGCCCGGCGCGCCCTCGTGATAGCTGATGCCCTCGATCTGGGGCTTCAGCACCTGGGTCATGTCCGACAGGTTGACGTAGTAGATACCGGGGCGCGTCCCGTCCGGCGCCGGCGAGTTGTAGAAGGCGATGGAGGCCGTGGCCTCACGGAACGGTTCGACCGCGCGAACCTCCAGCGCCGCCTTGGGCAGGTCAGAGAACCATTGGGGTGCGATCGCCATCACCTGAGCGATGAAGGCCCGCGCGTCGGTCAGATACTGCTCCTTGCCCTCAGGCGTGTTCGGATACTGGAAGCGCGGATCGGTCTTCAGGAAGACGAAGAAGTCCTGTAGCGAGCCGTCAAAGCCAACCTTGGCCTTGATGACCTCCATCTCGGCCTGGATGCGGGCCACCTCGTCCAGACCGATCCGGTGGATCTGGTCGGCGGTCAGGTCGGTCGTGGTCGAGAGTTGCAGGCGAGCGTTGTAATAGGCCTCGCCGTTCGGCAAACGCCAGACGCCCGCGTCGCTGTCGGCCATCGGCTGAACCTCGGCCAGGGCCGTCAGCACGGCGTCAAAGCCGCGCTTGTAGGGGCCGGTCAGGGCGGCGCGCGCCGAGGCCAGAAGTCGGTCCTTCGTCGCCTGATCAGCGTTAAGGGTCCCGACCTTCTTCTGGAAGTCGGCCCAGACCGGGTTATCGGCGCCGTTGTCGAAGGGCGCGCCGGTGATCACCGCGCGGGTGTTCGCGATCGAGGGTTCAAACACAAAACGCGGCGAGACCACGCCCTCGGCGGCGCGCGCTTTCAGCGTCGTCGCCACCTGCCCCATATAGCGTTCGGCCTCGCCGAGCCGCGAAATATAGGCCTCGGCGTCCGAGACGCTGCTGACGCCGTGGTTGTTGATCATGAAGACCGGCAGGCTGGTGGTCGGGTTGCCGTTGGCGGCGAACTGGAAACCCCAGTCGCGCCACTGGTTCGACAGGCGAGCCTGCTGCACGCCGTATTCAAACAGCCGCCAGGACAGCCTGCTCTGGATGCTGAGCTTGGCCGGATCGAACTCGGCCTTCATCTGCGCCAGTTGCGCCTCTTGCAGGGCCAGAGACCGGGCCGAAGCCGCGTCGGACACGTCGTCCAGCTTGTCGTAGTCGGTCTTCTGGCCCAGCGAGGTCATCTGCTGCGGGCTCAAGGCGATCCGCGCCTGGAAGGCCTGATCGAAGAAGGCGTTGAGACGCGCGTCCTCGCTCTGGGCCTGAACAGGGGCTGACGCGGGCCCTGCCGCCTGGGCCATGGCGACGGGTGCTGCGGCGCAGAGCGCCAGAACGGCGACGGACGAGATCAGAATACGACGCATGAAAAACCCCCTCGGTACTTTGAGGCGGCACTGTTCCCCGAGGCGGCCTCAGGCGCAAGCCGCTGACGCGATCCTTCGACCGATGGGAGAAGGTGGCCCGAAGGGTCGGATGAGGGTCGTAGGCTTCCGTCGGCGTAAGCCGTCGAGCCTACAGTGCCACGGCTGACGCCGACTACAGCCCTGAACCCTCACCCTTTCGCCTTCGCGGATCGCTACGCTCTCCGAGGCTCAAGCCCTCTCCCATCGGGAGAGGGACAATGTTACTGCCCCCGCAAATCCG
>CAYWDO010000007.1:31270-33896 GCA_964456995.1 uncultured Brevundimonas sp.
CCGTACTGGGCGGCGGTGGCCATCTCATTGGCGCTCATCATGAAGTCGCCGTCGCCGGCGATGCAGACCACCTCGCGCGAAGGATCGACGACCTTGGCCCCCAATGCCGCCGGATAGCCATAGCCCA
This sequence comes from uncultured Brevundimonas sp., assembly GCA_964456995.1. GTDB lineage: Bacteria > Pseudomonadota > Alphaproteobacteria > Caulobacterales > Caulobacteraceae > Brevundimonas. The sequence continues at coordinate 31,398 of CAYWDO010000007.1, forward strand.
TGGCGCCCGAGGTCGGGGCCAGCTGGGTGCGCCTAGCCTGATGGCGGTGGAAGCGGTGCAGCCAGGCGGCGAAATTGCCGGCGCCGTTGGTCAGGATGGCGTCTTTCGGCAGGACCTCGGCCAGATGGGCGATGATCTCACTCATATTGACCGCGCTCTTGACCTCGATGGGCGAGGAGAAGCTCATGAAGTCGGCGTGAGCGGCGGCGCCCTGCTCGCTCCATGTGCGGCCCGGCTCGATGGCCGATAGAGCCAGAGCGGCCAGAGAATTGTCCGACGCCGCCGCCAGGCTCGGCGCCCAGACGCGGCCCAGTTCTTCGGCGCCCGGATGGATGTGGATCAGGGTCTCAGCCGTCCTGGCGCGGTCCAGCAGGGTATAGCCCTGGGTCGGATTCTCGCCCATGCGCGCGCCGATCACCAGCAGCAAGTCCGCCGCCTTGACCCGCGCGACCAGCTTCGGATTGGGGCCGAGGCCCAGATCGCCCGCATAGCCCGGATGGTCGTTGCGGATCAGATCCTTGCGGCGGAAGGACAGGGCGACGGGCAGACCCAGACGCTCGGCCCAGCCTGAAATCGCGTCGGTGGCGGCGTCGGTCCAGCCCGACCCGCCGAGGATCAGCATGGGGCGCTCGGCCTTGGCCAGACGCGCCTTCACCTGCTCGACGAAGGCCGGGTCCAGCGCGGCCTTGGCGGCGACCACCGGACGCACAGGGGCCGGGCCGCCGTGATCGTGCAGGATGTTCTCGGGCAGGGCCACGACCACTGGCCCCATGCGGCCTTGCAGGGCCGTGGCGAAGGCGCGCTCGACCACCTCGACGGTGCGTTCAGGGCTCTCGATCTCAGTGGCCCACTTGGCCAGGCCGCCGAAGACCTCGCGATAGTCGACCTCCTGGAAGGCGCCCCGTCCCCGGTCGCTCAGGGCGATCTGGCCGACGAACAGGATCATCGGCGTCGAGTCCTGATGCGCCGTATGCACGCCGATGGAGGCATGGGTCGCGCCCGGTCCGCGCGTGACCATGCAGACGCCCGGCTTGCCCGTCAGCTTGCCATAGGCCTCGGCCATGTTGGCCGCGCCCGCCTCGTGGCGGCAGACGATGACCTCGATCTGGTCACGCACGTCGGCCAGGGCGTCGAGCACGGCCAGATAGCTCTCGCCCGGCACACAAAAGACCTTGTCGACCCCGTTCATCACCAGGGTGTCAACCAGACGGCGGGCGGCGGTGTCAGGAGCTTGCGTCATGCATTCGCCGTTAGCAGATTGAAGGATGAATTGGCCATGCAACCTTATGGCCAAGCTTCATGTTATGAAGCGGTTCAATCGACTTCCTCGTGGATTTTCCAATGCGCAAACTCATCGCCCTCACCGTCATCGCCGCCGCCCTGGCCACCGCGGCCTGCAACACCGTCGCCGGCGTCGGCCGCGATCTGGAAGCCGCCGGCCAGGCCGTGACCTCCAGCTCCAACTCGGCCCGCAACTAGGGCCTTCACCTGTTTCTTGCAGAGCCGCCGCAAAAGCGTAGCGTCGTTCCTTCAAACTGCCGACCTCAATCGGAGAATAACCATGGGACTTCTGGATAACGTGCTGGGCGGCCTCGGCGGAGACGCCGCCGGCGGTCTGTCGGACCTGCTCAAGGGTCAGGGCGGCGTCGCCGGTCTGGCCGAGAAGTTCGGTCAGAACGGCCTGGGCGACGTGGTCGGGTCCTGGATCGGCAAGGGCGGCAACGCCGGGATTTCGCCCGAACAGATCGCGGCGGTGCTCGGCTCCGGCCCCATCGCCGACTTCGCCGCCAAGCTGGGCATTTCGCCGGAACAGGCCAGCGAGACCCTGGCCGGTCTGCTGCCGGAAGCCGTCGACCGCCTGACGCCGAACGGCTCGGCCGAGGGCGCCGACGACCTGCTCGGCGGCCTGATGAACAACCTGCCCGGCGGCATCGGCGACGCCCTGGGCGGTCTGTTCAAGCGCTAGGCCTCGGCCTCATAGGTGACGCTCGTCAGATAGAGCCCGTCTGACGGCGCCACCGGGCCGCAGCGCGCGCGATCCTGCGCCGCCAGCGCGTCCGCCAGATCAGGCACGGCCCAGCGGCCCAGGCCGACCTCGGCCAGACTGCCCGCCATCGAGCGCACCTGACGGTGCAGGAAGCTGCGCGCCTCGAACACCAGATGCACCTCTTCGCCCACCCGGCTGACGCGGGCGACGTCCAGCGTCTTGACCGGGCTGGCCGACTGGCACTGGGCGTCGCGGAAGGTGGTGAAGTCGTGCAGCCCGACCAGGCTCTGCGCCGCCGCATGCATGGCCTCGGCGTCCAGCGGCTTCTTGACGTGCCAGACCCGGCCCCGGTCCAGGGCCGGACGGCCCGGGCGGTTGAGAATGCGGTACAGATATTTGCGCCCATTGGCGGTGAAACGGGCGTGCCAGTCGTCGCTGACCGGGGCGCAGTCCAGCACCGCCACCGCCTCGTGCATCAGGTGGGCGTTCAGGGCGTTCATCACCGTCCGCGC
>CAYWDO010000007.1:33996-37822 GCA_964456995.1 uncultured Brevundimonas sp.
ACCTCGAACCAGGCGCCGGGGAAGGGCGACAGGCCGCGAATGTGGGCGTCCACCTCGGCGGCGGGGCGGGTCCAGTCGATGCGGGCCTCGGCGGGGGTGATCTTTTTGGCGTAGGTCGCTTCGCCGACCTGTTCCGTCTCGGTGAAGCCGCCGCGTTCGATGGCGGCCAGCGCCCGCGGCCACAGGGCGGCGCCGAGGTGCGACATGCGCTCGGTCAGGCTGGCCGCCGTGTCGTCGGGATGGATGTCCATGACCTCGGACAGGATGATGGCGCCCTCGTCCAGGCCCTCGCCCATCCGCATGATCTGGGCGCCGGTCTGGCGGTCGCCGGCCATGATGGCGCGCTGGATCGGGGCGGCTCCGCGCCAACGCGGCAAGAGCGAGCCGTGCAGATTGAAGCACCCCAGACGCGGCGCCTCCAGCACCTCGGGCTTGAGGATCTGGCCGTAGGCGACGACGCAGGCGGCGTCGAGATCGAGGCTCTGGAAGTCAGTGATGGCTTCCGGCGACTTCATGCTCTCGGGCGTGAAGACCGGCAGGCCCATGGCCTCGGCGAAGGCGTGAACGGGCGACGGCGTCAGCTTCTGCCCCCGGCCCTTGGGGCGCGGCGGCTGCGAATAGACGGCGACGATCTCGTGTCCCGAGGCGATCAGCTCGGCCAGCGACGGCACGGCGAAGTCGGGGGTTCCCATGAAGGCTAGGCGCATGGCCACGCCTTTAGACCCTGGGGCGCATTACATCCAGCGCGTATAGACGCCGCCGCCCTCGTCCCACTCGCCGCCCGCATCCAGGGCGTCGTCGAAGTTGAGCAGACGATCCAGCAGCAGGCCCGCCACGACGCCGATAGCGCCGACAGCGACGATGGTGGCCAGACTGGCCGCGCCGACCTTCTGATTGCGGGTCAGACGGCGACGGCCATGCGGGTCGATAATCGTGGTCTTGCGGGCCATCAGGCGGCCAGCCTTGCGTTCTTCTTGACCTTGGCGACGGCCCGTTCGCGGCGCAGGCGCGACAGGTGATCGATGAACAGGACGCCGTTCAGGTGGTCCAGTTCGTGCTGGAAGCAGACGGCGTAGAGACCTTCGATCTCTTCCTCGATCTGCTTGCCCGAGTAATCCATGTAGCGGACGCGGACGCGAGCCGGGCGCTCGACGGCGTCGAAGTATTCCGGCACCGACAGGCAGCCTTCTTCATAGGCGAACATCTCGTCCGAGGCCCAGAGGATCTCCGGGTTGACGAAGTAGCGCGGGTTGCGACGCGCCTGCTGCAGGTCTTCGCTCTCCTCGGCCTCGGGGTCTTCCGACGCGCCCTCGACCGGCTTGTCGCCCAGGTCCATGACCACGACGCGCTTCAGCTCGCCGATCTGGGCGGCGGCCAGGCCGATGCCCGGGGCGGCGTACATGGTCTCCAGCATGTCGTCCATGAGAGTGCGCAGCTCGTCGGTCACGCCGCCCTCCACGGGCGGGGAGACGGCCTTGAGGATCGCCAGGTCGGCGGCGTTATCGATGGTCAGGATGCGACGAATAGCCATGGCCCGCAGGTAGGATGCGAGCGGCCGAACGTCAAGAATTACCGAGTGCGGCGCTTGGTCTTGCCTGATCGTCAGACCGGCGGCAGCGGTCGCGGCTTGCGGTCGGAATCGATGGCCACATAGGTGAAGACGCCCTCGGTCACGCGCACGGCCTGGGCCTCGGCCTGACCGCGCGAGCGCTTCCAGGCCTCGACATGGACGCGGATCGAGGTGCGGCCGGTATGGATGACCTTGGCGTAGGTCGAGACCTCGTCGCCGACCGAGACCGGCTGATGAAAGACCATGCCGTCCAGGGCCACGGTGGCGCAGCGGCCGTTAGCGCGCTCGAAGGCCGGGGTCGCGCCGGCCAGGTCCATCTGGGCCAGCAGCCAGCCGCCGAAGATGTCGCCCTCGGGGTTGGTGTCGGCGGGCATGGCGATGACGCGGCCGACCGGCTGGCCTTCGGGAAGCAGGGCGGGCGCTTGTTCAATCTCGGACACGATGGGGCCTTGGAAGTCTTGGGAGAAGGGCCACTCCATGCGCCTCGGCGTCAGCCGCATCAAGACCGCGCCCTATCCCCGGGGACGCAGCCGGTCCAGCAACCCTTGAAGCCCTTGCCGCTCAGCCACCGGCGAGCGCCACAGATCGCCCGCACGCGCCCGTTCGCGCGCGGCGTCGAACAGTCGCTGCATCGTGGCCGTATCAAAGCTCAACATCCCGCCGTGATCCGGGACGTCGGGAATGGAGGCGACGCTGATCGACAACCCTTGCGCCGCGCAGAAGGTCGTCGCCACCCCCAGCGCCTGACGATAGGAGAAGCGCAACATGGCGTCGAAACTGCGCGTCAGCACCGCCGCCACATTGGGCGCCGTGGTGCGCGGCTCCGGCTCCAGCACCGTATTGACCAGGACATGCACCCGCCCCCGGTGCAGCCGCCGCCCCAGCCGGTGCCAGCGCAGCAAAGCCTCGGGCATCAGGAACAGCGGCGCAGCCACGCCGCCGTCGACATGCATTTCCTCGAACTTTTCGCCATCGACTTCACACGGAAAACGCCGCGGCGGGAACAGGCCGGGCAGGCTGGCCGAGGCGGCCAGAACTTCGCGGAACAAAGCCACGGCTCGCTCCCCGCCGTGCGAGGCGATGGCCCCCATGTCCCATATGCAGGCACGCTGGCTGTCCAGATCGGTCGTCGCGACCAGCAACCGTCGTCCGCGCGCGTGCTCGGCCGCCACCGCGTCGATCATGGCCTCATCGACAAAGGGATGGATCAGGGCGTCCAGGGCCTCGCCCCGGAACAGCCCGCCGGTGAAGGTCGAGGCCAGGCGGCGCAGGCTCAGCAGATCGGCGGCATGCCCGCCGACATAGGCGTCGGCCAGCCGGTCGTCCCAGGCCGAGCCCAGAAAGGCGAAGGGCGCGATCAGGGCGCCGGTGCTGACCCCCGTGACCAGGGCGAACTCGGGCCGCATCCCCGCCTCCGTCAGCCCGACCAGAGCGCCCGCGCCATAGGCTCCCCCCGACGCTCCGCCTGAAATCGCCAGCATGTCGAACCGCCCCGACGACCAGCCCGAACGCGGCAAGGACAGTCGATCCGCCGCCGCCTCCAGCGAGGCCTCGGCCTGTTCCACGCTCAGCCGAATATCGGAAAAGCCCTCGATCCGTCCCCTGCCGGGAGCGGGCGCAGGCAGACGGCCTCTGGGCAGGCGTCGGACGGGCAGGATGGGATCGCTCACATGACTTTCATCGGCCGCGGCGCTGCCCGGGTCAAATATCTGGGACGAGAAAGCGGTGGAGAGGCGCTGTCGCATCCTTTTCTCGGACGACTTTCGACAGGCGCCACCGGTCAGGCTCAGCGCGCGGTCGGGACCAGTTCGATCAGATCGAGGTTGGATTCATTGGCGGGCCACGGCACGGCCAGACGCCAGCGGCGCTCGCCGATACGCTCGACCACGGCCACCATGTCGCGTTCCGGCCTCTGCCCATAGGACCTGGCGGCGGGTTCGGAGGCCAAGGCCATGGAGCCGAGGAAGACCATGTGGCGATCATTCTCCGGGAACAGAAGCCCGCTGGGCCGCTGCGAGCCGGTCAGCTTGGAGAATTTCAGGCCCGCCGGCGTCTGTTCGATGCGGCAGGCGAACCAGCCATAGACGACGTAGCCCAGGCCTTCGTCGCCGCCCTGCGATCCCAGTTTGATGGTTCGGCAGCGGTAGTTCCCGACCGGCGGCGTGACCGAGGGACGGGCCGCGTTCGGCTCGATCAGGTCGCCGAGGCCGGACAGGCTGCCTGAACCCGGCTGGCGTCCGGCCTGTTGCAGAGCCA
>CAYWDO010000007.1:37922-42301 GCA_964456995.1 uncultured Brevundimonas sp.
TAAAAGCCCTCGCCTTCTAGGAAGCCGTCCCGGCGCGCCGCGTCAACCCCGGCTAGGGGTGGCCGTTCGCACGGGCGGCCATGGATCGCCTCAGGCGGCGTCCGCGTCTGTGGCCCATGCCTCGTCTGCCGGTGTCTCGGCGGCTGGTGTCAGGGCGCGCGACAGGGCCTGGGCCAGAGCCGGAATCTGCAAGGGTTTGGTCAAGTATTCGGCAAAGCCCGCTTCACGTCCTCGGCGGATGTCGGCGAAGGCGGCGCGGGCCGACAGGGCCAGAACCGGCACGCCGCGCGTCAGGGGGTCCTCAGCCAGCCGCGCCTTGACCTCGAACCCGTCCATGCCGGGCAGGTTGATGTCCAGGATGATGACGTCAGGCTTCAGGTCGCGGGCCAAGGTCAGACCCTCCGGCCCCGTCTCGGCCACGTGCAGCTGAATCCGCCCCAGGGCCGTGATCACATGGCGCATCAGGGCGATGTTTGAGGGATTGTCCTCGACATAGAGAAGCGTCGCCTCAGGCAGGACCATGGCTGGAACGGTCGAGGCCGTAACCGCGCGCGCCTCCTCCAGACCGACAGGCAGGCGAATGGTGAAGGCCGCGCCCTCGCCCTCCCGGCTCTCGGCGTCCAGTTTTCCGCCCATGGCCTCGATCAGACGTCGGGCCACGGCCAGGCCGAGCCCGGCGCCCGGCACGTCCGAGGCTTCGCGGCCCAGGCGGTTGAAGGGTTGGAACAGGCCCTCCATGCGCGCCGCGGGCAGACCGGGGCCCGTATCGTGGACGCTGAGGCTGATGTTCTCGGCCGATTGTCGCGCCTCGATCAGCACAGCCCCGCCCGGCCGATTGTATTTGATGGCGTTCGCGATCAGGGCGGTCAGCACCTGACGCAGGCGCTCGCAGTCGGCGCGAGCCGCCAGGCCGGAGACGGGCGGCGGTTCGCGCAGTTCGATGCCCGCCGCCTCGGCCATGGGACGAAGCGTTTCGCAGACCTGTCGCGCGACCAGAAGCGGATCGACCCGCTCCACGGTCAGGGCCAATCGCCCGCCCTCGATGTCGGCCAGGTTCAGGACTTCATCCACCAGGGTCAGCAGGCGGGCGCCGGCGGCGCGGATCTGTTCGACCGCCTGATGCTGACGCAGGGTCAGGGGCTCTTTCGCCTCGTTCATCCGCACCAGGTCGGCAAAGCCGATGACGGCGTTCAGGGGGGTGCGCAGTTCATGGCTCATGCTGGCCAGGAATTCAGTCTTGGCGCGGTGCGCCGCCTCGACCTGGGCCGACTGCCCCTCGGCGGCGGTCAGGGCGATCTGCAGCTCTCGGGCGCGTTGCTCGGCGCGGGCCTCGAGCATGGCGTTGAGCCGCCGCAAGGTCGCCGCCTCGCGCCTGGCCCTCACCGCGAGATGCAAGCCCGCCCAGCAGCCGGACAGGGCCAGGGCAACCACCACCAGAACGAATTCCATCGAACGTCCTCCCGATGCCTCGAGAGTGACGCCCATAGATTGCTGTTATGTAAAAATGCGCGCTAAAGTTGCGCGACGCCGATCAACCCTCGTCGGCGGCCGGTTCGACCTTGCGGCGCGGCGCACGACGCTTGGGCGCGGGCGCCTCTTCCGACGAGGCTTCCGGCGCGTCCGAAGTCGGGGCGCGGGTCAGGAAGCCGGGCAGGCCCATGCCGTCGCTGACTTCGCCAGCGGCGGGCGCGTCGACCACATCAGCGGCCGGCGTGCGTTCGGCGCGCGGACGGCGCGGCGCACGGGCGGGACGAGCGTCGCGCTCTTCGGTCTCGGCGGCGGGCTGGCTCGGCGCCTCACCGGCGTCGGGAACGTATTCCGCCTCGGACAGGGCGCGGGCCTCGTCCTCGGGCGTGGCCTCACCAGCCTCGAAGCGACGGTTGCGTTCCTCGCGGCGACGCTCCCAGCGTTCGCGGCGGGTCTCGCGACGGCCGCCCTCGCGGGTCTCGCCCTCGGCGCGGGGTTCGCCCTGTTGTTGCGCCTCGCGCGGTTCACGCGGTTCGCGCTCGGCGCGGGGCTCGCGCGGCTCACGATCCCGGTCGCGGTTGTTGTCGCGATCCCGGTAGTTGTCGCGGTCTCGGTTATCGCGATTGTTGAAGTCGCGGTCGCGGTTGGCTTCGCGTTCGGCGCGTTCGGCCTGACGGCGGGCCTCGTCGTCGATCTTCTGCTGCTCGGCCTGGGCGGCGGCGATGATGGCGGCGGCTTGCGCGCCCGACTCGTCTTCGAAGTCGATGTCGAAGCCCTGACCGGCCAGTTCGCGCTGGGCGATCTCGCTGACCGGACGTTGGGGCTGAAGGGCGCGCAGAACGCGGAAATAGTGTTCGGCGTGCTGGGTGTAGTTCTCGGCCAGCACGCGGTCGCCCGCAGCCGAGGCGTCGCGCGCCAGCTGCATATAACGTTCATAGACGGTCTGGGCGTTGCCGCGGACCTTGATGTTCTCGGGGCCTTGCGAGTCCCACGACCGGTTCGGATTGGTGGCGTTGGCGTTGTTGCCGCCGCTGCCGCCGCCGGGCTTCCGGTTGCGTCCGCGCTGACGCTTCATGCCCTTGAAATCTCTCATCGGAGCTTACCGTGCTGGTGCGGGTCGCCGTCGGTTAAGGACGGGCAGGACCCAGTTCGTCGTTCCGTTCGGTCGGGGCCAATCCCCGTATCGATGTGCTCGGAAAACCGTTTGCCGCCCTGTGGTCCGCCAGGCTGACCAGCCCGACCGTCACTGGCCCAGACGCGCTTGAGCGAGCAAACTGGCTCGAAAAGGATGCGTATGAGTGGGAGACAAGAAACGACTTAGCGCGCGCTGGCGTCGTTTCCAAGGCTTTTATTGCGCAGCGCTTTCGGCCTGCATCAGTCTTCCGGGATGGGATCGACGCGCGGGTCCGGCCCGTTGGTGACCACGCGGTCGCGGTCGCCCAGGTCCTTGACCACCTTGACCCCGGTAAAGCCCGCCGCCTCGAACAGAGCCTTGACCGCAGGTCCCTGGTCCCAGCCGATCTCGACGGCGAAGACGCCTTCGGGGCGCAGGATGCGAGCGATCTCGGGGGCCAGGTCGCGATAGGGCTGCAGGCCGTCGGGGCCGCCGTCCAGCGCCAGATGCGGGTCGTGCTCGCGCACTTCCGGGTCCAGCCCGGCGATGTCGGCGGTCGGGATATAGGGCGGGTTGGACACCACCAGGTCGAAGCTGTCGTCGGCGAAGCCCGCAGCCCATTCGGTGCGAATGAAGGTGCAGCGCCCGTTCAGGTCCAGATTGGCCGCATTCTCGCGCGCCACGGCGATGGCCTCGGTCGAGATGTCGGTGCCGACGCCGCGCGCGCCCGGCCGCTCGACCAGGGTGGCCAGCAGAATGGCGCCCGAGCCTGTGCCTAGGTCGATGAAGTCAAAGGCGCGTTGCGGCGCAAAGGCGCGGACGATGACGTCCAGCAGGGTCTCGGTGTCCGGGCGCGGGCTGAGCACGTCAGGCGTGACGTTCAGCATGATCTTCCAGAAGCCCTTCTTGCCCAGGATGCGCGACACTGGCTCGCGCCTCAGGCGGCGCGCGACCATGGCCTCGAAGGCGGCGAACTTGTCGGCGTCGAGAACGCGATAAGGATCGTTCAGGATGTCGACGCGGCCCACGCCGGTGGACGCCTCCAGCAGCAGGCGGGCGTCGATCGACGGACTGTCGATGCCGGCGGCTTTCAACTGGGCTTGCGCGCCCTTCCAGGCGGTGAGCAGGGTCGGGGCGGCGGGGGCGTTTTCGGACATGACCGCTGATTGGCGCTTGCGGCAGGCGATTTCAAGACGGAACGCAAGACTAGCGTGACCGTTGTGGGCCGGATGGGGATGAAGACACTTTTGAAACGCACGCCGCAACGTCGCTCTGGCGGCGCGATCTGGCGCTTTATCGGCGCAGCAATGGGCGGGCTGGCGGCGGGCGCGACGGCGGCCCACCTGCTCTACACTCAGGGACATCGCTTTGGCGTGGAGTTGCGGCCCGAACGGCCCAAGCCGCTGGAACCGCGCGATCCCACGCCAGAGGATTATCATGCCAGGGAACCCGGTCGCGGGCGCCTGGCCGAACACCCGATCCACATTCCGCGCAAGGGTTGGGTCGACATCATCTGGCGCACGACCATGGGCTATTTCGGCGACCGCGTCGGCTTCGTCGCCGGGGGCGTGACCTTCTTCATGCTGCTGGCCCTGTTCCCGACCCTGGGCGCCTTCGTCACCATCTACGGCCTGTTCGCCGACCCGGCCGACGCCTGGCAGCAGTTGAGCTTCCTCTATGCGGTGCTGCCGTCGAACGTGGCCCAGTTCCTGGGCGCCGAGATGACCCGTCTGGCCGGCAACTCCACCGGCCAGTTGACCTTCACCCTGGTCTGGACCCTGGCCCTGTCGCTGTTCGC
>CAYWDO010000008.1:0-1314 GCA_964456995.1 uncultured Brevundimonas sp.
CCCCCCCCAAGCAAAGCACGCTCCCCCAGGGAATAATCGACGCTCTGGTCGCCGTTCCGCGTGATGGCGAAGCTCAGCCCTTCCCAAGACGCATCGTCGCAGGCAGGAAGATGAGCTGCTCTTCTTCCCTCATTGCTGGTGTTTCCCCATGCCTTCTGGACTGATGGCCCTGATCGACGACGTCGCGGGGATCGCCAAGCTGGCCGCCGCATCCATCGACGACATCGGCGCCGCCTCGGGCAAGGCCGCAGGCAAGGCGGCCGGCATCGTGATCGACGACGCCGCCGTGACGCCGAAATACGTCACCGGCCTTTCCCCCAGCCGCGAGTTGCCGATCATCGGCAAGATCGCCGTGGGCTCGATCCGCAACAAGATGTTGCTGATCCTGCCCGTCGCCCTCTTGCTGACCGCCTTCGCGCCCTGGGCCATCACGCCTCTGCTGATGTTCGGCGGCGCCTACCTCTGTTTCGAAGGGGCGGAAAAGGTGATGGAGATGTTCGGCGGGCATGAGGCCGAGAAGGCGCCGGTCAGCGACGACCCGGCCCATCTGGAGGCGGCGACCATTTCCGGCGCCGTGCGTACAGACCTGATCCTGTCGGCCGAGATCATGACCATCGCCCTGGCCGATGTGACCGACGCGCCTTTGGCGACCCAGGCCGGGGTGCTGATCGTGGTCGGCCTGGCCATGACCGTGGTGGTCTATGGCGCGGTCGGCCTTCTGGTGAAGCTGGACGACATCGGCCTGCACATGGCCGAACGCACGTCGAAGTCCAGCCGCGCCATCGGGCGCGGTCTGGTCAAGGCCATGCCGGGCGTCTTCTCGGGCCTGTCCGTCATTGGCACGGTCGCCATGCTCTGGGTCGGCGGCGGCATTCTGATGCACGGCTCGCACACGCTTGGCCTGGCTTGGCCTGCCGAACCGATCGAGCATCTGGCCCACGCGGCGGGCGCCCTGTCCGGGCCCTTGGGCGGCGCCGTCAGCTGGACGATCACGGCCCTGCTGTCAGGTCTGCTGGGCCTGCTCATCGGCGGCGTCCTCGCCGTGCTCGTGCACCAGGTCATGCGGCTGCTCGGACGCAGCGCACACTAATCCAAGCGCTCAGGTGACCTGACGCTTCTCCAGCTTCCGGGCCAGGGTGCGACGATGCATGCCCAGACGGCGGGCGGTTTCAGAGATGTTGAAGTCGGTCTCGGCCAGCACCTCGTGGATCCGCTCCCACTCCAGCGTCTTGATCGAGGTCGGGCGGGCGCTGAGAGCGGCGTCGGGATCACCGTCCTGACGGGCGAATGCGGCTTCGATCTCGTCCGTGCCGG
>CAYWDO010000008.1:1414-3529 GCA_964456995.1 uncultured Brevundimonas sp.
GCGTCGGGATCACCGTCCTGACGGGCGAATGCGGCTTCGATCTCGTCCGTGCCGGATGGCTTGGCCAGATAGTGCCGCGCCCCCAGCTTGATGGCCTCGACGGCCGTGGCGATGCTGGCGAAGCCAGTCAGGACGACGATGTTCAGATCAGGATCAAAGGCGTGCAGCGTCTGCACGCAGGTCAGGCCCGAGGACGCCCCCAGCTTCAGGTCCACCACCGCATATTGCGGATGATGGACAGCCAGCAGTTCGATCAGTTGCTCATGGCTGCGGGCGGACACCACCTCATAGCCGCGCCGTTCGAACGACTTGCGCAACGTCTTGGCGAAAGCCTCGTCATCCTCGACGATCAGCAACTGGCGGGGCGCGTCGGTCATTTCGGTCATTTCGGAGCCAGGGCCTCCAGCGGCAGGGTCAGGCGGACGCTGCCGCCGCCGTCGCGTCGATTGGCGGCGATAACGCCGCCGCCCAGTTTGCGCATGACATTGACCAGCAGAAAGAGGCCCAGCCCCGCCCCTGCCCGGCCCTTGGTCGATTGATAGGGCTGACCCACGCGCTCCAGGATGTCCGGCGAAAAGCCCGGCCCGTCGTCGTTGAATTCAATCGACAGCAGATCGTCGGCCAGCGTCGCGGCGATCACCATCCGCTCGGCGCCGGCCTCGTGGGCGTTGTCCAGCAGGGCGCTGAAGACCTGCTTCAGGGCCGGGTCGGCGATGATGCGCGGGTCGCGCGGCGTCGGCCCCCGGAGGACCACGCCCATGGCGTCGTTGGACTTCTCGCGCCAGTCGGCCACGATCTCGGACAGGAAGCCGCCCAGGGTGGTGACGGTGGGCGCCTCGCCCCGCGCCTCGCCTGCCGACATCAGAATGCCGGTGACGATGGTCTTGCAGCGCTCGACCTCGGCCTGCATCTCGGCGATATCGGCCGTCAGGTCGGCGTCAGCCGTCAGTTGCGGCATCCGCTTCCAGTCGCTGAGGATGACCGACAGCGAGGCCAGCGGCGTGCCCAGCTCATGCGCGGCGCCGGACGCCAGCAGCCCCATGCGCACGATATGATCCTGCTCCGCCGCCTGTTGCCGGGCGTCGGCCAGATAGGCGTCACGCGCCCGCACGTTCTGGGTCGTCCGCGTGACGAAGGCCACCAGCAGCACGGCGATCAGGATGAAGTTGACCAGGGCGCCGGCCTGGATCAGCCCCAGACGCGCATCGGCGCTGGGCGGCAGCAACAGCGGTTGGTGCCAGACGGCCAGCAGGCCCAGGCAGGCGCTGGTGACCAGCACGAACCCCCAGGCGTAGGGCGGGCGCAACAGCACCGCCGCCAGCACGATCTGCATCAGATAAAGCGCCGCAAACGGATTGCTGGCCCCGCCGCTGAAGAAGAGCAGCCAACTGAGCGCGGCCACATCGACGAACAGAGCCAGCAGCAGTTCGGGATCGGTCACGCTCTGACGGCGCAGGGTGAAGGGGGCGCTGGCCAGGTTCATCAGCGCCAGCCCCGTCGGCGCCAGCAGCAGCATCCCCAGCGGCAGGGGGATCTTCAGCCCCCAGTGAACCACGGCGATGGTCACCACCTGACCGACGACCGCCAGCCAGCGCAGCTGGATCAACAGCAGCATGTTGCGCCGCCCGGCCGCGCCTGGCGACACCGGCGCCTCGGCCCGGTCGTCCAGACCCATCAGGCCGCGCGCGAACCCCATCACGCTCATCGCGCCGCCCTCCGGCGCTTTTCCTCACGCGCGAACAGGACGAAGCCCGCCGCCGACATCAGGGCCAGCCCAAACCAGGTCAGGGCATAGATCAAATGGCTGTTGGCGAAACGCACCACGGTCAGCCCCCCGCGCGGCCAGCCGCCCGGATTGGGCGTGGCGTCGGCGTCGATGAAGTAGGGAACGACGGGGCCGGAAAGCCCCCTCGCCTTGGCGATCCCCGCCACATCGCGCGAAAACCAGCGGTCGCCCGCCGGGTCGTTGGCGCGCAGGAAGCCGCCATCGGGTTCGGTCAGGCGCAGCAGGCCGACGACGGTCGTCACCCCCCCAACCTGACCGGCGGCGCGATCCGCCGGCTTCTGGCGCTCGGACGGCACAAAGCCCCGGTTGATCAGGACGGTGAAACCGCG
>CAYWDO010000008.1:3629-24879 GCA_964456995.1 uncultured Brevundimonas sp.
GCTTCTGGCGCTCGGACGGCACAAAGCCCCGGTTGATCAGGACGGTGAAACCGCGATCCGTCTCCAGCGGGGTCAGCACCCAGTAGCCGGGGCCGAGGTCCGTCACCGCCTTGACCAGGGCTTCGCGCGAATGATCGAAACGGCCGCTGACGACGACCCGACGATACTGATCCGCCTGACGCGTGACGACCTGACCGGGCGGCGGCGCGGCGATGGGCGCGGCATGGATGCGGGCGTCCACCTGACGGATCAGCTCCTGCTTCCAGGCCAGCCGCTGCACCTGCCAGACGCCCAGGGCGGAGAAGCCCGCGAACAGCACGGCGAACACGACCGCCCCAAGGATCAGGGCGGTCATGCTGCGCGGCGGCCGGGCGGGTCGCGACGACGGCTCTATGGCGCTTCTCCCCGGCTGGCCGTCAGGCTCAGCCCATGGTCTGCATCTCGTGGGTGGGCATCATGTTGGTGTTCAGGTGATACATCACCCAGACCGAACCCGCGACGGCGATCACCACGATGACGATGGTGAAGATCAGCGCCAGCATGTTCCACCCGCCCTCGGACTTGTGGTTCATGTGCAGGAAGAAGATCATGTGGACGATGATCTGCACCACGGCGAAGGCCGTGATGATCAGGCCCGTCGTCTGAGGCGGCAGCACGCCGGTCATGACCAGCCAGAACGGGATCGCCGTCAGCACGACCGACAGCAGGAACCCGATCATATAGGTCTTGAACGAGCCGTGATCGTGATCGTCGCCGTGGTGATCGTCGTGATGATCAGCAGCGTGTTCGTTGTGGGCCTCGGCGCTCATCGCAGCATCCCGAACAGATAGACGAAGGTGAAGACGCCGATCCAGATGACGTCCAGGAAGTGCCAGAACAGGCTGAGGCACATCAGTCTGCGCTTGTTGGCCGGGATCAGGCCCTTCTGCCAGACCTGGATCATCAGCGTGACCAGCCAGATGCAGCCGAAAGTGACGTGCAGGCCGTGGGTGCCGACCAGAACGAAGAAGGCCGACAGGAAGCCGCTGCGCTGGGGCGTGGCGCCCAGGTGGATCAGATGGGCGAACTCATAGATCTCGATCCCCAGGAAGCAGAGGCCGAAGACGCCGGTGATCGCCAGCCAGATCTGCATCTGGGCGGTGCGGTTCTTGACCATGGCCAGCATGGCGAAGCCGTAGGTGATCGACGACAGCAGCAGCATGGACGTGTTCAGCGCCACCAGCGGCAGGTCGAACAGGTCCTTGGGCGCGGGGCCGGCGGCGTAGTTGGCGCCGATCACCGCATAGACGGCGAACAGCATCGCAAAGATGAGGCAGTCGCTCATCAGATAGAGCCAGAAGCCCAGCATGGTGCTGTGGCCTTCCGGGTGATGCGGTTCCTCGACCGGGTGGTAGATCGGCCGCCCGGCCTCGTCGACGTAGTCGGGGTTCAGGGACGCTGCGTGGCTCATTGGATCACCCCTTCTCCGCTGCGGCTGCGAGGGCCTTGGCCAGAGCCTTGGTATGCGCGTCTTCCGTCGCCTGCACCGTCTCGGCCGGGATGTAGTAGTCGCGCTTGTAGTTGAAGGTGTGGAAGATGGCGTAGGCGATCAGGGCGAAGAAGCCCAAGGCCGCCAGCCACCACATGTACCAGATCAGGGCGAAGCCCACGACGGTCGACAGGCCGGCCAGGATCACCCCCGCGCCCGTGTTCGAGGGCATGTGGATGGCCTGATAGCCCTCGGTCGGACGCTCATAACCGCGAGCCTTCATGTCCCACCAGGCGTCCGAGTCGTGGATGATCGGCGTCTTGGCGAAATTGTAGGCCGGCGGCGGCGACGACGTGGCCCACTCCAGGGTGCGGCCATGCCAGGGGTCGCCCGTCTCGTCGCGCAGCTTGTCGCGGTTGATGATCGAGACGGCGAACTGGATCAGCATGGCCAGGATGCCCATGGCGATGATGCCGACGCCGACCGCCGCGATGATGAACCATATCTGGTAGGACGGATCGTCAAAGACCCGCATCCGCCGCGTCACGCCCATGAAGCCCAGGACGTAGAGCGGGGCGAAGGCGACCCAGAAACCGATGACCCAGCACCAGAAGCTGACCAGACCCCAGGTCTTGTCCAGCTTGAAGCCGAAGGCCTTGGGCCACCAGAAGTTGATGCCCGCAAACAGGCCGAACAGCACGCCGGCGATAATGACGTTGTGGAAGTGGGCGATCAGGAACAGGCTGTTGTGCAGGACGAAGTCGGCCGGCGGCACCGCCAGCATGACCCCGGTCATGCCGCCGATCACAAAGGTCAGCATGAAGGCCACGGTCCACATCATCGGCAGTTCAAACCGGATGCGGCCGCGGTACATGGTGAACAGCCAGTTGAAAAGTTTGGCCCCCGTCGGAATCGAAATGATCATCGTCGTGATCCCGAAGAAGGAGTTCACGGACGCGCCCGAGCCCATGGTGAAGAAGTGGTGCAGCCACACCAGGTAGGACAGGATGGTGATGACCACCGTCGCATAGACCATGGACGTATAGCCAAAGAGCTTCTTGCCCGAGAAGGTCGAGGTGACTTCGGAGAAGACGCCGAACAGCGGCAGCACCAGGATGTAGACCTCGGGGTGGCCCCAGATCCAGATCAGGTTCACGTACATCATCGGGTTGCCGCCGAAGTCGTTCGTGAAGAAGTTGGTGCCGAGATAGCGATCCGCCGTCAGCAGGGCCAGAACCGCCGTCAGCACCGGGAAGGACGCGACGATCAGCACGTTGGCGCACAGCGAGGTCCAGGTGAAGATCGGCATCTTCATCAGGCCCATGCCCGGCGCGCGCATCTTCACGATGGTCGCGATCAGGTTGATGCCGGACAGGGTGGTCCCCACCCCCGCGATCTGCAGCGCCCAGATGTAGTAGTCGACGCCGACGCCGGGACTGTAGCCAATGCCCGACAGCGGCGGATAGGCCAGCCAGCCGGTGCGCGCGAACTCGCCGATGAACAGCGAGGCCATCACCAGCACCGCGCCCGCCGTCGTCATCCAGAAGCTGAAATTGTTCAGGAAGGGGAAGGAGACGTCCCGCGCCCCGATCTGCAACGGCACCAGATAGTTCATCAGGCCGGTGATCAGCGGCATGGCCACGAAGAAGATCATGATCACGCCGTGGGCGGTGAAGATCTGATCATAGTGGTGCGCGTTCAGGTAGCCCTCGGACCCGCCAAAGGCCATGGCCTGTTGCAGACGCATCATGACGGCGTCGGCGAAGCCGCGCAGCAGCATGACGATCCCCAGGATCATGTACATGATGCCGATCTTCTTGTGATCGACCGTCGTGAACCATTCGGTCCAGAGATAGCCCCACAGCTTGTAGCGGGTGATCAGACCCAGGGTCGCCAGACCGCCCAGCACGACGACGCTGAAGGTGGCGACCAGGATGGGCTCGTGGAACGGCAGGGCGTCCCAGTCGAGCCTTCCGAAGATCATGGATGCGATTTGATCAATAGACATGTCGGTCAGGCGCTCAGGATTGCGACGCAGCAGATGCGTCGGCGGCGGTCGGCGCAGGAATGCGAGGGGCGAAGGGCCAGCCGGTGGCGGCGACTTCGGTGCGGGCGGCTTCTCCGAGACGAGATTGGCCTGGACGGGCCAGACCCATGCCCATGATCTGTTCGGTCGGCGTCGAGCGCGCCATCTGCACGGCCAGTTCCTGACGGCGACGACCAGCGTCGACAGCAGCCTTTTCGGCCTCCAGCGGGGTGCAGACCGCCATCACGTAGGACTGGCCCGAACCCAGGACAGCCTCGCCGCGACGGGCGTACTTGTCGTGAACCAGCGGCCAGGTGGCGTGAACAGCGGTCAGACCCAGGCCGCCCTTCTTGTCGATGGCCATCATCTCGCCCATGCACATCTTGCCCGGCTCGACGCACATGTTCAGCACGGCGTCGAACAGGCCTTCATCGACCGAGGCGTAATGCAGGACCGGCACCTTCTCACTGGGCTTTTCCAGCTCCAGATAGGTTTCACGGTCCAGGCTCCGGCTGTCGGCGCGCACGCCCGCCACCCACTGGTCGAACCCGGCCTGATCCAGCCCGTGGAAAGCGAACCGCATGTTCGAGAACCCGTCGCCGGAATAGTTGGCCGAGAAGCCGACGTATTCGCCCGGACGGTTGATCACCGCGTGCAGCTTCGTCTCCATGCCCGGCATGGCGTAGATCTGGCCGGCCAGGGCGGGGATGTAGAAGGAGTTCATCACCCCGGTCGAGGTGATGTGGAAACGGATCGGCCGGTCCACCGGCGCAGCCAGTTCATTGACCGTGGCGATGCCGTATTCGGGGTAGATGAACAGCCACTTCCAATCCATGGCGACGACGTTGACCTGCAGCGGCTCCACGCCCTCGGCGACGGCCTGCCCCTTGTTGACCCGGTCCAGCGACCGATAGGGATCCAGCAGGTGGGTGCCCGACCAGGTGATGGCGCCCAGGCAGATGATGATCAGCAGCGGCGCGGCCCAGATCAGCACTTCCAGATGGGTCGAGTGATCCCAATCCGGCTCATACCGGGCTTCCTTGTTCGACTCCCGGTACTTCCAGGCGAAGAAGACGGTCAGCGCCATCACCGGAATGATGATGATCAGCATCAGCACCACCGACATGACCAGCAGGTCGCGTTGCTGCACGGCGATGTCGCCGGCGGGGGCCAGCACGACAGCTTCACAGCCCGGCAGCAGGGCCAGAAGGGGCAACAACAATAGGGGTCGCAGGCGGCGCACGGCGGTTCCTGTTCGGGAAGAGGGCTCTGGCACGATCATTGTGCGTCGCCCGTACCGCCGCCCGCCGATGAGGGACATTGGACAATCCGTCCTATCCCCCCCGCAGACGATCGGGAGCAAATGACGGCTTTCGCCATTCTTACCATGTCGGCGCGCGTGTCGCGCCCGGGTCCAGGGAACGTCATCGGTCATGAACGCCACCAGCGGCGCGCCTTCTTCAGAGTCCCTTGAGCGGGACGCCAGCCAGATCAACGCGCGACACGGCAAAATCGACGCCGGAGAAATTGCGATCGGCGTGATCATCGGTCGCACGTCGGAATTCTTCGACTTCTTCGTCTATGCGATCGCCTCGGTCGTGGTCTTCCCGCAGCTGGTCTTCCCCTATGCGGGACCCTTGGGCGGCACCCTGCTGTCCTTCGCCGTCTTCGCCGTGGCCTTTATCGCCCGCCCATTCGGCACGGCCCTGTTCATCGCCATTGACCGACGCTTCGGACGCGGGACCAAGCTGACCATCGCCCTGTTCCTGATGGGCATCTCCACCGTCTCGCTGGGCTTCCTGCCCAGCTATGCCCAGGCGGGTCATTGGGCGGCGGTCATGCTGATCGTGCTGCGTATCGGTCAGGGCGTCGCCCTGGGCGGCGCCTGGGACGGCATGGCTTCGCTGCTGGCCGTCAGCGCCCCGGCCAACCGTCGCGGCTGGTACGCCATGGTGCCGCAACTGGGCGCGCCCTTCGGGCTGATCGTGGCCAGCGCCCTGTTCGCCTACTTCCTCAGCAAGCTGTCGGCGGCCGACTTCCTCGACTGGGGCTGGCGCTATCCCTTCTTCGTGGCCTTCGCCATCAACGTGGTGGCTCTGTTCGCCCGCCTGCGCATCGTGGTGACGCCTGCCTTCCAGGCGGCGTTCGAGACGCTGGAGCTGCAACCGACCCCGGTGCTCCAGGCCATCCGCGAGGAAGGCCCAAAGATCGTGCTCGGCGCCTTCGCCCCCCTGGCCAGCTTCGCCATGTTCCACATGGTGACCGTCTTCCCGCTGTCCTGGGTCTTCCTCTACACCGAAGAGGCGCCGAGCCGCTTCCTGATCATTGAACTGATCGGCGCCGTCTTCGGCCTGGCCGCCATCCTGGCCTCGGGCTGGCTGGCCGACCGTTACGGCCGCCGCGCCCTGCTGGCCGTGACCGCGGCGGGCATCGCCGCCTTCTCGGGCTTTGCGCCCCAGATGCTGGACGGCGGCCCCATCGGCGAACTGGCCTATATGATCCTCGGCTTCATCCTGCTGGGTCTGTCGTTCGGCCAGGCCTCGGGCGCCATCGCCTCCAGCTTCAGCGTGACCAACCGCTACACCGCCTCGGCCCTGACGTCGGACCTGGCCTGGCTGTTCGGCGCCGGCTTCGCCCCGCTGGCGGCCCTGGCCCTGTCGGGCAGGTTCGGCCTGATCGCGGGCGGCGGCTACCTGCTGTCGGGCGCCATCTGCACCCTGCTGGCCCTGTGGCTGAACCGCGAGCTGGGTAAGGGGCGCGCCGGCGCCAAGACCTGACGCCACCCATTCAGGCTAACCCGTCTTATCGGGGGCGCGATGCGGATCGCGCCCCCTTTTTCATGCGTTCCACCCTCGACCGTCGCCATGTCCCGGCGCTCTCAGATCAACAAGGTTAGCAACGATTTACGATAGGACTTAAGCGCCCGCTAAGCCTGTCTGCTCGCCTGAAGTTAAGAGCCGCCAAGTATCGTCCACTTGAAATCAAGGGTGATGAGGACGTCATGACCAAGTTGAAGTCGGCAAAACGCCGTACATATCTGGCGCTCGCCGCCGGCCTGACTGCCCTTCTCGCACCGCAGATCGCGGCGGCAGGCCCGACCGCAGGACACACCTACCGCGTTCGCGCCACCGTGCCCGTCGCCTGCTGGGTTCGCCCTTCTGGAACCGTCATGGCTGAGAACGGCCGCATGGGTTCGGTGATCGAGGCCTGCAACAGCCCGGGCGGCTTCACTGTCTCGGCCCAGTACCGACCGTTGTCCGGCACGGAGAAGGCGCGGATCATCTACGGAGATCGATCGTTGAGCCTCGCCAGGAACGGCATGCTCGAGCTACGCCGATCCAGCATGGCGACCATCCGCACCGTCAACTATCGCTTCGACGAAGTTGAACTGGAACAGCCTCTGATCCTGGCCCTGACCATCCAGCCGATCTGAGCCGATCAAGACCCTCATACTGAAACGCCCCGCAGAACCCTGCGGGGCGTTTTTCGTTTCCGCCAATAGAGGGCGGAATCAGATCGCAGCGACCGTAAAGGTCAGAGTATCGCTGTAATCTCCCGCCCGCTTGCCGACAACCGATCCGACATTGATCGTCAGCCGATAGTCGTCCGCGCGCGGACGACGCGACACGATCTCGAAGCGATCGCCAGACGCCAGATCCATGGCGCGATCGCCCAGGGCCAGCCCGTAGGAGACATACCATTCACTGGAGCCCTGACGCAGGCGTCCGCCGTTGGCGGAGTTGACTGCAACGCTGTATCCGCCGGTGCTCAGGACATAGAGGGTGGTCGCCAACGGCCGTCGGCCCTCCGTCAACTCTCCCAGGTCGATGGTCGCAAGGCCGCCGCGGCGGCTGAACTCGCCTTTCAGACCCATCAGAGCCGCCGACGCGACCTGAATGCCCAGCGTCACCGGCTTTTCCGAAAGGGATGAACCGCCCTCCCCCTCCAGGGTGATGAACACATTCTGCGAGTGCAGGCCCGAGCTCAGGAGCCCCGTCGGCGAGGCCGCAAAACTGAACCTCAGGAGGCCCCGCTCGCCCGGCGCCAGATCCAGCGACCGGGCGCCGACCCGACGGGCGCTCTGACCGGCGCGCGGCGTCACATCGACGCCGCCGCGTTCATCAACCACGACATAGGGCAACCGCTGGGCATCGCCCGGCTGGCCAAGTCCGAACTGTTCGCCCCGCAGTTCGACCCGCACCGCGCCGCCGCACGCGCGATCGCCATGGTTGACGACCGCGACGTCGAAATGCCGCTCGGCCACGTCCTGTGCGAGAGGGTCATATTGAATGAGCCATTGATCGGCGCCCGCTTCAAAAGCCAGTCGGCAACCGGCCTGGGCCTGAGCGGAAGCCGTCCCCGTGCCGGCCATCAGCCCGGCGGCGACGGTCGCTGCGAGCAGAACCTTGGCGCCAAATCTAGACATCTGCGACCTCTTTGGATTGATCATTCGGGCACGTCGAGCGGAACGTTAAGCACCTTGAGATCCAGAAGACCCTCGTTGTCTTCCGGAACAGTGAACTCGAAACCAAGCGCAGGGGTAGAGAAGAGTTCTACGCGATACTTCTTGCCCGGTTCCAGATTCTGCACGGCGAAGCGGCCGACGGAGTTGGTGAAGAACAGCTCGGGCTCAGCATTCGGATCATCCGCCGGGCGGACGCGACCGGACATCAGCGCGACCGGGCGGTTGGCGTTGCCGACCAGTCGTCCCATGGCGCTGACGAACTTGGCGCTGCCGACCTCGATGGCGTAGCCGCTGCGATAGGTCGGAAGAATACGGGCGACGCCCTCGCCGATGTTGTACCCGCGCGGCGGGTCCATCACGTCATAGCGAACCGATTGGTTCACATAGGAGCTGAGCTGGCCGTTCACCGCCGCCCCCAGGGCTCCGCTCTTGGAGATATACTGACCGCCCTGGAGCGTATCGCCGACGATCACGTCGCGATCACCAAGCGAGTCGTGCGGATAGACGATGGCGAAGCTGTCGTAGATCTGGCGACCCACGGCGACCTTGCCGCCCGCCATAGCGATGGACGAGCCGACACGCAGACTGGTGACCTGCTCCTCGGTGATATTGCTGAAATCACGACCGAAGGCGGAGTGCGTCAGGCTGGCGTCGAAGCGGTTGCCGACATAGTCGACCTGGCCGGACACATTGCCCGAACCGTCGCTGTAGCTGGAGTTGACCGAGTAACCCAGCGCGCCGACGTGGTTGCCGGCATACTGCTGGAAGTTGACGGATGCGGCGTTGGTGGCCGAGCTGTAGCGGGCGTCGCCGCGACGATCGAAGCGCGGCTGCCAGACCAGGGCGAACGTAAAGCCGAACCCGTCCCGACGCTCGCCGAACCCGCCGGTCGCCCCGAAGTCCACCAGTTCGACGCCGAAATCGGCGCTCCATTGGGGGCTGAATCGATAAGAGGTGTTGGCGCTGATGGAATAGGAATCACCGATCGTGTCCGATCGGCTCATGCGATAGGAGCCGCTCAGCGTCGACATCCAGTTGACGTTGAATCGGTGCGTATAGGACCCCGAGAACACCCACGACGTCTGGTTCTGTCCCGTGGGATTGCCCAGGGTGGCGAAGTCTTCGGACGTATAGTCTGCGGCGACCGTCCAGGTGTCGTATGTCTCGCCCACGAAGACGAAATGGTCAAAGGCGGCCGCATAGGCGTAGCCTGCGCCCGCGTCCCCGTTGCTGCCCGCTCCGTCCAGTTGCAGGCGCGCGCCGTTGTCCAGAATGAATTGCGTCTGGGCCGTCAGGGTCTGCACGCGCTCCGAGGCCTGCAGTCCCGCGCCCAGCCCAGGCCGGTTGACGAACGCCTTGCGCCAATAGCCGGTGAAGGCCAGATCGCCGTCCGAGTAGTCGGGCGAGCCGATGAACTGGTCGTTGGTGACGCCCAGATAGGCGCCATACTCATAGTCGCCCGGCTCCAGGTCGATATTGTCCAGATAGGCGCTGTAGGACACCTGCTCGATGCGGCCGGCGTCGCCGCGAATCTCCAGCTGGACGTCGTTGGAACCGATCTCCAGCGGCAGATTGCTCAGATCATACTGGCCCGGATCCAGGCGGAATTCGCGCACGGTCGCGCCGTTGCGGAGAACGCGCACCGTCGAGGCTTCCTGCAGCGTCAACTGACGCGCGCCGCTCAGGCGATCATTGCGGAAGCTCTCAAAGCGACGACGTTGGCGCTGCACGCCGACGCCGCCCATTTCCACAAAGCCCTGACGGCCGCGCTGTTCGGGGTCCAGATCGCCCAGATACCAGCGGCGAAAATCCTTGGGCTGATCATAGACCAGGCGCGCATAGCGACGTTCGGTCTCATACTTGCCGGTGAACAGGTTCTCACGCCCCTGAACATCGGCCTCGAACACCAGACCCTTGTAGCGCACCGCGCCGTTCAGGAAGACCGAAGGCGTCGCCACGTCTCCGGTCTGCTCGCGCCTCTGCACGACCATGTTGGTGTTCAGGTAGGCCGAGAAGTTTTCGGGGGCCAGACCCGGATCCTCGGGCCGTCCGCCCTCGAACAACATCTCGACATTGCGCTTGGTCGGATCAATGCGCAGCACCAGCACCGCCAGTTGATCAGGATCGTAGTCCAGACGGATTCCGGTGGCGTTGATCTCTTCGGGCGCGAACTGCTCCACCCCGGTCAGTTGCACCGCCAGCTCGGCCTGGGCCTCCGGCGTCAGCAGGGGCTTGATCAGGGCCTGGAAGCCGTTGCTTTCGACCATGAAACGGTCGTCGCGCGTCAGCACGACCGGCATCTCGCCGAGCACGCGCTGATTGAAGTTCAGCGGCACCGTCATGGCGATGTCGCGGTCATACGGATTGATGTTGCGACGGGGCGTTTCGGCCGCCGCAGCAGGCGCAGGCGCGGGGTCCTGCGGGGCCGGTGTCGCCGAAGCGACGGCTTCCTGTGCGAGACCGTCCAGGCCCAGAGCGGCCGCCGTGGCATCATAGACGGCGCGCACGGCGCCGAAGCCGCTGGCCGCGGCCGAATGCGGTGTCGCCGTAACTGCGGCGATCAGCGCAATGACCGAAACTCCCCCCCCCCGGGTCAATTTGCGAACCGTACCGAAATGGGACGCGCCGGATCCAGTTCGACGCCGCCCGTAGGCACCTGGAAGGTCCGCCGTCCGCCGCTGGGCGCCAGATAGCCGACCCCGACGATCGCCGACAGATCGCCGGTCTTCAGTTCCTGACGATAGGGAGCCCCATCCTTGGCGAAGCCTTCGATGATCCAGGTCGCGCCGGACATCAGGGCATAACGGTTGCCGCTGTTCGTGACGATGATCTCGACGCCGGGCTCGGCGGGCGGGGCCTCGACCGGGGCGCCGTCGCTCAGCGAGGGGTCAACCTGAGGCACAGGCGGGGTGATCATGGCGGGCTTGGCCGACACCAGTTCGACCTTGGGCTCGGCGCCGTCCGGCGCCACCACCAGCAGGGCCTTCATGGTGTAGAGCACGGTCACGGCCACCGTGCCGCCGCCCGTCTCTTCCGGGGGCCGGGTCTCGGTCGCGATCGGCAGTTGCTTCACCCACAGATAATAGGCGTGCGAGGTTTCGATATTGGGTTCGCCGACCCACTGGACGCGCATGACCTGGCGTCCGCCCACGCCGACCACGCCCTGGGGCGGGAAGACCAGGAAGCTCTCGTCGGCCGGGGTCTCGATGAAGTCGCCGTTCGCGTCGATGTCCAGCCGGGTGATCATGGTTTCAAAAGGCATGGCCGTCGCGCCGACGTTGCCCACCTCGATCCGGGCGGCCGATCCGACGCCCGTCGTCGTCATTTCCGCCACCATGGGCGACACCCGCATCGCCCAGGAAACGGCGGAGGTGAACATCAGGCCCAGGGCCAGCACGGCTGCGCCGAGCAAGCGACGCGGACGCCATGCTGCAAGCTTGTGCAGGATCATTTGGAAACTCCCCGAGCGCCGCCCCGTTTGGGCGGTCGCGAAACTATGCAGCCCCCTGCAAAGCGTGGGCCAGCCGACCTGACCCTTGATCTAACATTGGTTTAGAAAGTGAAAACGGGGAGGCCCGAAGGCCCCCCCGCTTCCGCAGATCGCAAGCGATCCTGTCGTCTTAGAAGGCGACGATGGTGACGCCGACGCTGCCGGTGTAGTCGCCGGCCAGCAGACCCTTGTTCGGGTTCGACAGGGTCAGCTTCATGTCCAGCGAGGACTTCCAGGCGCCGTGCGTGCTGGCCGAGGCTTGGTTGCCGGTGTTGGCCAGGGTCACGGTCTGTTCCGAGACGGTCGAGGTGCCGCCGACGACGCCGGCCTTGTACTTGGCGACCAGCGAAACCGGGATCACGTTGGTGAACTGGGCCGGATCGAAGCCAGCGCCGTTGGTGGTGCTGAGGTCGGTCTTCGAGAAGGTCACGGTGTTGCGGGTGTTGCAGCCGGCCAGGTTCGAGTTGATGTCCAGCGTGCGGTCGCCGCCGACCATTTCGAAGGCCGCGTCAGGGTTGTTGTCCGAGGTGTTGATGCCGATCACGCCGAAGTCGACCGTCGTGTTGGCCGAACCGAAGTAGTAGGCGCAATCCGGCGTCACATTGCCCTTCAGCGAGAAGGTCGCGCCGTTGGTGGTCGAGGTGCTGGCGGTGTTGCCGGCGAAACCGCTGCTGTCGATGGTGAACAGCGCAACGCTGCCCGGCAGGGCGTTGAAAGCTTGCAGCAGGTCGGCAGCGCCGACGGCCGCAGCGTTGTTCGTGGTGCCGCCGAAGAAGCCGTGGGTCGTGACCGAACCTTGGTAGATCGGGCCGCTGGCCAGAGCCGAAGTGGCGGACAGGGCGACGGCGGCGACGCCGGCGAGAAGCGAAATCATTTTCATTGGAATTCTCCAAACCTGGTTGAGACAAATCTTGTCGACCGAGACGGAAGAAGCTCCCCCGATCTGCAGCGATGTTTACGGATCGTTAAAACATCGGTCAAGAAAAAAACCACTGATTTACCACGATATTGTCGCTTTCCCCTGCAACGCGAATTATGTCTATTTGTCTTTGACGCAAAAAATCGCCACCAATACGTATTGGTGACGACTGTTTTACAGAAATACTGAGTTTTATACTTTAGCCGGCCTACATACGAGGCGTGACCGTCAGCGTTAGAGCCTCGCTGTAGCGTCCGGCCAGCAGACCGGCGCCTTCAGGTTTGCGGGTGCGCAGCTCCAGCTTTCCGCCGCCGGCGGCGATGCCGTCGCCGCTGCTCAGCGTGCGTCCGCCGATCATCTGGGTGCTGGTGAAGCTGGCCTGGACCGTCGCCGGCGACGGACGCAGGGTCGGAATGGTCAGACGCATGTCATAGGGCAGCAGCCCCACGAAGGGCCCCTCGCCCTGGGGTTGGCTGACGTGGGCCAGACCGCCGCGTGACGACTGCATGGAAATGTCGAACGGCACGTTGCAATCCAGAGCGAAGAGCGCGCTCACGCTCTCACCGCCCGAAAGCTCGCCCAGATCGACGTCGCCGCCGCCGGACATCTGACAACGTGGCGTGATCCGCCCCTTGACCACGACATCCAGTCGCGAGCCGATAACGGCTGAGCTGGCGTCGCGCATGGGCTCGGCTGCGACCGAACCGGCCGCGAAGGCCGCCACAACCAGCGCCATCAGGCCGCCGACTTGCGCCATGGGACGCACAACCGCACGCTTCCCATCTGAAGGGGTCAGAAACCAGCCCACCGTTCGCCTCCCACAGCCGCAAGTCGCGGCGCCCCCGCCACCAGGAGGGGGTTCGTTGGTCAGCGTTCCAAGAGGCGTGCCATCCCAAAATGGCACACATCCCCAGCGAGCGCGGCGTCAGTCCCCGGCCGCAAGGGTTAATGAAACGTTAACGGACGCTGTTCTACGAGCGCCGTTAACCTTTGGCAAGCTTTCGCCTCATTTTGGGACAGCGGCGGTTTTTTGCCTGAAAAATCAGCCCGCCTTGGCGCGGCGTCGCCAGGCGGTCAACAGGTGTTCTGTATAGCCGTTGGGCTGTTCGCGCCCCTTGAACACCAGATCGCAGGCGGCATTCCACGCCGCGCCGTCAAAGGCCGGGGCCAGCGGGCGATAGGCGGCGTCGCCCGCGTTCTGGCGATCCACCACCACCGCCATCCGTTCCAGCGCCGCCCTCACCTCATCCTCGGTGACGACGCCGTGGCGCAGCCAGTTGGCCAGGTGCTGGCTGGAGATGCGCAGCGTGGCCCGGTCCTCCATCAGGCCGACGTCATGGATGTCCGGCACCTTGGAGCAACCGACGCCCTGATCGATCCAGCGCACGACATAGCCCAGGATGCCCTGGGCGTTGTTGTCCAGCTCCTGCCGGATCTCGTCGGCGCTCGGCGTCCCCGTCGCGAACGGCGGGGTCAGCAGGGCCGTCAGCCCCGTGGCGGGACGCGTCGCGATCTCGGCCTGACGCGCCCAGACATCGACCTCGTGGTAATGCAGGGCGTGCAGGGTCGCCGCCGTCGGCGACGGCACCCAGGCGGTCGAGGCCCCGGCGCGCGGATGGCCCGCCTTGGTCGCCAGCATCTCGCCCATGCGGTCGGGCGCGGCCCACATGCCCTTGCCGATCTGGGCGCGCCCCGCCAGCCCGGCCTTCATGCCGATGTCGACGTTGCGGTCCTCATAGGCCTTGATCCAGCCGGTGTTGCGGACAGCTTCCTTGCGGACCACCGGCCCGCCCTCCATCACCGAATGGATCTCGTCGCCGGTGCGGTCCAGGAAGCCGGTGTTGATGAAGGCCACCCGCCCCCTGGTCGCCGCGATGCAGTTGGCCAGGTTGACGCTGGTGCGCCGCTCCTCGTCCATGATGCCCATCTTGATCGTCAGCGGCGGCAGGCCGACCATGGCCTCGACCGCCCCGAACACCGCGTCGGCGAAGGCGACCTCCTCCGAGCCATGCATCTTGGGCCGCACCACATAGATGGAGCCCGCCGGGCTGTTGCGCTGATCCGCCGGGCGCTTCAGGTCGTGCAGGCCGATCAGGCCGGTCATGGCGATGTCCAGCAGGCTCTCCGGGACTTCGCGCCCCTCCCCGTCCAAAACCGCGTCGGTCGTCAGGTGCAGGCCGACGTTGCGCACCATCAGCAGGCTTCGGCCTTTCAGGGCGAAGGGCGAGCCATCCGCCGCCCTATAGGCCCGGTCGCCGTTCATGCGCCGCTGCACCGTCTGGCCGTCCTTGACGAAGCCCGCCGACAGGTCGCCGCGCATCAGGCCCAGCCAGTTGGCGTAAACCAGCCGCTTGTCCTCGGCGTCCACCGCCGCGACGCTGTCCTCGGCGTCGGCGATGACCGACAGGGCCGCCTCGACCATCACATCCGCGACGCCGGCCCGGTCGGTGCGGCCGATTGCATGGCTGCGGTCGATGACGATCTCCAGATGCAGGCCGTTGTGGCGCAGCAGGACGCCAGAGGGCGCCGCCGCCTCGCCCGCATGGCCGACGAAGACTGCGGGATCGGCCAGACCCGTCGTCCGTCCACCGGACAGAGCGACGACCAGCCGCCCGCCTTCGACCCTGTATCCGACCGCCTCCGCATGACGGCCCTCGGCCAGGGGCGCCGCCTGATCCAGAACGGCGCGGGCGCGGGCGATGACCTTGCCCCCGCGCTCGGCGTCATAACCGCCGCCCTTTGGCGCCTCGCCCAGCGCATCCGTGCCGTACAGGGCGTCATACAGGCTGCCCCAGCGCGCATTGGCGGCGTTCAGCAGATAGCGGGCGTTGGTCAGCGGCACGACCAGTTGCGGCCCGGCCATGGTCGCGATCTCGGGATCGACGTTGGCGGTCTCGGCGTGGATGTCGGCGCGCTCGGGCTCGATGTACCCGATCTCGCGCAGGAAGGCCTGATAGGCCTCGGGGTCCGGCTGGCCCGGATGGGCGCGGTGCCAGTCGTCCAGCTTCGCCTGCAGGTCGTCGCGCCGCGCCAGCAGCGCCCGGTTCCGGGGTGCGTATTCGGCCAGCAACCCTTCCAGCCCGGCCCAGAAGGCGTCTGCCGTCACCCCCGTCCCCGGCGAGGCCTCATCGCGCACGAAGGCGTCCAGTTCGGCGGCGACGTTCAGGCTTCCGTGGCGGACGTAGGGGGTGGACATGACGGGCTCTCCTTGAGCCTGAACCCTACCTGCCCGCCCGCCGCCTAGCCACGGCGAAGATCGACGCCTATCTTTGCTCAAATAGCAACGATGAGACCCCGCCATGCTGGCCGAGTATGAGATCTTCGTCCGGGCGCTGGAGGAAGGCAGCCTGTCCGCCGCCGCCCGCCGTCTGGACCTGTCGCCCGCCGTGGCCTCGCGCCGGCTGGCGCGGCTGGAGGACCGGCTGGGGGTGCGGCTGATCGAGCGCACCTCGCGCCGGCTGGCCCCGACCGAGGCCGGGCGGCTGGTCTATGACCGCGCCATGCA
This sequence comes from uncultured Brevundimonas sp., assembly GCA_964456995.1. Lineage (GTDB taxonomy): Bacteria > Pseudomonadota > Alphaproteobacteria > Caulobacterales > Caulobacteraceae > Brevundimonas. The sequence continues at coordinate 19,503 of CAYWDO010000008.1, forward strand.
GTTGCTGGACGGGGTCGAGGATCTGGAGGCCTTGGTGTCGCGCCGCACCACCCAGGCGCGCGGCCTGCTGCGGGTCTCGGCCCCGACCTCTTTCGGGCGGAGACGGCTGGCCCCCCTGCTGACGCCCTTCCTCGACGCCCACCCCCGGCTGACGCTGGAGCTGAACCTGACCGACGCCTTCGTCGACCTGATGGCCGAGGACGTGGACGTGGCCGTTCGCATCGGCAGCTATGAGGCGGGCGATCCCGCCATGCACCGACTGGCTCCCAACCGCCGCGTCCTGTGCGCCGCCCCCGCCTATCTGGCCAAGCACGGCGCGCCGAAGACCCTGGACGACCTGCGCGCCCATGCCCAACTGGCGGCCGAGAACCAGTCCGCCTGGCGGCTGGAAGGCCCGGACGGCCCCGCGACCTTCCGCGCCCGCAGCCGGGTGCGGACCAATTCGTCAGAGGTGGCGCGCGAGCTGGTGCTGGCCGGAGCCGGGATCGCCCTGCGCTCGACCTGGGACGTGGGGGAAGAGTTGCGCGACGGGCGGCTGAGCCGGGTGCTGCCGCACTACGCCGGGGCCTCGGACGTGGCCGTCTTCGCCCTCACCGCCGGGCGCGCGCGGGCCGAGAACCGGGTGCGGGCCTTTATCGACTTCCTGTCCGGCCTGTACGGCGATGTACCAGAATGGGACAGGTAAGCCTTTCCTTCTCCCCCTGAGGGAGAAGGTGGATTGCGAAGCAAGACGGATGAGGGGTGCGAGGAAGCCAGGCTGACGGCTTCCTATCCGGCGTCGCGCCGACACCCCTCATCCGGCCCTGACGGGCCACCTTCTCCCTAAAGGGGAGAAGGGCAGAACTACTGCGCCGCCGCCGTCGTCTTCGGCTTCAGATAACGATCCAGCCAGGTGACCATTTCCCACTGGGTGTGACCGACCGATTCCCGCGCGCGATAGCCGTGAGCTTCCAGCGGCAGGACGACGTAACGCACCGTCGCCCCATTGCCCTTCAGCGCCGCATAGAAGCGTTCCGACTGCACCGGGAAGGTGCCTGAGTTGTCGTCGGCGCCGCCGTGGATCAGCAGGATCGGCTCATTGACCTTGTTGGCGTAGGTGAAGGGCGACATCGCGTTATAGGTGTCGGTCGCCTCCCAGTAGGACCGCTGCTCGGCCTGGAAGCCGAACGGCGTCAGCGTCCGGTTATAGGCGCCCGAGCGCGCGATGCCGGTCTTGAACAGGTCGGTGTGGGCCAGCAGGTTGGCGGTCATGAAGGCGCCGTAGCTGTGCCCGCCGACAGCGATCCGGTCGCGGTCAGCGACGCCCAGGGCCACCACCGCATCGACCGCCGCCTTGGCGCTGGCCGACAGTTGCTCGATATAGGTGTCGTTCGGCTCTGCCCCGTCCTTGCCGACGATGGGCATGGAAGGGTTGTCCAGCACGGCATAGCCCTGGGTCAGCAGGAACAGGTGGCTGATGCCGCCCGGACGCACGAAGCGGTTGTCGGTGTCCACGACTTGACCGGCCACGGCGGCGTCGGTGAACTCGGCCGGATAGGCCCACATCACCAGCGGCAGCGGACCGTCGCGATCCTTGTCGTAGCCAGCCGGCAGATAGAGGGTGCCCGACAGCTGGACGCCGTCGTCGCGAGTGTAGGTGATCAGTTCGCGCTTCACCTCGGCCAGTTGCGGGGCCGGGTCGGGGAACTGGGTCAGTTGCGTCACGCCGCCGTCCAGATCGCGCAGACGCAGGTTGGCCGGGTCGGTGCGGCTCTCGCGATAGGTGACCAGCTTGCGGCCTGCGTCATCCAGGATGCCGACGACGCTTTCATACTCGCCCTGGGCCGAGCGCCAGACGCGCGCCGTTTCGCCGGTCTTCAGGTCCAGGGTGTCGAGGAAGGGATACTCGCCCTCGCGCGTCGCGCCGTCGCCCTCGACAAACACCTTGGAGCCATCGGCGGTGAAGCGGATGGTCGAACGACCGCGCGCATTGGGCTCCACGACCACAGAGCCTGGGTCATTATAGCGGTCCTGATAGTTGCGATCGACCAGGACGCGGCCCGCGCCGGGGTTCGACGGATCGACCAGGGTGCGGGTCTCGTGGCGGGTGTTGAACCAGCGGCTGTTGACGATGGCCACATCGTCGCGCCCCCACTGCACGCCGGCATAACGCTCTTTCAGGTCGATCAGGGTGCGCGGGCGGTCGTTGAACGGCGCGGGCAGCATGAAGACGCGGTCGCGCACCTCGGCGGCGTTGCGCGGATCACCGCCGTCCTGGGCCTCGGCCCAGACCAGGGTGGCGTCAGCATCGGCGCGCCACTGGGCCGCGCGCGGGCCAGGGGCCACGGCGTCAAACGGCGTCGGCACGTTGTCGCGCAGCGGCAGATCAGCGACGCGGTGAACCTCGCGCCCGTTCAGATCGGTGATGATCACGTCCGCAGGAAACAGGCTGGCGGGCACGACATAGGAATAGGGCTTCTTCACCCGCGTCTGCAGGATGAAACGCCCGTCGGGCGACACCGAGGCGTTCAGGAAGACGCCGGGTTGGCCCAGGGTCCGCGCGCGACCGTTCAGCGGCACGATGGTCAGTTGACTGGTGAAATAGTGTTCGAACAGGGCCTCGTCGCCGGCGTCGGCCAGCAGGTCCTGATAGGTGCGGACCGGGGCCGCGCGACCGCCGGTCTCGGCCACGGTCGGCCCCGAGGGCGGGCGCGTCACGTCGGGCGCAGCGCGGCGACCGGCAGGCACGGCCTGAACCAGCAGACCCGAGGCGTCCGGCAGCCAGCTGAAGCCCGCGCCATTGGCGGCGTTGACGCTTGGTCCGGTCAGGCGGCGCGCCTGGGCCGAGGCCACGTCGGCGGTCCACAGCTCCAGCCCGCTCGGCGTGTTCAGCAGGAAAGCCACGGCCTTGCCGTTCGGCGCCCAACTGACATTGGCCAGGCGCGCATCGGCGGGCAGCCCCGCCACGACGCGCGCGGCGCCGCCATCCACAGCCTGGAAACTGAGGCCGGTCAGCCAGGACACGCGGCTGTTGGCCGGGCCGTTGTTCTTCGGATTGATGCGATACCCCGCCAGACGCAGCATGGGCTCAGACAGTTCGGCGATGCTCGGCAGGTTGGAGCGGTCCTGCAACAGCAAAGTCTTGCGGTCGGGGCTCAGGCTGGCCGTGGGGTTGGGCTTGGAATCCAGGATCTGCGCGATCGGCTGCGGCGGCTGCTGATAGGTCGGCGCGGCCTGCGCCTGGGCGACGGCGGGCATGGCTAGGGCCGGCACGGCGGCCAGCAGGACCAGAGCAGGCAGGGCCTGCTTCAACAGTTGACGACGCATGGTGATCTTCCCCCGGTTCGCGCCCGAAAACGCCGGGCGATGAATGTCTAGGGGCGCTCTTGCCGAAGGGTCAACCCGTATGGCTCAGCCAAAGCGCCCTTCGGCCCACCGTGCGGCGAAATAGCCGCCGACCGAAGCCACGGCGGTCAGGGTCGTGCCCCAGCACAGGTCGATGATCGTCAGCCGCGTGGACCAGACGCTCAGCGTCGCCTGATTGGTCAGATCATAGGTGGCGTAGGCGACGAAGCCGAGAACCGCCCCGTTCAGCAAGGCGCGCGTCCACGCCGCCTCTTTCAGGGCCGGCACGATGGCCAGAAACACGATCCCGCCGATGGAGATCAGATAGAAGATCACAGCCGCCGTCATGTTCGGCTTGTCCGCCATCAAGGGACCGATCACCGGCCGATAAAGCCGATCCGCCATCGTGGTCAGCCACACCGCGTCGATGGCGGCGAAGGTCAGGCCCGCCCCCAGATAGGCCGCGACATATTTCAGCATCAGGACAGGCCCTCTCCGGCCGGCTTCAACAGATAATGACTGACCGCCCAGGTGCGGCCCCCGTCGTTTCCAAACAGACCCGCCGTCGCCAGGTAGAAGCGACGCCAACGTCGGGTCCACAGCGCGGCGTCCCGCCCATAGGTTTCGCGCATCAGTTCGGCCACCCGCTCGGCGTTCCGATCCATGTTGGCCAGCCAGTCATTGGCAGTTCGGGCGTAATGGGCGCCGCTCCAGGTCCAGGCCTGCTCCACCTCGAACAGGTCGGGGAACTGTCGGATCAGGCCGCGGCTGGGCATGATCCCGCCGGTGAAGAAATGCTGGGCGATGAAGTCGCCGCTGTCGGTGTGGTCGAAACGATAGGGCGCATCGCGATGGGTGAAGACGTGGATGAACATCCGCCCCTCGGGCTTCAGCCAGCCCCGCGCCCGCGCCAGCAGGGCGCGCCAGTTGGCCATGTGCTCGAACATCTCGACCGAGACGATGCGGTCAAAGCCGCCGACCTCGGCGTGAAAATCATTCATGTCGCAGGTCACGACCGTCAGATTGTTGAGGCCCCGCGCCCGCGCCTGGGCTTCGATATGGCCGCGCTGGCCGTGACTGTTGGAAACGGCGGTGATCCGGGCCGCCGGATAACGCTCAGCCATCCACAGGCTCAGCGAGCCCCAGCCGCAGCCCAGCTCCAGAATGGTCTGACCGTCCGCCAGTTCGGCGTGGGCGCAGGTTTCGGCCAGCGCCTTCTCCTCGGCCTGATCCAGGGTCTCGGCTCCGTCGCCATAGAGACAGCAGGAGTATTTCAGCCGCGCCCCGAGGCAGATCTGAAAGAACTCGGGCGGCAGTTCATAGTGCTGCTCATTGGCCGCGCCTGCGTGCTCGGCCACCGCACGACGCGCCATATCTCGCGCGAAAGCCGCCTGGTCATGCGGTCCGTCCCGATCCAGCCGCCGCCGCGCCTCGCTCACCAGGCTGTCGATCGCCGGACGGGTGATGAAGTCGGGAAAGGGCGCATCCTGCAGCTGACGGATGGCGACGTTGACCAGGCTCATGCGGATTCCATTGGCGACAGGGACGACCCAACGCATACGTATCAGCCTCGGCTTTGGATGCTGGCGCTTGCCCCGTTCGCTCGCCCGCTTTATGGACGGACAAGACCGCAATATTCATCAGACGGTGAAAAAGGGAGAGCGATGCGCAAGATCTACGCTGACGTCACGTCCGCGCTGGAGGGCCTGACCTTTGACGGGATGACCGTCATGTCGGGCGGCTTCGGCCTGTGCGGCATTCCCGAGAACCTGATCGCAGGGCTGAAGGCCTCGGGCGTCAAGGGGCTGACCGTCATCTCCAACAATGCGGGCGTGGACGGCTTCGGCCTGGGCCAGCTTCTGGAAACCAAGCAGATCGCCAAGATGATCTCGTCCTACGTCGGCGAGAACAAGGAGTTCGAGCGCCAATACCTCGCCGGTGAGCTGCAACTGGAGTTCAATCCGCAGGGGACCCTGGCCGAACGCATCCGCGCGGGCGGCGCGGGCATCCCCGCCTTCTTCACCGCCACCGGCGTCGGCACCCTGGTCGCCGA
>CAYWDO010000008.1:24979-41570 GCA_964456995.1 uncultured Brevundimonas sp.
GGCATCGGCATCCCGACCCTGGTGGCCAACTACATCCCGGCCGGGATGGAAGTGACCCTGCAGTCGGAAAACGGCATGCTGGGCATGGGCCCCTTCCCCTATGAGGGCGAGGAAGACCCCGACCTGATCAACGCCGGCAAGCAGACGATCACCGAGATCCCCGAGAGCAGCTATTTCAGCAGCGCCGACAGCTTCGCCATGATCCGCGGCGGCCACATCAACCTGTCGATCCTGGGCGCCATGGAAGTGGCCCAGAACGGCGACATCGCCAACTGGATGATCCCAGGCAAGCTGGTGAAGGGCATGGGCGGCGCCATGGACCTGGTCGCGGGCGTCAAGCGCGTGGTCGTGGTCATGGATCACGCCAACAAGCACGGCCAGTCCAAGGTCCTGAAGGAATGCACCCTGCCCCTGACGGGGACGGGCGTGGTCAGCCGCATCATCACCGACCTGGCCGTCTTCGACGTCAAGCCGGACGGTTCGGGCCTGGAGCTGATCGAACTGGCCGACGGCGTGACCCTGGACGAGGTCGCCGCCAAGACCGAGGCCGCCTACACGGTGGCGGCCAGCCTGGGCTGAACCCCCATCTCCACCTGACAACAGAAACCCCGGCGACCGCGAGGCCGCCGGGGTTTTCTATTATTCCCTTCTCCCGGTGGGAGAAGGTGGCCCGCAGGGCCGGATGAGGGTTCCCGATATCTGTCGGCGCAAGCCGTAGAACCGCAGCGGCTTACGCCGATTGAACCCTCAGCCCCTCACCCTTTCGCCTTGCGGATCGCTTCGCTCTCCGAGGCTCAAGCCCTCTCCCGCCGGGAGAGGGTTACTTCGCCGTCGCCTGGCTCGCCTGCTGATCCGTCCAGGTCACAATGCGGCGGTTGGCCTCCGCGCCAGCGCGATCAAAGGCCGCGACGATCGCCGACTGACGGTTCTCGCCCGCATTTTCGCTGACCGAAATCCGCTCCTCGGCCACCACCGAGCGGTCGCCCGGTCGGACCAGGCGCAGCAGGACCACGATATTGGCGTCCGGCACGGCGCCGGGCGCGGCGTAAACGGCCTCGAACCGCCGCACGTCCACGCTCAGCAACAGGCCGTCGCGCGTCAGCGGTCCATTGCTCAAAACCGTGCAGGCGGCGCCGTCGAGGAAGGCGTTGCGCAAGCTCTCCTCGAACAGGGTCTCGGCTGGCGACACCCAGCGCGCCCCCATGATGTAAGCGGCCTCGGCGCCGGTCACGGCCAGCAAACGATCGCCGCGCGCGGCTTCGGGGAAGTCCACGCGGCGCATGGAGACATGAACGTCGGGGCAAGCCGAGGTCGCCCCCGTCCCTGCAAAGGCTGACGCCCCGCCGAACCGATAGAGCTGAACCGGATCAGGCGACGACAACAGGGCGCAACCAGACAGGGCGACCGACGCAGCGGCGATCACAAGAGCGGAACGGATCATGGCTGCACCTCGATTTCCTTGGACGGCGCCTTCGAGATGAAGTCGCGCGGGCTTTCACGCACATTGTCGATCAGCGACTGCAGCGAGCGCGTCGCCTGATCCAGTTGGCGGATCGTATCGTTCAACTGCGGCACCGTCTGCGTGCCGAAGTCGCCCAGCGGCCCTTCCAGACCGGTGGCCGAACGGTTGATCGAGGCGATGGCCTGCTGCGCTTCGCGCGTCGCGGCGTTGATGTTGCCGATAGCCTGCTTGCCGTCCGTCTCGATCAACTGACGCGCGCTGGCGCCCAGGGCCTGATACTCGCCGACGGCGGCGTTGGCCTTGGTGATGGTTTCTTCCAGCTGCTGGAACATGCCCTTGCGGGCTTCCAGTTCGGCGGTCAGGCCTTCGACGTTCTTGATGCTGGTCGAGAAGGACCGGATGTTGTCGTCGGACAGGACCCGGTTGATCCGGTTCAGCGCGTCCACCGTCTGGGCCAACACCGTGCCGGAGCCGCTGAGCAGTTCCGCGATCGGGCTGGGCTGGCTCTGGATCACCGGCACGACGTTCTCGGGATACTGGGCCTTCAGCAGGGCGCTGTTCGGTTCGCCCGCCGTGATCTGGATATAGTTCAGGCCCGTGATGCCCTGCGGTTCCAGCTGGGCGCGCGAGGTGACCCGCACCGGGGTCGTGCCGTTCAGGCGGACGCGGGCGATGACCTGGTCTCCCTTCTGGGGATCCAGGTTCAGGGCCGTGACCTCGCCGACGCGGATGCCGTTGAAATGCACCTCGCCGCCTTCCGACAGGCCGCGCACCGGGCCATAGAAGACGATGTCATAGACGTCGTAGTCGTTGTTGAACTGCAGTCGGGCCAGCCAGATCGTGAACACGGCCAGCGCCAGCAACAGGGCGACGGTGGCGATGCCGACAGCGGCGTAGTGAGCGTCTCTTTCCATTTTTCGTCCCGCTCTCCTCAAGCGGCCTTATGGGCGGCGCGACCGCGCGGCCCGAGGAAGTATTCCTTGATCCACGGATGATCGGAACGTTCCAATTCCTGAACCGTGGCTTTTTCAACAACGTGTTTATCGGCCAGCACCGCCACCTGGTCACAGATGGCGTAAAGGCTGTCGAGGTCGTGGGTGATCATGAAGACCGTCAGGTCCAGATCGTCCGACAGATCGCGGATCAACTGATCAAAGGCGGCGGCGCCAATGGGGTCCAGCCCCGCCGTCGGCTCATCCAGAAAGATCAGCTCGGGGTCCAGCGCCAGGGCGCGTGCCAGGCCGACCCGCTTGCGCATGCCGCCGGACAGCTCAGCCGGTTTCAGATAATGGGACTCCGGCTTCAACCCCACCATGGCGATCTTCATCTCGGCCAGTTCGCGAATGGTGTTGGGCGGCAGGTCGGTGTGCTCGACCAGCGGCGAGGCGACGTTGTCCAGCACCGTCAGCGAAGAGAACAACGCCCCCTGCTGGAACAGGACGCCCGTACGCCGCTCGATCTCGGCGGCCTCGTCCTTGGTCATGGTCTCGCGATCGATGCCGAACAGCTTCACCGAACCGCCTTCCGGCTGTTTCAGGCCGATGATGGAGTTCAACAGCACGGTCTTGCCGGTGCCGGACCCGCCGACCACGCCGAGGACCTCGCCACGCTGAACGTCCAGATCGAGGTTCTCGTGAATCGTGCGGTCGCCGAACTGGCTCAGCAGCCCGCGCACCTCGATGACGGTCTCGCGCGTTGGCTTTTCGGTCGGCGCGGTCACAGGTTCAGCTCCAGGAACAGCATGGCGAAGACGGCGTCCAGGAAGATGATGGCGAAGATGGACTGCACGACGGCCGAGGTGACGCGACGGCCCAGGCTTTCCACGTCGCCGGCCACCGACATCCCCTGGCGGCAACCGATGGCGGCCACCACCACAGCAAAGACCGGCGCCTTGACCAGTCCGACCATCAGGTGGGTGCCCATGTTGGGGTCTTCGGTCACGCGTTGCAGGAAGAAGGAGGGGCCATAGGCCAGCTCGCTCCACGTCACCAGCATGCCGCCGAACATGCCCGACACCATGCCGACAAAGGTCAGCAAGGGCAGCATCAGCAGCATGGCGGCCAGACGCGGGATCACCAGAGCCTGGAAGGGATTGACCCCCATGACCTGCATGGCGTCGACTTCCTGGTTCATCCGCATCGAACCGATCTCGGCGGCAAACGACGAGGCTGAGCGACCTGCCAGCAGAACCGAGGTGATGACCACGGCGAACTCGCGCAACACCGAGACGGCGACCAGCTGGACCGTGAACACCCCGGCCCCGAACTGGGTCAGCAGGTTAGCCCCCAGGAAGGCGATGACGGCGCCGATGAAGAAGTTGGTCACGGCGATGATGGGTATGGCGTCCAGCCCCGACCGTTCGGCCTGGCTGAACCAGGCGGGCCAGCGAATGCCACGCGGGTGCTTCAGCGCCCCGCCCACAGCCACGATCAGCCGCCCCAGGAAGGCCAGCGACAGCATCGCCTCGGCCCCGAAATCGTAAACGCCGAGACCGATCTTGGCGAAGGTGCGCGTCACCGCGTGCGAGCGTCGCGGCGGCGCGGCCGACTCGCGATCAAGCTTCTCGACCATGGCGTAGATCCGGCCCGCTTCAGGCCGGTCGCGCCAGGCCGACTTGGGCAAGGGCTGCGACAGGTTCTGCACGATCGCCAGGGCGCCGGCTGTGTCGAACCGGCCCAGTTGATCCAGCGCCAGCTCGGCGACCGCTCGATCGCCCAGGTCGTCAGACAGGCGTCGAGCCGTCCGCGCCAGACCCATGGTGGTCCAGTCGCCCGTCAGCCGCAGTCGCGCACCGCCGTCCGGCCCATCCTCGATCTGAAAATCAGCTACGTCCATGCCCACCCTTTACCCGAGCTTGGCCTCATCGCCCATGGCGAAGCTCGCGGAAGAGGCAAACGCGCCGAACCACGGATCGTTCAATGCGCCGAATGACGAAATTCAGAAGATCAAAACGTCAGCTCAGATAGCTGAGCAGCGACACCTGACGCAGCTGGCTGATCACCTGGGCCGAGGCCTGGATGGCGATCTGCGCCATCTCCAGCTCGGTCACGGCCTGGGCCATGTTGGCGTCAGTCTTGCCGGACAGGATGGTGTCGATCGAAATCTTCCGCCCCTCCTGCGACTCCAGCAGGGTGTCGACGCGGGCCTGCATGGCGCCGTTGCGAGACTGGACGTCCACCACGCCCTTGGCCGCCGTCTCGAACCGCCCCATCAGCGTGGTCAGGGCGGTCTTTTGGGCGTCCGTCATCTGGCCGGTCAGCGGCGTGGTCTGGTGCAGAATCTGCAGATCACGGAAGACGTCGAACAGGTCCTGGCCGACCTCGTTGGCCAGCACGCCGGTGTCCATCGTCACGTTCTCGTCCAGCCAGGACTTCTGTTTCAGCGGATCATTTCTGAAGGCGTCGCCCGCCGCCGGCATGGCCGCCAGCTTTTCAAGATCCGTGCCTGCGGGCACAGCGGGCAGAACCACCGCCTGCTGGTCCACCGCCCCGCCGGAGAAGACGAACTTGCCCTGATGCTTCATGTTCAGCCCGTCCTGGGCCATCTTGAACTCGGTCTCCATCGCCGCCATCAGCCCGTCCATCCGCCCTGCGGCGATGGCGTTGGCGATGGCCAGACGTCCGGCGGTCGCGGCGTCGGCGATGCGGTCCAGGCCCAGGTCCTGCGAGGCCAGTCGATCGGCGACGGTCTTCGACGTGTCGATAAAGCCCTGAATCCGCGTCTGGCTCGACTTCAGCGCGCTGACCGTCTCGGAGGTTCGGCCAAAGCCGACAAGGTCCGTGGCGTTCTTCTTGGTGCTGACCTTGTTCTGCGCTTCCTCGCCGCGCGACTGCGCGTTCATCAGATGCAGCAGGGCCGACTGATAGTTTCCGAAGGTCGAAACGCGGGTCATCGCATCATTCCGATCAGGGTGTCGTACATTTCCGACGCCGCCTGGATAAGGCGCGCAGAAGCGTTAAAGGCTTGCTGATAGGTGGTCATCAGCACCAGTTCCTCGTCCATGTTGACGCCCTCGGCGGAGCTGCGGCGCGCCGTGGCTTCCTGATAGAGGGCGCTGGCGCTGGTGGCGCGGGTCTTGGCCGTGGTCGCCTTGCCGCCGATCTCGCCCGAGAACTCCGAGGCATAGCGCGACAGGGACATCGAACCGCTCGCCGCCCCGCCGGCCGCCGAGAAGGAGGTGGCGTTCTGATCCGCCTTGGACAGCAGCCGACCGCCGCTGCCGTCATTGCGGCTCAGGGCCACCGTGCCGGCGGCGGCCCCAAGGTTCAGTTGCGCCAAGGCTAGCTGGCCGGGATCCTTGGCGATGTCGGCGCGCACCGTAAATCCGCCGGCTCGCGTCGCACGCGCGCCGCCCAAGCCGAACAGGTCGCTCATCGCGACGCCGGAAGGAACCTGGGCGGTTCCGTCCTCGACCACCGACAGGGTCGAGGGCGGCGCGCCGTGGCCGGTAAAGATCAGCTCGCCGGCGCCGTTCAGGCTGAAGCTGCCATGGTTGCCGACGCCGCTGACAGGGTCGTTCAAGGCGGTCAGCATCTCCGCCATCGTCCCCGCGCCCGCAGGCACGGCCACGGAGATGTCTCGGATTCGCGTGCCAGAGCCATCGGTGAAGCGGAACTTGACCGCCTCGCCCGGCGTGAAGCCGTGCTGCGAAGCAGGCGTCATGCCGGTGTCGTACACGGCGGGTCGGGCGCTCGACACCAGGTCGTTCAGCCCGAAGTAGTGTGAGAAGCCGCGCCCGGCCTTGTTGCTGGGGGTGGTCGCGTCATCGGCGATGGCGATCCCGCTGCCCGCCGGCGCCTGGATGCTCAGCTGGCCGTTGACGAAGCTGGCGCTGGCCCCGCCCAACTGGCCGTTCAGGGTAGTCAGGAAGGTGGCGGGCGTGGCGGCCACGCCGTTGATCGTCATGGTCCCGCCGGAAAAGACGATCCGCGCCGAGTTCTGGATCACGCCCTGGGCGTCGACCGTGGTGATCGTGGTCGTGCCAGTAAAGCCTGCCAGCGCCGTTTCCAGCGACTGGCCCACGTTGCGGCCGTTCAGCGCCGCCGGCGCCGGTACGGCGGACGAGGCGTTGTGCGCGCGGTTCAACTCGTCCGTCAGGCGCGTCATCAACTCGCCCAGACGTTCAGCCGCCGCCGGGGCGTCCACGTCGCGCAGCTCCAGCAGGCCCTTGAGTTCGCCCGAGGCCAGGCCTTCGGTCAGCGCCCGCTTCTGGCCGTTCGGCTCCGTCACCATGATCTGGTTGAAGACCGTCTCCGCCGAGACGATTCCCGCCGGCTGGTATTCCAGCTTGGTCGCGCCCTGACCGGCCAGCAGGATGCCGGCGCCGGTGCGCACCTCCACGCCGCCGATCGAGCGGTTGGTGATCCGCACGTCCATGATCTCGGCCAGTTCGTTGATCAGGGTGGCCTGGATCGTCTGCGCGCCGGTGGAATCCGTGCCGACGACGCTCGCCTTGGCGATGTCGACGTTCAGCTTCTCGATCTGCTCCAGCAGACCATTGGTGCGGTCGACGGCGCTGCGGATGCGGCTGTCGGCCTCTTCCCGCGCGCCCTGTATGCTCTTGCTGATGCGGGCCGCCTCATCGAAGGCGGCCTGGGTCTTCCACACCGCGTCCTGGCGCAGGGCGCCGGACGTCGCGTTCTCGGCCGAGGTAGTGAAGGCGGAAAAGATGCTGTCAATCTGCGAGAAGAAGCCGCTGTCCGCGCCGGGATCGCCGAACAGCGACTGAATCTGGTCATACAGCTCATAACGCACGGCCTGACGACCGGCGTCAGCCCCGGCGGTCAGGCTGGCGGCTTGCAGGAAACGGTCGGTGGCCAGGCGGATCCGGGCGATCTCGACGCCCGCCCCCGTGCCCTGGCTAGCCCAGGACTGCTGGTCGGCCACCTTGCGGATATAGCCGGGCGTGTTGACGTTCGAGACGTTGTCGGAAACCACCCGCAACTGCGTCTGGGCGGCGTTCATGCCCGACGTCGCGATGTTCATGATCGAGTTCAGGGACATCAGATACGGGCTCCACACAGGGCCGCGCCCGGCAAGCCTTGCTGGCCTGCGCGCAAATCTTGCCCGGCTTTCAGGTCAGCCATTCTAGCCAACTCCTTGATTTTCTTAGTCATCGGCTTTTCAGCCCCTATGCGTTCTCCTCCACCGTCGCAAATCGCAGGCCACGCTTCCGGCGCCCGGTTCGCCCGGCAAAAAGCGTAACTATGCGGCAAGAACCGCCGAGCCCCAGCCAGCCGAACGCGCGACCCAAATCCACATATAATCGTTATTTATCAGCGCATTGGACTCCCCCTCAGCATTTGGCCCGGACCTTGCGCCGGGACTTGCGAACCACCGGGTGCAGTAGGCGCCGATCCCCCTCGCGAAAGCCCTATCGCCGCCTATGTCCGCGTTGAGCGTCCTGTCCACTATCGTCCCGACCGCCACAGGCGGAACGGCTTCGGCGTCTGCCGAGGCGGCGGCGAGCGACGGCCTGTTCGCGGGCATGGTCGCTGCTGTCGCCCCGTCTGCGCCAGCGTCGAACAGCGAGGGCAAGACGGCTGTCGATCTTCCGACGGCGGATTCCGACGCCGCCGAAACGCCGGTTATGGACGCCGCTGTCGTCCCCGCGTCGGCTTGGCCTCCGATCCCCATGATCGCCCCCGCGCCGCCGATCGCGTCCAGCTCCGCCACGACAGACGCAGGCGCCGCGATCGCTCAGCCGCCGTCAGCCGCACCTCTTCCGAACTCTGTCGAGCCAGAGCCCGCGCCAGCCATGCCGCCGGCAGCAGACGCTTCGGCCACGCCCGCAGACGCGCAACCTCTTCCGAACACGCCTGTCGCCTCGACTTCGCCAGCCGAAGCCGCCAAGCCGATCTCGGCCGTCCAGACGACGGCGTCGCCCCAAGACGGCGAAGTCGCGCAGTTTGACGCCGCCCAGGCGACTGAGCCGTCCACGCTCCAACCCTCCACTGGACAGACCGGGGCTCAACCCTCCGTCGATCGCGCGCCAGAGCGGTCTGCCGCTGCCGAGGCTCCTGCCCGTCCGACGCCGCCCATCGGCGCAAAGACCGCTCCCCCGCTCGGCACGCCGCGTCCGACCAAGTCTTCGCCTCCGCAGGCGACGCCCGCATCCGATGACGGGGTCGCGACGCCGTCCGCTTCAGCTTCGCCCCAGGCCGCCCCCGTCGCGAACGCGGAGAAGGCGCGCCCGGAAGTCACCGCTCAGACCGGTTCCGTCTCGCCGGCATCGTCGCAGTTCACCGCGACAACCACGCGCGCCGCCCCGCCGCCGCCAACAGCACCCGCCAGCCAGCTGCAAGTCCCCGTCACGGTCCAGGTCGAACCGCTCCAAGCCCTGGCTGAAGCAACGCCCGAAACCTCGCCTGCCCCGGTCGCTCCGCAGCCGGGTCAGTCCGCCACGACGATCATTGCGCCGACGCCCCGCCATCAGACGATGGCGTCGGCGCAACCGGTTGCGGTCCCGCCGGCTGAGGTCGTCGATGTGCCTGAGCAAACCGCCTCGGCGCTGCCGCCCCCCTCCGACGCCGAGGGTGAAACTGCTGCGTCGACGGGCCAGCCCGCCCCGCCGGCCCCGGCCCCGGCCCCACCTTCCATTCAGCTCGTTGCGCCTCCTCGCAACGGCGCAGCCCGCCTGGACGATCGCCCCTCCAACGCCGCGTCGCCGACCGGCCAGACGAACACGCAGACCGACGCCACGGGCGGCTCCCCGTCGTCCGAACCCGCCGCTGCGCAAACCAAAACATCCTCTGCGCCAGGCCTGAGCGACGCGGCAGCGGCCAAGCCGATCGCTCCGGCGGAAGCCGCTCCGCTCGACACCAGCGCGGCGCCGGATCTGGCGCCTTCGCAACAGGTTCTGGACGCCCAGAATGCGACGCCGGCCGCCTCCCGCGATCTGGGCCTGTCCCAGCTGTCGCGCGCCACGGTCGAAACAACGGCGCAACTGGCCTCGCAAATCCTGAAGAAGCTGGACGGCCGCTCCACCCGCTTCGACATGGCCCTGACGCCCGAGGGCCTGGGCCGCGTCGATGTCAGCATGGAGATCGATTCCGAAGGCCATCTGACGGCTCGTCTGGCCTTCGATAATCCAGCCGCCGCAACGGAACTGCGCGGCCGCGCCGACGAGCTGCGTCGTCAGCTTCAGGACGCCGGCTTCCAGCTGACGCAAGATTCGCTGGAGTTCTCCGAGCGCAATCCCTCCTCGGGCTTTGGCGGCGGCGGGGCTTTCGATCGCGCCCCTGATCGCCGCGCCTTCGCCGGCGCCGCCCGCGTGGCCGCCCAGGCCGATGCCGTCCTGCCGCCTCCCGGCGCCTGGACTTCCCTCTCGCTGACGCCCGACCGCGTCGATATGAAGGTCTGATCGATGGTCACCGCCGTCAATGCCAACATCGCCACCGACAAGATCAACACCAGCTCGGGTATGCTGGCGTCGAACTTCGAGACCTTTCTGTCGCTGCTGACCGCGCAGCTGAAGAACCAGGACCCCTTGTCGCCGATGGACTCCAACGAGTTCACCGGCCAGCTGACCCAGATGGCTGGCGTCGAGCAGCAGCTTTTGTCCAACCAGCTGCTGACCGCCCTGCTGAACGGTCAGAAGGGCGACGGCCTCGCCTCTGCGTCCAACTATATCGGCAAGGACGCCACCGCCGTCTGGGACGCGACGAAAGCCGCCGACGGCAAGGCGTCGTGGAGCTACGAACTGGGCGCCAACGCCAAGGATGTCGAGCTTCAGGTTCTGAACGCCACGGGTCAGGTCGTCTGGAAGGGCCCCGCGCCAGAGGCCGGCGCCGGCGTCCACGACTTCAACTGGACCGAGGGTCAGGACGGCAGCGTCTATACGCTGAAGGTCACGGCCAAGGACGGCGCGGGCGGCAAGGTCGACGCCCAGGTCCTGATGCGCGGCCGCATCACCGGCGTCGAGATGTACGCCGACGAGCCCTACGTCACCATCGGCAACTCGATCATGCCGCTCTCCACCATCATCGCGCTCGACGAGAAGAACGCCAGCGCGCCCCCCACAACCACACCCGAGACCGGCGCCTGAACGGCGCCCCTCTCCCGTCCCCTGTTTCCGATTAAGGAGCCGACACAATGAGCATCAACAGCGCCATGCAGGCCGGTGTTTCCGGTCTTTCCGCCAACTCCGCCGCCCTCGCCGCCATCTCGCAGAACATCGCGAACGTGAACACCATCGGCTACAAGCGCGCCCAGGGCGAGTTCCAGACCCTGGTCAACAGCCAGAGCAAGGGCGCCGGCGGCTATGCTGCGGGCGGCGTGATCGCCACCGCGCGTCACTTCATCAGCCAGGAAGGCCAGCTTCAGCGCACGACCGAGAACACCGATCTGGCCATCGACGGCCAGGGCTTCTTCGTCACGACCGAGAAAGCCGAAGGCGTCGGCGCCACCGACAGCCGCCTGTTCACCCGCGCGGGCGCCTTCCGCATCGATGATCTGGGCTATCTGAAGAACACCTCCGGCCTCTACCTGCAAGGCTGGCCGGTGGACTCCAACGGCGACATCGCCACTGACCCGTCGGATCTGACGCGTCTGCGCTCGATCAATATCGGCACTGTCGGCGGCACGGCGGAAAAGACCACGCGCGCCCAGATCAACGCCAACCTCTTCTCGGGCCAGACGATCCAATCCGGCGCCAGCCCCAGCAAATACGCCAACATCGCCGTGGTTCCCGCCGCGTCCGGGCCCAAGGACTTCACCGTCCGCTACGCGCCGACGGCGACGCCGGGGCAATACGACGTGACCATCAAGACCGGAAACCAGACGATCAACGCCGTGGCGACCTATGACGCCACCGGCGCCCTGACCGCGCTTACGGGCGGCGGACCAGGAACGACCTTGACCGACCTCGACCTGGGTGGCGGCGACATGGTGTCGCTCGGCTCGCCGGGCCTTGGTCTTGTCAACGACACGGTCGCCAAGACCAAGTACGACCCGTCCCTGAACTCCATGGCTATGTACAATAGCGAGGACGACAACCCGGTCGGCATCAAGCCCGACTTCAAGATCAACATCCCGGTCTCGGACTCCAAGGGTGGTCAGCGCAATATCGAAATCCGCCTGCTGAAGAGCGACATCGCCAACCAGTGGTACGCCGAAGTCGTCGCCGTCCCTGCCGATAGCGTGGAGACCGGCAGCGCGTTTTCGAACGGTCAGATCAAGACCGGCGTCGTCGCCTTTACGCCGTCAGGTCGTCTGGACGTCACGACGATGCAGACCATGCCGAACGCCCTGTTCAGCGACCCGACCAACGCCTTGCTCGACTTTGGGGCCTCTGATTCCAACCTCGACCTCACGCTTCCCGCCAACGCCACGGCGATCAAATGGGCCGATGGCCTGGGCATCTCGGATCAGGTTCTGACGCTGGACCTGAACACCTCTGCAGGCGGCCTCAGCCAGCTGAACACAGCCTCCATCGTGCAGTCGACGGTCACCAACGGCACGGCCTTCGGCAATCTGTCCGAGATCAAGATCGACGAAGGCGGCTTTGTCACCGCCATCTTCGACAACGGCGTCATGCGCAAGATCGCCCAGGTCGCCATCGCCACCTTCCCCAGCCCCGACAGCCTGCGTCAGGTTTCCGGCAACGCCTTCCGCGTCAGCCTGGAAAGCGGCACCTTCAACCTGAAGGCGGCCGGCACGGGCGGCTCGGGCATGATCGCGGCCCAGCAACTGGAATCCTCGACTGTCGACCTGTCAGCCGAGTTCACCAGCCTGATCACCACCCAGCGCGCCTACTCGGCCTCGTCCAAGATCATTACGACGGCGGACGAAATGCTGGCCGAACTGCTCAGCATCAAGCGCTGATCGCTTAACGCGACTCCGTGAGTAAGCCTTTGTTAGACTCGATGAATCCTTCGTTTCCGGCGCCTCGCATACGCCGGAGACGGAGGAGGCGTCTTAGCCATTCCTTCACCACGACGCTTAAACGCCCCTTAGCCGGGGCGCACCTAGGGTACGCGTCGATGGTGGTGGTGAAAGAGGCTTAAGCCCATGCTGCAAGAGCGACGCCTGAATAGTAGAGGCGAACAATATGTGGTCGGCCCAACGGGCACGCCGCTGACCCTGCGGGACCTCCCGCCGGCGGAAACGAACCGCTGGGTGATCCGCCGCAAGGCCGAAGTGGTCGCCGCCGTTCGCGGCGGTCTGATCAGCCTGGAGGACGCCCTGACGAAGTATCGTCTGACGGCCGAGGAATTCATCGCCTGGCAACAGGCGATCGACAAATGGGGCATGCAAGGGCTGCGCACCACGCGCATCCAGAGCTACCGGGATTGATGGGCCTCAAGTAGCGCGAAGCGCGATAGGCCCAAGGATAAAGGCCGCTTCCGGTGACGGAGGCGGCCTTTGTCGTTTTCGGGTCCATGCCTCGAAATCGAACGCAGGGACCTCTATATGGCGGCGATGACCCTGGTTGACGACACCTGCCCCATCCCGACCATCGCCCCCATGTCCGGCGCCGCCGACATGGACGCCGCGATCGAGAGCGCGCGACAGGCGGTCGGCCTGCCGGTCGGCGCGCGCGTGGTCGCAGCCATGTCGGGCGGGGTGGATTCCACCGTCGTCGCCGCCCTGCTGGCCAAGGCCGGCTATGACGTGGTCGGCGTCACCCTTCAGCTCTACGACCACGGCGCTGCCCTGAAGAAGAAGGGCGCCTGCTGCGCGGGTCAGGACATCCACGACGCCCGTCTGGCCGCCGAACTGATCGGCATCCCCCACTACGTCCTCGACTACGAAAGCCGCTTCAAGGACGCCGTGATCGACCAGTTCGCGGACTCCTATCTGAAGGGCCAGACCCCCGTTCCCTGCATCCGCTGCAATCAGACGGTCAAGTTCCGCGACCTGCTGGACGTGGCCCGCGACCTGGGCGCCGAGGCCATGGCCACCGGCCACTACGTCCGCCGCGCCGCCGTCGGCAACCGCTCGCAGATGAGGAAGGCCGTCGATCATTCGCGCGACCAGTCCTACTTCCTGTTCGCCACCACCCAGGCACAGCTCGACTATCTGCGCTTCCCCCTGGCCGATCTGGAAAAGCCCCAGGTGCGCGGCGTCGCCGCCGCCCTGGGCCTGAAGATCGCCGCCAAGCCGGACAGCCAGGACATCTGCTTCGTGCCGTCGGGCGACTATCGCACCCTGATCGACCGCCTGCGTCCGCAAGGGCGTGAGGCCGGTGAGATCGTCCACATGGACGGTCGCGTCCTGGGCCAGCACGGCGGCATCACCGACTACACCATAGGCCAGCGCCGGGGCCTGAACGTCGCCGTGGGCGAGCCCCTGTTCGTGACCAAACTCGACCCCGACAACCGCCGCGTCATCGTCGGCCCGCGCGAAGCCCTGCTGACCGCCAGCCTGACGCTGGAAGAAACCAACTGGCTCGGCGACCAGGCCACGATCGAGGAAGCCGCCCGCGACGGCGCCCCCGTCCTGGCCCGCGTCCGCTCGACCCGTCCGCCCTCGCCCGCCCGCCTCTCCATGGACGACGACGGCGTCATCTCGGTCGTCTTTGATCAAGGCGAAGAAGGCGTCGCCCCCGGCCAGGCCTGCGCCCTCTATGACCCCGCCGATACGGACCGCGTCCTTGGCGGCGGCTTCATCCAGAGCACCACCGCTGTCGCCTGATCACCATATCGACGCGCTGGCCTTGAGCGTTCGCACCGGCCTGCCTGACGACCTGCTCTATCTGCGCGACGCCTTCCCGCGTGAGCGTTGGACCGAGGCCCTGCCCGAAACCGCCGCCTTCTGGCTGCAGATGCACGGCGGATTCCGCGCCCAGCAGGCGCACATGGCCGACGCCGCCGCGCGCTGGCGCTCCGGCGCGCTGGACCCGCGCGGTCTGCACGCCGCCCTGATCCCCACGCTACAGGCTTTTCTTCAGCATCTGGACGGCCACCACCGGATCGAGAGCGGCCACTATTTCCCGCAGTTCCGCCTGATCGAGCCGCGCATTCAGACGGGGCTCGACCTGCTGGACCGCGACCACGACGCCATCCACGCCCATCTGGACGCCCTCTACCATTCCGCCGTCGCCTTCCATCAGGCCGTCGCGGCGCCATCGCCCGACGCCCCCGACCACGCGAACCGCCTCGCCGACGTGCTGGACCGCGCCGCCCCCGGCCTGATCCGTCACCTCGACGACGAAGAGGACATCGTCATCCCCCTGATGATCCTGAAAGGCGGCTCTGCGGCCTGACTTCGCCGAACCGCGCTCATTAAACTTTCGACAGACCGCATCCAGCGGCCCATGCTGCCGCCTCAACAGGACATCACGCTCCTCACGAGGCTCAGAATGCGCTCCTTCGCCTGCACGGTTTCCGCTCTGGCGCTCGCCGCCGCCGTCCCTGCCCTTGCCCAGACGGCCCCCGCCCCGCCGTCGCGGGCAGCCTCGACCGCCGCCACGCCCTACACCGCCGCCCAGTTCTTCGAGACGACCAGCTTCTCGATGGCCAACCCGGACGGCCTGGCCTTCTCCGAGGGCCGCAGCCACGTCCTGATCTCGTCGGATCAGACCGGCGTGTTCAACGCCTACGCCCTGCCCGTCGCGGGCGGCGATCCCGTGCCCCTGACCGCCTCGACCACCAACGCCACCTTCGCCCAGAGCTACTTCCCCGACGGCCGCCGCATCCTTGTAGCGGCGGATCAGGGCGGCAACGAGCTGACCCACATCTATGTGCGCGAGACCGATGGGACGCTGCGTGACCTGACGCCCGGCGACAAGCTCAAGGCCGGCTTCGTCGGCTTCAGCGACGACGGCCAGACCTTCTGGCTGACCAGCAACGAACGCGACGCCTCGGCCTTCGACGTCTATGCCTATGACGCGACCACTTATGAGCGGAAGCTGGTGTTCCAGAACCCCGGTCTCAACGTCACGGCCGCATCAGGCGACGGTCGCCTGGTCGCCCTGATCAAGTCTCACACCAGCGCCAACTCCGACATCTATCTCGCTGATCTTCAGGCAGGCGGCGAGCCCTACCTGATCTCGGAACACACCGGCGACGTGGCCTATGACGTCAGCGGCTTCGGTCCCAACGGCGCGACCCTGATCTACACCAGCAATCAGGACGGCGAGTTCGCCCAGGCCTACGCCTATGACATCGCCAACAAGGCCCACAACCGCACGACCCAGGCTGACTGGGACGTCATGTACGTCTCGTTCTCGCCCAACGGCCGCTATCGGGTCACCGCCGTTAACGCCGACGCCTCGACCGAACTGACCATCGAGGATGCCCAGACCCGCGCGCCCGTCCGCCTGACCGGCCTGCCCCAGGGCGACATCACCGGCGTCCGCTTCGATCCCGGCGCCGATCTGGCCGCCTTCACCGTGGTGTCCGACACCTCGCCCGCCGACGTCTTCGTCGCCGACCTGTCGACCGGACAGGCGCGGCGCCTGACCTCGGCCCTGAACCCGGCGATCAAGGAAAGCGACCTGGTCGAGGCGACCATCGTCCGCTACCCGGGCGAAGGCGGGGTCATGGTCCCGGCGGTCCTCTATCGGCCCAAGGGCGCCTCGTCCGCCAACCCTGCCCCGGCGGTCGTCCTGGTCCACGGCGGGCCGGGCGGCCAGACGCGGCGCGGCTATTCGGCCATGGTCCAGCACCTGGTCAATCACGGCTATGCGGTGCTGGGGGCCAACAACCGGGGCTCGTCCGGCTACGGCAAGACCTTCTTCCACATGGACGACAAGAAGCACGGCGAGGCCGACCTGCGCGACATCGTCGCCGGCGGCGACTGGCTGCGGGCCCAGGACTGGGTGGCCGACGATCAGGTCGCGGTCATGGGCGGCTCCTACGGCGGCTACATCACCGCCGCGGCCCTGGCCTTCCACCCCGAGAAGTTCGAGGCCGGCATCGACATCTTCGGCGTGACCAACTGGGTGCGGACCCTGCAATCCATCCCCGCCTGGTGGGGGGCGCAGCGCGTGGCCCTGTATGACGAGATGGGCGACCCGGCGGTCGACGCCGAGCGCCACCGCGCCATCTCGCCCCTGTTCCACGCCGACAAGATCCGCCGCCCCCTGCTGGTGATCCAGGGCGCCAACGACCCGCGCGTGCTTCAGGTCGAGAGCGACGAACTGGTCGAAAAGGTCCGGGCCAACAACGTGCCGGTCGAATACGT
>CAYWDO010000009.1:0-12596 GCA_964456995.1 uncultured Brevundimonas sp.
GACGTCAGCGCGCTCCAGATCGGGCGGTCGAGCGGGTGGCTCACGGCCTCAGCCCCGCCAGAAGCCGACGATCTTCTTGACCTCGTCCACCACCGGCTGGGCCACCTCGCGGGCGCGCTCGGCGCCGACGGCCAGGGCGCGGTCGATCTCGGCCGGGTCGGCCATCAGGCGGCGCATCTCGGCCGTGACCGGGGCCATCGACGTAACGGCCAGCTCCGCCAGCCTGGGCTTGAACGACCCGAAGCCCTGACCGCCGAACTCGGCCAGAACGGCCTCGCGCGTCGTGTCCGACAGGGCGGCGTAGATGGCCACCAGGTTCTTGGCCTCAGGCCGCCCGTCCAGACCCTCGACCGTGTCCGGCAGGACATCCATGTCCGACTTGGCCTTCTTGATCTTGGCGGCGATGGTGTCGGCGTCGTCGGTCAGGTTGATGCGCGACAGGTCCGAGGGATCGGACTTGCTCATCTTGGCCGCGCCGTCGCGCAAGGACATGACCCGCGTGCCCGGCCCCTGGATCAGGGGCTCCGGCTGGGGGAAGAAGCCGGGCACGCCGAAGTCGTTGTTGAACTTGGCGGCGATGTCGCGGGTCAGTTCCAGATGCTGCTTCTGGTCCTCGCCGACCGGCACCTCGGTCGCCTTGTAGAGCAGGATGTCCGCCGCCTGCAGCACCGGATAGGTGTAGAGGCCGACGCTGGAGCGCTCCTTGTGCTTGCCCGACTTCTCCTTGAACTGGGTCATCCGGTCCAGCCAGCCGAGGCGGGCGACGCAGTTGAAGATCCAGGCCAATTCGGCATGGGCCGGCACCGCCGACTGCGGGAAGATGGTCGCCTTGGCCGGGTCCAGACCCGAGGCCAGATAGGCCGCCGCGATCTCGCGCGTCTGGGCCGTCAGCTTCTCGGGGTCCTGCCAGACGGTGATGGCGTGCATGTCGGCGACGAAGACGAACAGGGGCGCGCCCGTGTCCTGAAGTTCGGTGAAGCGCTTCAGCGCGCCCAGATAATTGCCCAGGTGCAGGGCGCCGGAGGCCTGGATGCCGGACAGGATGCGGCGCGGACCGGTGTAGGCCGGAGCGACGGGGGCCAGAACGTCAGAAACGGGGGTCTGGTCAGTCATGGGAGTGTTTCTCAGGAAGCTTGAAGGCGGATTTCGGCGCACGCCCAGGCGTGCGAGGTCAGGCGGTGAACAGTCAGCCGCGCCATCGCCCGTCGGCGAAAGGATGTTCCGAAAGAGCCATGCCCTCGCGCTTATCGGTTCAGGCTGGGAAGGGCAAGGCGGCAGGGGGCCGGGCGCTGCGGTTGACCTGCCGCCGCAAGCACGAATAGCGTCGGTTCATGAAATATGCTCCCGCTTGCATCAGCCTGGCCTTCGCGACGACCTTCATGGGCGGCTGCGCGACGCGACCGCCCGCGCCCGAGCGGCCCTATCTGGTCCAACTGTCAGTCGCCTATAGCGACGGCCCCTGCGACTGGAACATAATGCAGGACGTCAACGATCTGCCTGCGACGAGCGGTGGGCTCGGCGCCGCCTATTGGCCCCACACGGTGCCTGTGGCGTCGCGGTCAAGACGGACTCGCGCGGCTCCGCTTCTGGCCTACGGCACGTATAGCGCCTTCGCTTGGCCGACGCAGCCGACGGAGCGGCTTTGCCTTACGCTCCACAAGCGAACCTCTGTCCGGCAGGAAGGCGTCCCTCCCGTCCTCACGCTGGAACTGTCTCCGAGCCCGACTGGCGCTAAAGTCCACGCCCGGACCTCGAGTTCGACGCTTTCGAGCGCGGTCGTGACGCTTAAATCTATCCGACCCGGCCCGGACCTCCCGCCCAGACGTATGGATCTAGCCTTGCACGAGGGACGCGCCAAAGGCGACTTCGATCGCCCGGCAGAGGCGTCACGGTTTCAGGTCATCGTCGTTGCCACCGAGACCGGCGGGGAAGGCCAGACGGAGCGCGCTCTCGAACTTCTGTCGACTGCGGAGGTTGGCGCGGAGCTCATCGTCCGCGAAGGATCACGCCTCGTCGCGCGCCCCTCTTGGCCGGGGGCAGGGAAGCGGTCGTCTGAGCCGCGTTGACGCCCCGCCCCGACTACCGCGCCTTGCGGATCAGACCCTTGATCTCGGCGACGGTAATCGCGCGGGTGACGAAGGCGAGGACCACATAGGTCAAACCGCCCGCCGCCACGACGACCAGCAGGGTCAACTCCTTGGCGCCGTGATCCGAGCCCAACGCGCCCAGCAGGACTTCGACCGGGGCCTGCAGCATGGGCCGCGCCCAGGAGGCGACGCCGACCACCAAACCCAGACCAACGCTGGCCAGCAGGATGCGCACCAGACGCGAGGCCGCAGCCGGGCTGGGCCGGTAATGGCCGCGCCGCCACAGGGTCGCGCCCAGCAGCAGGGCGTTGGTCCAGGCCGCTGCGCTCACCGCCGCCGCGATCCCGGCTATGCCCATGCCGAGGTTGAACAGGCCGATGGCCAAAGCGGCGTTCACCGCCACCGAGACCAGGGCGAAGGCCATGGGCCGCCGCGTGTCGCCGCGCGCGAAGAAGGCCGGGGCCAGGATGCGGATCAGCACGAAGGCCGGCACGCCCCAACCGAACTGGAACAGGGCCTGGGCCGTGTTGACGGCGTCGACCTGCAGAAACGCGCCGCGCGTGAACAGGGCGTCGATCAGGAAATAGGGCATGGCCATCAGGGCCGCCGCTGCGGGCAGGGTCAGGGCCATGGACAGGGCCACGGCCTCGTCCATCGAGGCCTGCTGCTGGCCATGATCCTTGGACGCCACCGCCGCCGACAGCTTGGGCAGCAGGGCGATGCCGATGGCCACCCCGACCAGACCCAGCGGCAGCTGATACAGCCGGTCCGCCGTGGCCAGCCAGGTGCGCCCGCCCGCGACGAAGCTGGACAGGTTGCCCGAGATGAAGACGTTGATCTGGGTCGCCCTATTGCCGATGGCGGCGGGGACGGCGGTGATGATGATGGCCTTCACCGCCGGGGTCAGTTTCGGCATGGTCAGGCGAATATTGGCGCCGGCCTTTCGCGCCGCCCACCAGCACAGGCCCGCCTGGGCCACGCCCGCGACCAGCACCGCCCAGGAGGCGGCGTAGGCGGCGCCGATCTGATCCCCCTGGGCCGGGATGACGGCGGCCAGCATGATCAGGTTCAGCAGGATGGGATAGGCGCCCGAGACGATGAAGCGCCCGCGCGCGTTCAGCACGCCGCTTAACAAGGCCGCGACGGCCATGCAGGGCAGGTAGGGCATGGTGATCTGGGTCAGGATCACGGCCAGCTTGAACCGGGCCGGATCGTCCAGGAAGCCGATGTTGATGACGGTCATCAGCCACGGCATGGTCAGTTGGGCGATGATGGTCAGGACCACGGTGACGGCGGCGACGGCGGCCAGGGCGTCGGTGGCGACCTGATCGGCCACAGCCTGCCCTTCGGTCTTCAATGTCTTGGCATAGGCCGGCACGAAGGCGGCGGCGAAGGCCCCCTCGGCGAAGATGCGGCGGAACAGGTTGGGGAAGTTCAGGGCGGTGTTGTAGGCGTCCGCCGCCGGTCCCGCCGAGGCCCCCAGCGCCGCCGAGATCACCACGTCGCGCGCAAACCCGGCCAGACGGCTAAGCAGGGTCATGGCGCTGAAGATAGCCGAGGAGCGCATGACGCCCCCGCCCTTCCCGGTCGTCGAGGCGGCTGGCGGCTGAACAATCGGCTCCACCGTAGCATTCGCCGATGAAACCGGAGCGGCCGGCTCGATGGGATCGGTCTTGTCGTTCACGGCTGTTCCTGCGCTCGCCCGACCATCGCCTTAGCGCGCCCGCGACCCGCTGGATACGGGCTTGCGCCCCACCTCGCCTTCCAGATCGGAGACGTCTCGCACGCTGGCGCGCACCGGCACGATGCGGCGCCCCGCCGGCCCCTGCGGCGCCCGGTCCAGAACCGCGATCAGCGCGGTCTTCAGCGCCGCCAGCCGGGCCGTATCGGTCGGCTTACGACCGTCGGCGTCGGTGATGTAGAAGCCGTCCACCGCCCGTTCGCCAAAGCTGGCGACGTGGGCCGAGCGGGTGGAATAGCCATGCTCTGAAATCGTCCGCGCCAGGTCGGCCAGCAGGCCAGGCCGGTCGGCGCCCGAAACCTCGACCACGACGGCGCTGGTCCCGGCCTCGACGTCGATGCGCACCACCGGGCGCACGTCGAACACGGCGCGACGGGCGCTGACGCGCGGCGTCTCGACCGCCGAGGCCCGCGCCCCCTTCTGGGCCGCCCGCTCCAGCGCCTTGACCAGGATGGCCAACCGGCGCGGCTCGCGCTGGCCATAGGCCTCGCCCGCCCCGTCCTGAAGCTCGAACACGTCCAGCGCCGTGCCGTCCTCGGCGGTGGCCAGACGCGCGCCCACGACATCGGCCCCGGCCTTGGCCAGGGTCGCCGCCAGATCGGCGAACAGACCGGGTCGGTCCGTCGCCGCCACCGCCACCCGCGCCGTGGATTCCAGCGCCGTCTCTGGCGGCAGGGCCTCCACCGCAGCCCCTCCGCGCCGGGCCCGCTCGACCAGGGCCGGATGGTCGATCAGCGGGTTCTCGCGCGTCACGGCGTCGCCCCTGAACAGGGCCTCGGTCGCCTCGAACAGGGCCCGCATTAGCTGCCCCTTCCAGCCGTTCCATACCCCCGGCCCCACGGCGCGGATGTCGGCCACGGTCAGGACCATCAGCATCCGCAGACGTTCCGGGTCGCCTACAGCTTCCGCAAAGGCCCGCACCGTCGAGGGGTCGGACACGTCGCGCTTCTGTGCATAGTCGCTCATCAGCAGGTGATGGCGCACCAGCCAGACCACCAGCTCGATCCGGCGCGGATCGACGCCCAGCCGCTCACAGGCCCGGCGCGCGGCGATAGCGCCATCCTCTAACTGCCCGCGGTCGCCGCCCTTGCCCACGTCGTGCAGCAACATGGCCAGCATCAGCACCTCGATGTCGGCGATGCGATGGATGATGATGGTCGAGGTCGGGTGGTCGGCCTCCAGCTTGCCGCGCGCGATGTCGTTGATGACGCCCACGGCCTGCAGGGTGTGCTCGTCCACCGTATAGGCATGGTACATATTGAACTGGGTCTGGCCGACGATCCGCCCCCATTCGGGCAGGAAACGTCCCAGCAATCCCGTCTCGTTCATGATCGACAGGACGCGATAGGGCCGCTGGCCATGGGCCAGCACCGTCAGAAAAGCCTCCGCCGCGCGCGGGTCGCGCCGCAGGGCCGGCGTCACCAGAGGCAGGGCGCGGATCACGGCGGCGAAGGCGTCGGGGTGCAGGTCCAGATCCAGCCGGTCCGCTTCGACGAACAGCAGCAGCAACCGCGCCGGGTCATGGGCGAAGACCGAGCCGCCCGTCACCGTGAGGCGCCCGCCCTCGATGGCCAGGCCGTCGAAGGCCAGCTTGGCGCGCCGACGCGGGATCAGCCGCGACAGGCCCC
The DNA here is from genome assembly GCA_964456995.1 of uncultured Brevundimonas sp. Lineage (GTDB taxonomy): Bacteria > Pseudomonadota > Alphaproteobacteria > Caulobacterales > Caulobacteraceae > Brevundimonas. Next base: position 5,457 of record CAYWDO010000009.1, read on the forward strand.
GCGCCAACCCTTGCGCCTTCTTCTGCTGGCGCGCCTCCAACTGGGCCGAGACGGCGCGGGTCAGGGCGCCGACCTCACGCGCGACCTGGAAATAGCGGCGCATGAAGCGCTCGACCGCCAGTTCGTCGCCGCGCCCGCGCCAGCCCATGCGCCGGGCGATCTCGGGCTGGAAGTCGAAGGTCAGCTTCTCTTCCGCGCGGCCCGCCGCCAGATGCAGGTGGATGCGCACCTTCCACAAAAAGCCGATCGCCTCGCGGAAGCTGCGCAGCTCGCGCGCGCTCAGCAGGCCTTCCAGCGCCGCCTGCCCGCGCTCGCTGTCCGGCGCCAGCGAACGGGCGATCCAGAACAGGGTGTTCAGGTCACGCAGCCCGCCCTTGCCGTCCTTGATGTTGGGCTCGACGCGATAACGCACGGCGCCGGTCTTCTGCAGGCGAACATCGCGCTCCTCCATCTTGGCGGCGATGAAGGGGCGCGGATCGGCCTTGGCCACCTCGGCGCGAAACCGCTTCAGCAGGCCTTCGCCAAGCGCCGCGTCGCCTGCCAGCGCCCGCGCCTCCAGCAGGGTGGTGCGCACCGTCATGTCAGCGCGGGCCAGCTCCAGCGTCTCGCCGACCGAACGCGAGGCCGAACCGACCTTCAGACCCAGGTCCCACAGAACGTAGTGGACGAACTCGATCACCGCCGTCGTGCGGACGCTGGCCCCCTGTCCGGGCCGCAGGAACAAGAGGTCCAGATCGGAAAAGGGCGCCAGCACGCCCCGCCCGTAGCCGCCGACCGCCAGCAGGCTGAGCCGATCCTGCGGCGCAGGATGCAGGACTTCCGTCGCGACCCGCCACAGGCTGATCAGCATCCGATCCGCCGCCGCCGCATAGAGACGGGCCGCCTCGGCTCCATCGACCCCGCCCTCCAGCCGCCGGGCGACGCGGGCGCGGTCAATGGCGAAGCTCTCCCGCAGAAGCGCGGTGACGGCGACGCGTGCGTCGGGCGTCGCCGCCGCAGTCGTCAGGCGCTCGTCAAGGCTCATGCCCGCCCCCGGGGATCGGACAGGTCACCCTCAGGATCTGACAGAGGTCGCATGCGTCTTCATGCCCCCCTCGACGAGGGGGAACAAGGCCCCGATCCGATTTGCCGGGACGTCAGGCGGCGAGGGCGACCGCTGGCTGTCCCGACAGGCGGAAGCGCGCAATCAGGGCGGACAGCAACTCGGCCTGCTCGGCCAGCGCGCGATTGGCGGCCGTGGACTTCTCGACCATGGCGGCGTTGTGCTGCGTCATCTGATCCATCTGGTTCACGGCCGTGTTCACTTCTTCCAGCCCGATCGCCTGTTCACGCGCCGAGGCCGCAAGTTCCGTGGCCAGGCTGTCGATCTCGCCCACCTGCGCCACCAGGGCCGACAGGCTGTCGCCGGTTCGACCAGCCAGTTGGGCGCCGCGCTCAACGCTGCCTGTCGAATCCGAAATCAGGGTCTTGATCTCCCGCGCGGCGTCGCCGGAACGCTGGGCCAGGGCCCGCACTTCCGAGGCCACGACGGCGAAGCCGCGACCGGCGTCGCCGGCGCGGGCCGCCTCGACCCCTGCATTCAGGGCCAGAAGATTGGTCTGGAAGGCGATTTCGTCCATCACGCCCAGGATCTCGTTGATGTGGCCCGACGCGGTCTTGATTTCATTCATCGCGGTCGCCGTCTGCCGGACCATGGTCTCGCGCTCGCCCGCTCCCTGGCGCGCGGTTTCCGTAATGTCAGCCGCGCCTTGGGCGCCCTCCGCAGTCCGCCGCACGGCTGTGGTCATCTGATCCAGGGCCGCCGCCGTCTCTTCCAATGAAGCGGCCTGCTGCTCGGTGCGGCGCGACAGATCATCGACCGCGTCGCTGGCCTGGGCGGCGCCCTGGCGCACAGCCACGGCCGAAGCCGCAATCTCGGACATGGTCCCGGAAAGGGCGACCAGAGCGGCGTTGTAATCCTCTTTCAGCTGACGACTGCGCGGGGCGAAGGCGACGTCGATGCGATGCGCCAGATCGCCCTTTGCGAGGGCGGCGAGGCCTGCGCCCAGAGCGGTCACCACCACGGCGTCCTCAGCCGCAATCGCCGCCTGTTGCGCGGCGGCCGCCTGACGCTCCTGCTCGGCGGCGGCGCGCATGGCCTGGGATTGAGCCTCGGCATCGCGCTTCTGAACGGCGGCGTCACGGAAGGCCAGAACCGCGCGCGAAATCTGACCGATGTCGTCGCCGCGGGCCGCCCAGGGCGCGTCAACCTCGACCTGCCCCTTTTGCAGGGCTTCCAGCCGATCGCACAGGGCCGAAAGTGGGGCGAACATGCGGCGCGAAATCACCAGACAGACGCCGCCCGCGATCAAGGCCGCCATGAGACCCACCGCCAGCAAGGAGGCCAGCGCCCCCTTCACCGAAGCCAGAAAATCCGCCTCCGGCACGCCCACGTAGAGAACGCCAATCACCACGCCGCGGCTGTCCTTGATGGGATCGTAGGCGACGAAATAGGGCTTGCCCAGAATGTCGGCCCGGCCCCGATAGGGCTCGCCGCGCCCCAGCACCGCGTCATGGACAGGTCCGGGCGCCAGCGGTGTGCCGACGGCGCGCGCGCCATCGGCCTTCGTCACATTGGTCGAAACCCGCATGTCGCCGCGAAATACCGTCGCCGTGCCGCCGACCAGGGTCTTGATGCGGTCGACCGGCGCGAAATTGCCGTCCAGCCGCGTCTGCCCCGCAAACAGGGCGCCGTCCTGCACCGAATAGGTCGAGCCATAGCGGGCCAGCACTTCCCAGGCCACGCGCATATTGGTTTCCTGCCGCTCGGCGGCCCGCCGTTCGCCCTCGGCCTGCATCAGCCATCCGCCGACGGCGAGCAGGGCGATGGTCAGGACGGCGAGAGCGGTGACGCTCATCAAAACCGTCTTGGAAGCCAGAGATAAAGAGCGAAGGCCCATGGCGATAATCCCGGGAAGAGGATGACGTCCGAGCAGGACTGAGAGCCTCCACCATGCCGCATCCGCCCTTAACGCCGCAGGAATCCCTCCATGCGGGCCATTACGGATCGCCCCGTTAAGGTCTGCCCAAGGCTTTCAGCCGGTACAGCGCCTCCAGCGCCTCGCGCGGGGTCAGTTCATCGGGGTCGATGGCGGCGACCGCCTCGTCCAGCGCCGAGGTCATCGGCGGCGCGGGTGGCTCGGCGGCTGCGGCGAACAGGGGCAGGTCGTCCAGACGCGCAGACGCCGCCTTTTCGCTCTCCAGCCGCTCCAGCACCTCGCGGGCGCGGCCGACCACCTTGCTCGGCACCCCCGCCAGCTTGGCCACCTGCACCCCGTAAGAGCGGTCGGCCGCGCCGGGCGCCGCCTCGTGCAGGAAGACCAGATCGCCGTTCCACTCGCGCGCCTTCATCGACAGGTTGCAGACGTGGTCCAGCCGTTCCTCCAGCCGCGCCAGCTCATGATAGTGCGTGGCGAACAGGGTGCGGGCGCGATTGGTGTCGTGCAGGGCCTCAGCGGTGGCCCAGGCGATGGCCAGACCGTCATAGGTCGCCGTGCCGCGCCCGATTTCGTCCAGCACCACAAAGCTGTGCGGCGTGGCCTGGGTCAGGATGGCGGCGGTCTCGACCATCTCCATCATGAAGGTCGAACGGCCGCGCGCCAGATCGTCGCCGGCCCCGACCCGGCTGAACAGCCGATCCACGACGCCCAGCCGCATGGCGCGCGCCGGCACGAAGACCCCGGCCTGGGCCAGCACCACCAGCAGGGCGTTCTGACGCAGGAAGGTCGATTTACCGGCCATGTTGGGACCCGTCACGATGGACAGTCGCGACGCGCCCTGACCATCCCCGGCCAATCGGCAGTTGTTCGGGGTATAGGGGTCGCCTTGCGCCGTCACCGCCGCCTCGACCACCGGATGACGCCCAGCCTCGACGTCGAAGCACAGGCTGTCGTCGACGACAGGACGAACCGCGCCGACCTCCTCGGCCCATTCCGCCAGGGCGGCGTGGGCGTCCAGCTCGGCCAGGGCCTCGGCCACGCCTTGCAACAGGGAGGCCAGCCGCGCGACCTCGCGCCGCCAGGTCTCGAAGGTCTCGCCCTCCATGGCCAGGGCGCGATGCCCGGCCTGGCTGATCTTGGCGTCCAGTTCCGACAGTTCGACCGTGGTGAACCGGACCTGATTGGCCAGGGTCTGACGGTGGATGAAGGGGCTGTCGGGCCCGGCGCGCAGCAGGCCCTCGGCGGCCTTGGCCGAGGCTTCGAGGAAATAGCCCAGCACGGCGTTGTGGCGCACCTTGAAGGCTACGCCGCTCTCGGCCACGGCGCGGGCTTCCAGATCGGCGACCACGCGGCGGCTGTCGTCACGCAGGGTGCGGGCGGCGTCCAGTTCGGGCCTGTGGCCGGGGTTCACGAAGCCGCCGTCGCGCGCCAGATGCGGCGGCTCCTCGATCAGGCCCTCGCCCAGATCGGCCAGCAGGTGCGACAGCTCGGCGTCCAGCGTCAGCCGGTTGAGACAGGCCAGCACCCGCGCCGGCGGCCCCGCCAGAGGATCGCGCGCCGAGGCGGCGAACAGCCCGGCCAGCCCCTGCGCCGTCGTCAGCCCCGAACGGATCGCCGCCAGGTCGCGCGGTCCGCCGCGCCCCAGCGCCAGCCGCGACGTCGCCCGCGCCACATCGGCCGAGGACCGCAGGCCATCGCGCAGATCGCGCCGCAGATCGCGGCGCTCCAACAGCCATTCGACCGCGTCCAGACCGGCGTTGATCGCCGCCGGATCGCGCAAGGGCCGCGAGATGCGTTCCGCCAGCGCCCGCGCCCCGCCCGACGTCACGCTGCGGTCGATGCAGTGCAGCAGGCTTCCGTCGCGCTCGCCCCGCTGCGTCCGGTCGATCTCGAGGCTCAGGCGCGTGGCCGGGTCGATGGCCAGAAAGCCGCTCTCGCCCGAACGGCGCGGCGGGGCCAGGGCGGGAATCTTGCCGGCCTGGGTGGTCTCCAGATAGGCGGCGATCAGGCCCAGAGCAGAGACCTCGGCCTCCTCGAAGGCGCCGAAGCCGTCCAGCGCCGAGACGCCATAGAGCCGCTGCACCCGGTCGCGCGCCCCGACCGGCTCGGCCAGGGCCTGCGGCATGGCCTGAACCACGCCGCCGGAGCCGTCCAGCGCCCCCTTCAGCGTCTCGTCCGAGAACAGGCGGTCGGGCACCAGAACCTCCGACGGGCGGAACGCCGCCAGGGCCGCACCCAGATCGCCGAGGTCGCAGGCCACCGAGTCCACCGCGCCGGCCGACAGTTCGACCACGGCCACGGCGGCCCGGCCCTTGCGGATCGCCACGGCGGCCAGCCGGTTGGCGCCGCGCGCGTCCAGCAGGCTGTCCTCGGTCAGGGTGCCGGGCGTCACCACCCGCACCACCCCGCGATGCACCACCGCCTTGTGACCGCGCTTCTTGGCCTCGGCGGGGGCCTCCAACTGCTCGCAGATGGCGACCTTGAAGCCCATGCGGATCAGCCGCGCCAGATAGCCGTCCAGCGCATGGACCGGCACCCCGGCCATGGGAATGTCCTCGCCCTGATGCTTGCCGCGCTTGGTCAGGGTGATGCCCAGGGCCGCCGCCGCCTTCACCGCGTCGTCGAAGAAGAGCTCGTAGAAGTCGCCCATGCGGAAGAAGAGGATGGCGTCCGGCTGATCGGCCTTGGCCGCCAGGAATTGCGCCATGACCGGCGTGGTGCCGCTATCAGACTTCAGATCGGCTTGCGGGGGATGGGCGAGGGGCGCGTTCATTGCCCGTCAGGGTGACGGATCGCCCCCTTCGTCTCAAGCGGGATCGGCGGCGGTCATGCACAGAGCGGGGCGCCAACCCCTCACGCCTGTGGATCAGGCCGCGTTGCTGATGCGCAGACGAGCGCGCGAGGCGACGGCGGCCGGGGCTTCGTCGAGGGCCAGGGCGTCCCAGTCGATGTCGGGCTTGGCCGCGTGCGAGGCGGCGACGATGGCGCGCAGTTCGGCGGCCGAGGCCACGCTGGCGATCACCGAGGCCACGCCGGGCAGGTTCAGGGCATAGGCCAGCGCGGCCTGCATCGGATCGACGCGCGCCTCGGCCAGACGCCGACGCGTGCGCGACAGGGCCATGCCATGCGCCGCCAGTTCGGGCGGCAGGCTCTCGCGGTTGGCGAACAGCAACCCTTGCGCGAAGACCGAGGCCAGATGCACCTCGACGCCCTGGGCGGCCAGAGCCTCGATCACCCCGCCGCGCGCGGCGCGCTGGTCCAGAATGTTGCAGGCGACCTGCACCACGTCGGGCTGGAAGCGGCGGGCGATCAGGGCCGGGCCGTCCTCAACCGTGGCGACGAAACCGATCTTGCGAAAGACGCCGCGTTCCTTCAGCGCCGTCAGACGGGCCCACAGGGCGCGGCCCTCGGCGCCGGCCAGATCAGCGGCGTTCTGCACCAGAACGGCGTCGCCGCGCGGCAGACCCATACGCTCCAGCGACCGGCGGGCGCGGGCCTCGACCCTATCCAGACCGTCGGCCAGAGGCACGGTGCGCACGGTGACGCGGAAGGGCGAAGGGAAGGGCCAGGCCTGACCCAGCAGACGCTCGACATCGCCCTCGGGCCGGGTCGCGACCAGACCGACGCCCGCGTCGCCTGCCGTCTGCAGCAGATGGCGCATGGCGTCCTCCCGCTGCCCGGCAGGCAGCGGTCGGGACCGTTCAGGCTCAGTCACCACAGCGATGGCGAGCCGGTCGGCAGGAGAGGGCGGGACGGCGAATCTCACGCCGTCACCTTCGTCGCCAAAGCTTAAGGGAGATTGACTGAAATTCAGGTCGTTGGTGAACGAACAGGCTTAATCCGGGTCCGGTTGCCCGTCTGGTTGTTTGTCCGGATGCGCCGCAACAAAGGCCGGATGCAGGTCCGCCCGCGTTTCAATCTCCAACAGACGAGGGAACGGGGTCAGATCGAGGTTAAATCGCCGCGCCGAATAAATTTGCGGGATCAGGTAGCAGTCGGCCAGCGTCGGCGCCCCGCCGAAGCACCAGCCCTCGCCGTGGCGCGCCACCAGAGCCTCCAGCGCCGAGAAACCGTCGCTGATCCAGCGCCCGGCCCAGGCGTCCACGCCCCCCTGATCGGCGCCAAGATCGCGCACCGCCTTCAGCACCCGCAGATTATTGAG
>CAYWDO010000009.1:12696-21532 GCA_964456995.1 uncultured Brevundimonas sp.
ACCCCCAATGCTGGCCTCGACCCGATCGCCGGGAACCAGAGGCCCCACGCCCTCGGGCGTGCCGGTGAAGATGAGGTCGCCCGGCTGCAGGTTCCACAGCTCGCTTGCCTTGGCCAGAATGCCTGCCGGGTCCCAGATCATGTCCGACAGACGGCCGGACTGGCGCATCTCGCCGTTGACCGTCAGTTCGATCTTCGCCTTCGCGTCCGGCAGGGCGCCCAGCGTCAGGGCGCCGCACGGCGCCGACTGGTCAAACGCCTTGCCCGCCTCCCACGGTCGCCCCTTGGCCTTGGCTTCCGCTTGCAGATCCCGCCGCGTCAGATCGACGCCGACGGCCCAGCCGGCGACGGCCCCGCCCTCGCCCACGGCGACGACCAGTTCCACCTCATGATGCAGGTTGGCGGTCGCCGACGGATAGGTCGGGTCGGCCCCGTCCACCACCAGGGCGTCGGCCGGCTTGGCGAAAAAGAAGGGCGCGGGCTTGGACGGGTCCGCCCCCATTTCGCGGGCGTGGGCGGCGTAGTTCTGGCCGACGCACAGGATGCGGCGCACCGGAAAACGGCGCATCTCGCCGAGAATGGGCAGGGACGGCGTCGGAGCGGGTGGGAACAGCCATTGGGTCATGGCGTTACTGTATGACGACGCCCCCCACGACGCCAGAAGGCGGCGGGGCCAGACCTTGCATACGAGACCTTGGCTTGCTGCATTGCAGGAACCTTGGTCGTCGGTGTGGCGTTCGGGGCAGGGGTTCTCTATTTAACCGTCAAGCTTACAAATCCATCGGAGCGCGCATCATGGCCACCACCAAGGCTCGGGAAGACATCAAGAACGACCTGAAGACCCTCAAGGAGGATCTGAAGACCGGCGCGCGCGAAGAAACGCAGCGCCTGAAGGAAAAGGCTTCCGAAGCCGAAGCCCGCCTGCGCGAGCAGGGCGAGGAACTGCGCGAAAAGGCGCGCGGCTATTACGACGGCGCCCGCGTGCGCGGCCGCGAATATTATGACGACGCCGCCGAGCGTTTCGAGGAAGCCCAGCGCTACGTCGTCGAGCGCGTGCAGGAACGCCCGGTGCAGTCCACCGCCATCGCCCTGGGCGTCGGCGTCGTGCTCGGCCTGCTGCTCGCCGGTCGTCGCCGCTGATGTTCGGGCGGGGGCTCGTCAATCGCGCCGTCGCGACCTTTGTCGCGGCGGGCGCAGGCTTCGTCGCCATGGTCGCGCTCGGGGCTACGGTCTATTATCTGTTGGCGCTGGTCGTCCCGCCCTTGGCGGCGGCGGCGATTACCTCGGCCCTCTTCGCCGTCATCGCCCTGATTATCGTTCTGATCTTTGTGCGTCGCGCGCAGGGGGAAGATGACGATGAGGACCAGGAGCCAGAGGGTCTGGGCATGCGCGCCTTCCACCTGTTCAAGCAACGGCCGGTGCTGGGCACCGTCGCAGCCCTGGCCGGCGGCTGGATCTTCCTGCGCAATCCGGCGCTGGCGACCATGGTCGCTGCGGCCTTTACTGAAAAAAGCCATCCTCGCCGGCGTTGAGGCACGGAACGGCTAAGCCTCCGGGGCGTTATTGAAGCAGGCGGGATGATCGACGGGAGGTGTCGAAGTCTTGCTCTCGTTTCAACAACGCTTCGGAGGGTCGTCCATGCTTCGCTGGGCCATCATTTTCTTTATCATCGCACTGGTCGCCGCCGTTCTCGGCTTCGGCGGCATCTCGGGCATGTCGTTCGAGATCGCGAAATTCATCGCCATCATCGCCGTTATTCTGTTTGTGGTTTCGCTGGTTGTCGGCGGAATGCGCGGACGCGGACCGCGCATCTAGCGCAGTCCGTTACGGCTGAAATAAAGAAGCCCCGGCGTATCGCCGGGGCTTTTTCTTGGTCTGTTCGCCGTCATTTCGAGACTTCAGGCGTCTGCCGCCTCCATCTCGCCGGGGGCCGAGGGGTCCGGGGCGGTTTCGGTGCGCCGTGTGTCTTGGCGGCGCGGCAGACGCCAGACCTGATGGTCCTCAAAGCCTTTCCCGGTCCAGACCACCGCCGTCACCACGATCTCGTCCGCGTCCCATTCGATCCTGTTGAAACTGGGTGGCGAGCCCCGCTCGCGATGCGACAAGGTCCCGCAGCCGATGGCATAGGAACAGCGGTCCGACAGATCGATGCCGATCGCGAACGGCACATGAACATGCCCCGTGGTGATCAGATCCACCCCGGCCTCGGCGAAGATCAGCGCCGCCTTGTCGCCGCGCTTGACGTCGCCAGTCATGGGCGTGCCGATCATCTCGATCAGGGGATGATGGCAGGCCAGAATTCGCAGCGCCCCGATCGGCGCATTGCGCAGGGCCTCAGCCGCACGCCGGGTCTGGTCCAGGTCAATCACACCTTTCGACCAGTTGGTCCGCGCCTGCCAGCCGCGCGCCGTGGTCACGCCGCGCACCATCAGTCCATCGCGCTTGAACTCATGATCGTGGGCCGGGTGGCCCGTGGCCTGTTCGAAAGCCCGCCATGGCCAGAAGAGACGGGCCATGACATCCCAATAGGGCACGTCGTGATTGCCGACCGTGACAAAGACCGGCTGCGGCATGGCGCGAATCCATTCGCCTGCCGCCTGGAACTCCTTGGGAAACCCCTGCTGAGTGATGTCGCCGGTGATCAGGACCAAGTCATGCGGAACGGCATGGGCGTAGTCGAGCGCCGCCGCGACGGCGTGAACGTGTTCGCATCCGAAATGCACGTCCGAAAACTGGAGCACCCGCCCCATCAGACGCTGTCCTCCGCCGCCGGCGGTAGGGGGGCCAGCGCCATGAAGGCGCGCGGCAGAAAGCGGATGCTCGCTTCCCGGCCCAGAAGCATGGGCTCGCCGTCGATCACCGCCGGAATTTTCGACCGCGCCCAGACTGTGATCCGACGCGCCGGTTGCGTCGTGACGCTGGCGTCATGCCGCCAGTCGTCGAACAGGGCGTGGGCGGCCAGACGAAAGGCCTGGGCGGCGTCGGACGTGGTCATGGCGGCCGCCTCCAGGCCGACCGGCTCGTCCATGGCCTTGGAGATCATGGGGCTGATCAGCACCAGGGCCTCGGCCCGGCGTTTGGCGCCGCCATCCAGGCTGAAACGGATGTGGCCGCTGAAGGCGCGTCTCAGCGCGCGACGTCCATGCATCCAGGCCAACTTCAACTTGCCGGTCCGCATCGCCTCGCGTGCCGGGGCCCACAGGGCGGGTGCGCCCAGGATGGCGGCGCAATAGAAGGCCTCACCCTCGATCACCCCGCCGGACACCGCCTGCGGGGCGCCCTCTTCCAGGGCCCGGCGCAGGGCCAGCTTCCAGTCGCCGGTGCCGTACAGCGCCTTGGGCAACATGTTCATGGTGCCGCCCGGCAGGGGCGCGATCAGGGGACCTTTCGGCCCGGCTCGCGTCGCCACGGATCGCGCCGTGCCGTCGCCGGCCAAAACGAACAGGACGTCGGGCCTGGCGTCCAGCGCCTCGGCGATCTGATCCGGAATTTTCACGCCCTCCAGCGTGACCACCGTCGCCTCGAGGTCGTAGACCGACAGGATAGCTTCGGCCTCTTCGGCGGCTTGGGGGCCCACCCCGCCCGACAGGGGATTGACCAGTATGATCACCCTGTTCATCGGCGCATGCGGCGTAAGACGGGGCGTTTCTGGGGAGGGTGCAGGCGCGAGGGCGTCAGTCATGGGCGCCGAACGCCTCATTTCACGGCCCGGTTCCGTCGAATCCGGCCTATCGAACGAAATAATGTGAAGCTTGTGGCCTGAGCGCCGGAACCGCAACCGTCGCCCTGCGTTCTTCGGACTTCAGGGGAGCCCCCTCGGGATGAAGGACAGATCCATGAACAAGGCGATTATCGCCATCGCCGGCGCCGGCCTTCTGGTCACCGCCTGCGCCAGTGACCCGTACTATGGCGGCGGCAACAACAACGAGACCGTACGCCAAGGCGCCATCGGCGCCGGCCTCGGCGCCGTAGCCGGCGCCATCATCGGCAACAATGTCGGCGGCGGCAACGCTGCGACGGGTGCAGCCATCGGCGCCCTCGCCGGCGGCGCAGCGGGCGCGATCCGCGGCTCCAACTCGGACCGCAATAACCAGCAGCGCTATCGCGACAACCAGGGCCGTTATTACTATTGCTACGATAACCGCCAGACCGAATGCTACTGGGAGAACGGCCAGCGTCGCTACTAAGCGACTGGCGCCCGAGCGTTTTTCGGGTCAGGTTCAAGGGGCGGCCCGTTGGTGCGGGCCGCCCTTTTTGCATTTGTTGTATCCGCGCCCGGGGCTGGGCGTGTTCCAAGGGGCTGACGCCATGAAAACGATCCTCCCGGTCGCTGTCGCCGGACTGACCCTGGCCCTGCTGGCGGGTTGCGCCGCGCCCGGCGTCTACAAGCAGCGCAGCGATCTGGTGACCAATCCCGCGGCCTGCGCCGCCACGCGGTTCGAGGTCTATTTCGATCAGGATCAGGCGCGACTGACCACCGCCGCGCGCGAGGCCATCAGCCTGACCGCCAGCCAGCTTCAAGGCTGCGACATCACCAAGGTCCAGGTTCTGGGCCTGGCCGACGCCCGCAGCGGCACCGCAGCGGCGAACCAATCCCTGTCCGAGCGCCGCGCCCGCTCGGTAGCCGAAGCCCTGGCCAGCGCCGGCCTGCCCGCCCCCGCCTTCGAGGTCGCCGGCGGCGGCGCGGACGGCGCCAAGGTTCATGGGGTCAACGACCCGATGCGCCGCCGCACCGAAGTCCTGATCGAAGCCAAGCCCCGCTAAACCTGAGCTTGCGAGGCGCGCTGGACGATCCTGCGGCCTGGGGTCGCGGGACGGTGGCTGTGAGCGTGCCGGGCGGCTAAGGTCACGGCCACTTCCTAACCGTCCGGTCCCCTGCCCTTGCGCTTGCTCGCCGCCCTCCTCGTCTGGCTGACCTTCGCCGTCTCGGCGGCGGCCTCTGCGCCGTCCGCCCTGGATCAGGCGCTGAAGGCGGGCGCGGCCTCATCCTCGACCGGACCGCAGCGCACCGAGCGGATCGAGGCCGAACTGGTCCCCATGAGCGCCTGGGCCGCCCCCGGCTCCACCGCCGTCGTCGCGGTCCGGCAGCAGATTCAACCCGGCTGGCACACCTATTGGCGCAATCCCGGCGATTCCGGCGGCCCGACCACCCTGGACTGGACCCTGCCGAACGGCGTCAGCGCGGGCGAGATCGTCTGGCCCCTGCCCCACCGCCAGCGGCTGCAAAGCCTGATGAACTATGGCTACGAGGGCGAGGTCCTCCTGCCCGTGCCGATCGAGGTGCCCGCCGACGCCAGACCTGGGCAGACCCTGCGGTTGACCGCCGAGGCCCTGTTCATGGTCTGCAGCGACCAGATGTGCGTGCCGGACGAACTGACGCTCAGCCTCGACCTGCGGGTGCAGGAGGGCGCCGCGCCGCTGGACCCGCGCCATGGCCAGAAGATCCAGACCCTGGTCCAGACCGCCCCGCGCCCCGCCGGCATCGACGCCCGCGCCGTCTTCGCCGACGGCCGGCTGACCCTGACGGCGACCGGCGGACCGCTGGCCGGCGCCGCGCCGAAATGGGCCTATTTCTTCCCCTTCGAAGGCGGGATCATCGATCACGCCGCCGTCCAGACCGGCCAGCGCGGACCTCAAGGCCTGACCGTCAGCATGACCCCAGGCCGCAGCCTGTCCGCCAATGGATTGAAGCCTCCGGTGGCCGGCCTCCTCTCCACCGACCTGGGTGCCTGGGAGATTTCGGCCGATCAGGGCCCGGCCCTGCCCGGCGCCACGGGCGAGGGCCCGCTCGGAGACGGCGAGCCGGCGCAAGCTCCGAGCACCGCCACGACGACGCCGCTCGCCTTCATTCAGGCCGCCCTGTTCGCCCTGCTCGGCGGGCTGATCCTCAACCTCATGCCCTGCGTCTTCCCCATTCTGGCGATGAAGGCGGCGGCGCTCAGCCGTTCGGCCCATCACCCCGCCGAGGCGCGCCGCGACGGCCTCGCTTTCCTCGCAGGCGTGCTGGCGACCTTCCTCGTTCTGGCGGGCGCCCTGCTGGCCCTGCGTGCGGGCGGTCAGGCGCTCGGCTGGGGCTTCCAGTTGCAGTCGCCCGGTGTGGTCGCCGCCCTGTCGCTGCTGATGCTGGCCGTGGCGTTGAACCTGTCGGGCGTCTTCCATATCGGCGGCGGCCTGCAAGGCGCCGGCTCCGGCCCTCTGTCGCGCCTGCCCGGCGCGGCGGGCGCCTTCTTCACCGGGGTTCTGGCAGTGGTCGTGGCGGCGCCCTGCACCGCCCCCTTCATGGCCTTTGCGCTCGGCGCCGCATTGCTGATGCCCTGGCCGATGGCGCTGGCGGTCTTTCTGATGCTGGGGCTGGGTCTGGCCCTGCCCTATGTCCTGATCAGCCTCTCGCCGCGCCTTCTGGCCCTCCTGCCGCGTCCCGGCCCGTGGATGGAGACGCTCAGGAACCTTCTGGCCTTTCCCATGTACGGCGCCGCCCTGTGGCTGGCCTGGGTCTATGGCCGCCAGACCGCCGACGCCCTGGCCCTGCTGTTCGGCGCCGGCCTGATGCTGGCCCTGGCCCTGTGGCTGTTCGGCCGGTCTCAGGCCACGCCCGGCAAGGGTCGGGTCGCCGCTGTCGCCGCCGCCCTGTCGCTGATCGCGGCGTTCGGCCTCGTCGTCCTGGCCGCCCGCGCCGCGCCGGCCTCCAGCGACCGCGCCGCCGCGTCCGCCCATCTGGCCTCGCAACCCTGGTCGGAACAGGCGGTGCAGGCCGCCCTGGCCGAGGGTCGTCCGGTCCTGGTCAACTTCACCGCCGACTGGTGCGTCACCTGCAAGATCAACGAGGGCGCGGCCCTGTCCTCGCCGCGCACCGCCGAGGCGATCCAGATGACGAACGCCGTCTATCTGGTCGGCGACTGGACCCGCCGCGACGACGCCATCACCGCCGAACTGCAACGCCACGGCCGCTCGGGCGTGCCCCTCTATCTGCTCTACACGCCAGGTCAGTCCGAGCCCCGCATCCTGCCCCAGCTTCTGACCGAAGGAACCGTCGTCGGCGCTCTGAAGGACGCCGCCCGCTGATTTTCACCTGCCTCTGACCTCAAGGAGACCACCCGATGTTCCGCATACTGACCGTCGCCTCCGCCTCTCTGCTGGTTCTGGCCGCCTGCCAGCAGCAGCCCGCCGCCGCGCCGGACAAGGCCGCGACCCCAGCCGCGGCCGCCACGCCCGCCGTCGCCGGCCCTGGCGACATGGCCCCGGCCTTCACCCTGATCGACGCCGACGGGACGCAGCGCTCGCTGGCCGACTTCAAGGGCAAGACCGTGGTGCTGGAGTGGACCAACGAGGGCTGCCCCTATGTGAAGAAGCACTACACCGGTGCCATGCAGGCCCTGCAACGCGAAGCGACCGCCGACGGCGTGGTCTGGCTGACCATCATCTCCTCGGCGCCCACGACGCAGGGCTATGTCGAGGGCGAGGAGGCCCGCGCCTGGAAGGCCAAGCACAAGGCCGCCTTTACCCATCTGCTGCTCGATCCGACCGGCGAGGTCGGCAAGCGCTATGACGCCAAGACCACGCCCGACATGCGTATCATCGATCCTGAGGGGCGTCTGATCTTCGTCGGCGGCATCGACGACAAGCCGACGAACAAGGTCGAGGACCTGGCCGGCGCCAACAACTTCGTCCGCGCCGCCCTGGCCGACGCCAAGGCCGGCCGGCCCGTCCAGACCGCCTTCGCCCAACCCTACGGCTGCGCCATCAAGTACCCGGAGACGATCGAGAGCTGAAGGACGCCCGACGCTGCGTGCCCTTCTACGATCAGGAACGTGGCCAAGAACTAGGTCCCCGCCTCCGCGGGGATGAGCGGATGGGTATAACGGGCCTCAAGTAGCCCGAAGGGCGATAGGCCCCAAAGTAATGCCTAAGCCAGCCGTCTTTCAGACGGCCGGCTTAGGCGGCGAGGTGATGACCTCGACGTTGTCGTTCAGCAGATAGGCCAGTTCTTCCAGCGCGACCTTGCGTTCGGCGGCGTTCGGCGCGGCTTCGACGGCGGCCACCTTCTTGGGCATGTCCTCGGAAATGCCGCGCAGAATGCATTTCAGATCGTTGTCGGTGCCGCGCTCCTTCAGCACCAGATGGCCTTGCAGGTCGCGGGCGGCCAAGTCGGTCGCCTGGGTCTTGAAGCCGGTGAAGGCGGGACCGGCCATGAAGCCTTCGCCGTCGGCGGCGCCCGAGGCGATCCAGCCGTCGACGATGGCTTTCAGCGCGCCAGAGCGCGTCACCAGATCGGCGAACAGGGGCTCATGCGCCACTGAGACGGGCGCGTCGGCGGCGACCGGCGGCTGGGCGGCGGCGGCGGCCACGGACGGATCGCTGAGCATCAGGGCGGCGGCGAGGGCGAGACCACAGGACATGGGACATCCATTTGACGATGCAGCCGGGTCGGAATTCCCGCATGGAAACCCATGTTGACCGACTGCTGATTGAACTCTTCTAGGCCTGAGCCATAAACGAAGGGTTGCAAGCGTCATGCCGGGCCCTGGCCGGACGCTGAACGGGGAGACGCCGATGCCGCACGCCGCCTGGACCGAACTGGAAGCCGTCGCCCGCCGCGACGCCGACGCCCGCATCCTGGATCAGTTCACCGCCGATCCCGACCGTTTGTCGCGCATGACGGTGGACGCCGCCGGCCTGCATCTGGACCTGTCCAAGCAGAGCTGGACCCGCGCCGGGTTCGAGGCGGCGCTTGACCTGGCTCGCGCCGCCGAGGTCGAGGGCCGTCGCGCCGCCCTGTTCGGCGGCGAGGCCGTCAACGCCACCGAGGGCCGCGCCGTGCTGCACCCCGCCCTGCGCGC
>CAYWDO010000009.1:21632-32616 GCA_964456995.1 uncultured Brevundimonas sp.
ACCACCCTGGTCGTCGTCGTCTCCAAGACCTTCACCACCCAGGAAACCCTGGCCAACGCCGAGGCCGCGCGCGCCTGGCTGGCCGCCGCCCTGCCCGTCGACGGCATGGCCAAGCACTTCATCGGCGTCACCGCCGCGCCGGAAAAAGCCGCCGCCTTCGGTTGCGGTCGCACCTTCGCCTTCCGGGATTGGGTGGGCGGGCGCTATTCCCTGTGGTCGGCGGTCAGCCTGTCTTGCGTCATCGGCCTGGGCTGGGACGTGTTTCAGGGCTTCCTCGACGGCGCCGCCGAACTGGACCGGCACTTCCTGGAGGCCCCGCTGGAAGCCAACGCCCCGGTCCTGCTGGCCCTGGCCCAGATCTACAATGTCGACGGCCTTCACCGGCCGGCGCGCACCGTCGCCCCCTACGCCCACGCCCTGCGTCGTCTGCCCGCCTTCCTGCAGCAGCTGGAGATGGAATCGAACGGCAAGCGGGTGCGCCGCGACGGCGCGCCCGTCGGTCGTCCGACCTGCCCCGTCGTCTTCGGCGAGCCCGGCACCAACGGCCAGCACGCCTTCTTCCAGCAGATCCACCAGGGGCCGCAGGTGGTCCCGGCCGAGTTCGTCATCGTCGCCTCCACCCATGGAAACGCATCCGAAAGCCCGCTGTGGTCCAACGCCCTGGCCCAGGGCCAGGCCCTGATGCAGGGCAAGACCGAGGCGCAGGCTCATGCCGAACTGATCGCCTCGGGCGCATCCGACGCCGAGGCCGACCGGCTGGCTCCGCACAAGACCTTCCCCGGCAACCGTCCCTCGACCGCCATCCTGATGGACCGCCTGACGCCGCAGACCCTCGGCGCCCTGATCGCGCTTTATGAGCACAAGACCTTCGTCGAGGGCGTCATCTGGGACATCAACAGCTTCGACCAGTGGGGCGTGGAACTGGGCAAGGTCCTGGCCAAGGCCGTGCTGAAGGACGTGGCGGCCGGCGCCCCCTCGCCCGACCTCGACCCCTCGACCGCGGCCCTGCTGACCCGGCTGCTGCGCTAGCGTAAGACGTCCAGATGTGGAAAAGGCCCGGCGTCGCCGCCGGGCCTTTCTTCATTCAGGCGCCAGAGCCTACCAGCGGCGGTCGTAGCGATAGTCGCGACGGTTGTCGTGGCGGTCATAGCGACGGTCGTAGCGGTCACGGCCCTGATAGCGGCCGTTGTTGTAGTAGCCGTCGCGGCTGTTGATGCCGTGGTCGCGCTCCCAGTGGCCCTGGTTACGATAGCAGCGGCCGCCGCGGTAATATTCACAGCCGCTGCCGCGGTTGGTCGCCGTGGCGCCCAGAGCCGCGCCGGCCAAGGCGCCGCCCGCGACATAGCGTCCGTCGCCGTTGCCGATGATGGCGCCGGCGACGCCGCCGACGACGGCGCCCAGCACGGCGTCACGGCCGGTGTTGTCGCGATCACGGTCGCGATAGTTCTGGGCGGCGGCGGGGGTGGTCGCCAGCATCGTCAGGGCGATGGCGCCGATGCCGATCTTGGAAATGGTCTTCATGGCGGGCTCCTTTCGAAAGCCGGTTGATCCGTTGTCCCCTTTCTAGAGGACTCCCGCTGAACGACCCCAAGGAGCCTTGTTCATTTTCAAGTCATCTTCGCCGCCGGAATCCCTTGGCCGCGCCCTTGACGGTGGCAGAGCCTCACCCTAACTCCTGTCGCGTTAGCACTCGGGGAGGGCGGCTGCCAAAGCTGCCGGTTCCGAGGCTCAAATCGACACCTATTGGGAGATCATCAGATGGCGTTTCGTCCTCTCGGCGACCGCGTGCTGGTCAAGCGCGTTGAAGAAGAATCCAAGACCAAGGGCGGGATCATCATCCCTGACACGGCCAAGGAAAAGCCCCAGGAAGGCGAAGTCGTCTCCGTCGGCCCCGGCGTTCGCGATGAAGCCGGCAAGGTCAACGCCCTGGAACTGAAGGCCGGCGACCGCATCCTGTTCGGCAAGTGGTCGGGCACGGAAGTCAAGATCGACGGCGACGACCTGATCATCATGAAGGAATCCGACGTCCTGGGCGTGCTCTCGTAAGCACTCTGGGTTTCCGGACTCTCTTTTAAAACCAGTTAGATAGGAGCTGCCACATGGCCGCTAAAATCGTAAAATTCAACACCGATGCTCGCGACAAGATGCTGCGCGGCGTCAACATCCTGGCTGACGCCGTCAAGGTGACGCTCGGTCCCAAGGGCCGCAACGTCGTGATCCAGAAGTCGTTCGGCGCCCCGCGCTCGACCAAGGACGGCGTCACCGTCGCCAAAGAGATCGAGCTGGAAGACGCCTTCGAGAACATGGGCGCCCAGATGATCCGCGAAGTCGCCTCCAAGGCGAACGACAACGCGGGCGACGGCACCACCACCGCCACCGTCCTGGCTCAGGCCATCGTGCAAGAGGGCCTCAAGGCCGTCGCCGCCGGCATGAACCCGATGGACCTGAAGCGCGGCATCGATCTGGCCGTCGGCGTGGCCCTGGACGAGGTCAAGGCCATCTCCAAGCCCGTCTCGAACAACTCGGAAATCGCCCAGGTCGGCACCATCTCGGCCAACGGCGACGCTGAAATCGGCGAGCTGATCGCCCTGGCCATGGCCAAGGTCGGCAACGAAGGCGTCATCACGGTCGAAGAAGCCAAGACGGCTGAAACCACCGTCGACATCGTCGAAGGCATGCAGTTCGACCGCGGCTACCTGTCGCCCTACTTCATCACCAACGCGGACAAGATGGAGGTCGCCCTCGAAGAGCCCCTCATCCTGCTCCACGAGAAGAAGCTGACCTCGCTGCAGCCCATGCTGCCGGTGCTGGAAGCCGTGGTTCAGTCGGGCCGTCCCCTGCTGATCATCGCCGAGGACATCGAAGGCGAAGCCCTGGCCACCCTGGTGGTCAACAAGCTGCGTGGCGGCCTGCGCGTCGCCGCCGTCAAGGCTCCGGGCTTCGGCGACCGCCGCAAGGCCATGCTGGAAGACCTCGCCATCCTGACCGGCGGCCAGGTCATCTCGGAAGACCTGGGCATCAAGCTTGAGACCGTCACGCTCGACATGCTCGGCAAGGCCAAGAAGGTCACGATCACCAAGGACGACACCACCATCGTCGAAGGCGCCGGCGAGAAAGAGGGCATCGAAGCCCGCGTCTCGCAGATCAAGCGTCAGATCGAGGACACCACCTCGGACTACGACAAGGAAAAACTGCAAGAGCGTCTGGCCAAGCTGGCCGGCGGCGTCGCCGTCCTGCGCGTCGGCGGCTCGACCGAAGTCGAAGTGAAGGAAAAGAAGGACCGCGTCGACGACGCCCTGAACGCGACCCGCGCCGCTGCCGATGAAGGCATCGTCCCGGGCGGCGGCGTGGCCCTGCTGCAAGCCTCCAAGAAGCTGATCGATCTGAAGGGCGCCAACGCCGATCAGAACGCCGGCATCGCCATCGTCCGTCGCGCCCTGCAGGCTCCGATCCGTCAGATCTCGGAAAACTCGGGCGTCGAAGGCTCGATCGTGGTCGGCAAGGTCATGGACTCGAGCGACGCTTCGTTCGGCTTCAACGCCCAGACCGAAGAGTACGGCGACCTCGTCCAGATGGGCGTGATCGATCCGGCCAAGGTCGTCCGTTCGGCTCTGAAGTCGGCCGCCTCGGTCGCCGGCATCATGATCACGACGGAAGCCGCCATCGCTGACGCTCCCAAGAAGGGCGGCGCCGGCGCCCCCGACATGGGCGGAATGGGCGGAATGGGCGGCATGGACTTCTAAGTCCAAGCCCACCAAGGCTAGAACCAAGGAAGGGCGGGACCGAGAGGTCCCGCCCTTTTTCTATGCCCGCTGCCGAACAGAAGGCCGCCTATCCTTATCCAGCACGATCGTCACCTCGGCTCGCGTGCCGCCCGCCAGCATATGCCGGGTGATCCGCTCGAAGGCCTGGATGAAGACGACCAGTTCGGCCCGGCGTTCATCCGGGAGATCGGCGGGCGGCAGACCCATCAGCCCCGCCTCCTGTTCGCAGCGCCAGTCCAGCACGGCGTCGAAGCTAGGCGCCTTCAGGAACAGTATCGCGTCAAATTCAGCGAAGGCTTGGGCATAGGAACCGCCCTGTTCGGCGTTGACGGCGCGGCGCCAGATCCCCTGCCCGTCCTGCTCGCGCTCCAGGGCGTTGATCGGCTCAACCAGTTCCGCCTCGCCCTGCGCTGTCGCCCCCAGACACCAGCCATCGACCAGCACCGCCGACGGGCGGCCCGTGAACACAGGCCATTGCGTCTCAGGGCGGCGGTCATCGGAAAGTTTGTCGAAGGCGGGAAGCGCTGTGCGGCTGTCGGCGCCGGCGGCGCGCAGAGCGGCCACGCTTGCTTCCAGCAGCCCCAGGTCGTGCGTCCCCGGCGGACCGCGCACGGCGAACAGGGGATGGACCGCCCTGCCCTTGGCTGTCCGCTCGGCCTTGGTCAGATAGACGTCGTCCAGGGACAGATGCGCGGCGCCCCAACGTTCGGCGGCGGCGCGGGCCAGCGTGGTCTTGCCGCTGCCTTGCGCCCCGGCGATCCCGATCAACGGGACATGGCCGGGTCGCGCATGGGCGTTGATGAAGGCCCCGACCGCGTCCAGCAGCCGGGCGTCGATCATCTCAGTGCTGGCTTTGCGGCAGGCGCACGACCAGGCCGTCCAGGTCGTCGCTGACGCGGATCTGGCAGGACAGGCGGCTGTTCGGCTCGACGTTCTCGGCGAAGTCGAGCATCGACTCCTCCATGGCCGAAGGACGGCCCGTCTCGGCGGCGAAGGCTTCGTCCACATAGACGTGGCAGGTGGCGCAGGCGCAGGCGCCGCCGCAGTCGGCGTCGATGCCCGGCACGTTGTTGCGGATCGCGCCTTCCATGACGGAAAGGCCGGTCTTGACCTCGACCGTGTGCGCGGTCCCGTCGTGCTCGATATAGGTGATCTTGGCCATGCAGGCGTCTTAGCCCAGGCCGCGCGGGAGGCAAGCCCCGGGGCGTATGGAGGCCATGAAAAACCCCCGGCGCCTGTCGGCGCCGGGGGCTGTTCGGGTCGGTAAGCTTGAAGCCTTAAGCCGCCGCGCGCTTGCGGCTCGGCGCGACCATCAGCTTCTTGGTCTCGGCGATCGCCTTGGCCGGGTTCAGCCCCTTGGGGCAGACCTGGGCGCAGTTCATGATCGTGTGGCAGCGATACAGCTTGAAGGGGTCCTCAAGGTCGTCGAGGCGCTTCTGGGTCGCGTCGTCGCGGCTGTCCGAGATCCAGCGGTAGGACTGCAGCAGAGCCGCCGGGCCGAGGTACTCTTCCTGGTTCCACCAGTAGCTGGGGCAGGAGGTCGAGCAGCAGGCGCACAGGATGCACTCGTACAGGCCGTCCAGCTTCTCGCGGTCGGCGGGCGACTGCAGGCGCTCGGTCTCCGGGTCCGGCTGATCCGACTGGAGGTAGGGCTGGATCGAGTCGTACTGGGCGTAGAACAGCGACAGGTCCGTCACCAGGTCCTTGACCACCGGCTGGTGGGGCAGGGGGGCGATGGTGATGTTGTGTGACGAGCACTCGTCCATGCCCTTGGTGCAGGCCAGGGTGTTGCGACCGTCGATGTTCATCGAGCACGAACCGCAGATGCCTTCACGGCACGAGCGACGGAAGGACAGGGTCGGGTCGATCTCGTTCTTGATGTGGATCAGGGCGTCCAGAAGCATGGGGCCGTGATCGTCGGACGAGACCTCGAAGCTGTCCCAGCGCGGATCGGAATCCGTTTCCGGGTCATAGCGATAGACCTTGTAGGTCTTGACGTTCTTGGCGCCGGCCGGGGCCTTGTGGACCTTGCCGGTCGTGGGCTTGGAGCCGCGCGGGAGATTGAGCTGAACCATCTGCGGGACTCCCTTAGTAAACCCGAGCCTTGGGCTCGATGTACTCAATGTCCTTGGACATCGTGTATTTGTGGACCGGACGGTAGTCGATCTGGACGCCTTCGCCGGGACGCTTCCACGCCAGGGTGTGCTTCATCCAGTTGACGTCGTCGCGATCAGGGAAGTCCTCGCGGGCGTGGGCGCCGCGCGATTCCGTGCGGTTGGCGGCGCCTTCGATGGTCACCAGGGCCTGGGCGATCAGGTTGTCGTACTCCAGCGTCTCCATCAGATCCGTGTTCCAGATCAGGCCGCGATCCGTGGTCTTGATGTCGGCGCCGGCGGCGTCGATCTGGCGCAGCTTGGCGACGCCTTCGTCCAGGGTCTTGCCGGTGCGGAAGACGGCGGCGTCCGACTGCATGGCGCGCTGCATTTCGAGACGCAGCTTGGCGGTCGGGGTCGAGCCCGAGGCGTTGCGGAAGCGGTCGAGGCGGGCCAGGTGCTCGTCGGTCTGGGCCTTGGAAGCCGAGGGCACGGCCGAGGCCTTGTCCACCACTTCACCGCAGCGCAGGCCGACGGCGCGGCCGAACACCACCAGGTCGGTCAGGGAGTTGGAGCCCAGACGGTTGGCGCCGTGCACCGAGACGCAGGCCGCCTCGCCCACGGCCATCAGGCCCGGAACCACGCTGTCGGGGTTGCCGTCGCGCAGGGTCAGCACCTCGCCGTGATAGTTGGTCGGGATGCCGCCCATGTTGTAGTGGACCGTCGGCAGGACCGGGATCGGCTCCTTGGTCACGTCGACGCCGGCGAAGATCTTGGCCGATTCCGAAATGCCCGGCAGGCGCTGGTGCAGGATCTTCGGGTCCAGGTGGTCCAGGTGCAGGAAGATGTGGTCCTTGTTCGGACCCACGCCGCGACCTTCACGGATTTCGATGGTCATGGAGCGCGAGACCATGTCGCGCGGGGCCAGGTCCTTCACGGTCGGCGCATAGCGCTCCATGAAGCGCTCGCCTTCCGAGTTGGTCAGATAGCCGCCTTCACCGCGGGCGCCCTCGGTGATGAGGCAACCGGCGCCATAGATGCCGGTGGGGTGGAACTGCACGAACTCCATGTCCTGCAGCGGCAGGCCGGCGCGCAGCACCATGGCGTTGCCGTCGCCGGTGCAGGTGTGGGCCGAGGTGGCCGAGAAGTAGGCGCGGCCGTAACCGCCGGTCGCCAGCACCACCATCTTGGCGCGGAACTGGTGCATCTGGCCGGTGTCGAGCTGCAGGGCGGTGACGCCGGTGCAGGCGCCGTCCTGCATGATCAGGTCCAGGGCGAAGTATTCGACGAAGAACTTGACCTCGCGACGAACCGACTGGCCGTACAGGGTGTGCAGGATGGCGTGGCCGGTGCGGTCGGCGGCGGCGCAGGTGCGCTGCACCGGGCCTTCGCCGAAGTTGCGGGTCATGCCGCCGAAGGCGCGCTGGTAGATCTTGCCTTCTTCGGTGCGGCTGAAAGGCACGCCCCAGTGTTCCAGCTCGTAAACGGCCTTGGGCGCGTTACGGACCAGGTATTCGATGGCGTCCTGATCGCCCAGCCAGTCCGACCCCTTGACGGTGTCGTACATGTGCCACTGCCAGCTGTCCTCGCCCATATTGCCCAGCGAGGCGGAGATGCCGCCCTGGGCCGCGACCGTGTGGCTACGTGTGGGGAAAACCTTGGTGACGCAGGCGACCTTCAGGCCCTGCTGGGCGGCGCCAAGCGCCGCGCGCAGGCCCGAACCGCCCGCGCCGACGACGACGACGTCGTATTCGTGATCGATAAGCTCGTAAGCAGCCATGACGGGATCAGACTCCGGCGGGCAGCGGGGCGGAGCCCATCGCCACACGCACGATGAAGAAGATGCTGGCGGCGGCCAGCACGAGGAAGACCAGGTTCGACAGGTTGATCAGGGTCGTCCGGGTCGAGGGCGCGGGGACGTAGTCCTCGATGATCACCTTCCAGGCCAGGCTGGCGAACAGGAAGAAGACGATCGCCGTCACGGCCAGCAGGCCGGTGTTCAGGGCGTTGCCGAACCAGGCGACCACGGCCTCATAGCCGGCGCCGGCCAGGGTGAAGCCCGACCACAGGACCCACAGGCCCAGCGGCATCAGGACCAGCAAAGCCAGCTTCTCGATCTTCCATTCGCCGGCGCCGTGACGCTCGGAGACCTTCACATGGTTCTTGAACTTGGGGGCGGCGCTCACAGCGAAACCTTTCCGGCGGCGAACAGGACGACCCAGAACAGCACGACCAGGACCAGGGGGCCCCAGACCGCGATATTGGCCATCAGATTGGCGGACTTCAGATCAAGGCCCTGGCCGGCGTCGTTGATCAGGTGGCGCGTCCCGTTCAGCAGGAAGGAGAACAGCACCAGCGACAGGCCGAACCAGACCAGCAGACCGATCGGCGAGGCCGAGCAGGCCAGCACCTTGGCGTAGGCTTCGGGACCCGATGCGACCGCTGCGACCCAGCCCAGCAGCAGGACGGCGCCGACCGTGGCCGCGCCGATGGTGACCCGGAACAGGATGGAGGCCGTCATGGTCACGTGCCAGCGCCAGACGTCGGTAAAGGGCGACATCGGCGCGACGTGGCCGTTGGGATGGCGGACGTAGCGGCCAGTCGGGTCGCCCGCATCCTGGGGAAGGTTCGACATGCGAATGATTCTCAAAAAACCTGTGGAAAAACAGGCCCGGTTGCAGTGCAATAGGCTTTAGTGACCGCAAAGGCCGGGTGTCAACGAACCGGCGCGGATAAGCGCCACGGATCGCGTTTTCCTGATCAGGCCGCGCGAATCGCTCGCAACAGGGCGTCTTTATCGTCCGCCGACAGAGGCCGGGCGCCGGGGCGGCCCCAGATCGGATCGGGCCACAGGCCGTCGTCGTGACGCCGCCCCACGACATGGACGTGCAGCTGGCGGGTGACGTTGCCGAGCGCCGCTGTGTTCAACTTGTCGACAGGGCGTCCGGCCGCCTGACCCAGGGCGCGAACCACCTCGCCCGCCCGCACCATCTCCTCGGTCAGAACTGCGCGCTGGTCGGCCGTCAGATCGTCCAGCTCGACCGCGCCCTCCACGCGGGGCAGCAGGATGAGCCAGGGAAAACGCGCGTCGTCCTGCAAGCGCACCTGACACAGGGGCCAGTCGGCGGCGAAGACGGACCCGGCCTCAAAGGCGGGGTCTGCGGTAAACTCGGTCATGTCAGATGCTCGTCCTCGAACCAGCGCAGGCGATAGGCGTTCATCGCCGTTGTCGCCAGCCGCGTCGTCAGCCGCCAGTTGACCACGGCCCCGACCGGCGCGCCGATGACGGGGATCAGCTGGGCCAGCTTGGCCAGGTCGATGTAGTCGCGGTACTCCAGCTGGAACTTGCGCCAGTCGAAGTCCTCGATCCGCTCAGGCTGGTGCAGGCCCTTGCCCGCCGCCTCCAGCGCCGCCAGGGCCTCGGGCCTATGCCGGGCGCTGGAAAAGGCCATCTGGAAGATACGCAGCAGGAAGAGCCGCTCGCTCAGGCTCTTGCCCGAATGGCCGTACAGGGCGCCGATCTCGGCCAGCAGCTTGATCTTGATAGCCAGCAGGGCCGGAAAGTCCGCCGCCGCCAGCAGGAAGCCGCCCGCCCCGGCCACCCCGCCCTCGACGCTGGCTGTGGTGCGATAGAAATCGACGCGGGTCTGGATCAGCTCTTCACGCTTGCGCAGGCTGCCATGCAGCAAGGGCTTGGCCGTCGTCCAGTCGGCGCCCGTCATGATGCCCCGCGTCGTCATCTCGACGCCGGAGGTCACGACCTGGTGGACCCGCTCGGGGATGATCCTGTTGATCCGGTCCTGCGTCGCCCGCGTGGTCTTGTCCCACAGGCCGGGTCGGCGCAGCTGGCGTTCACGCCAGACCTCGGCCTCGGCCAGGACGCGCGCCTCATACTGTCGATCGTCTTCCGCAGCGGTCATGATGCCTCTCTGGACCTGGCGACCCTCGCAGGGGCCGACGAAAGGCGCAACGCCCGACGCTTGCTCCCGCTCCGCTGCGGGTCTAGACCGCCCGCCATCGAGTACCGTTTCGCACACGCAACATCGACTGGAGAGACCTCTATGGCTCGCGCGAAGATCGCCCTTATCGGCGCCGGAATGATCGGCGGAACCCTGGCCCACGTGGCTGCGCGCGAAGCGCTGGGCGACGTCATCCTGTTCGACATCGCTGAAGGCACGCCGCAAGGCAAAGCCCTCGACATCGCCGAGGCCTCGGCCGTCTTCGGTCAGGACGTGTCGCTCAAGGGCGCCAACGACTACGCCGACATCGCGGGCGCCGACGTCTGCATCGTCACCGCCGGCGTGCCGCGCAAGCCGGGCATGAGCCGCGACGACCTGATCGGCATCAACCTGAAAGTCATGAAGGCCGTCGGCGAGGGCATCAAGCAACACGCCCCCAACGCCTTCGTCATCTGCATCACCAACCCGCTCGACGCCATGGTCTGGGCCCTGCAGAAGTTCTCGGGTCTGCCCAAGGAGAAGGTCGTCGGCATGGCCGGCGTGCTGGACTCGGCGCGCTTCGCCTACTTCCTGGCTGAAAAGACCGGCGTCTCGGTTCAGGACATCAACGCCTGGACCCTGGGCGGTCACGGTGACGACATGGTGCCGATGGTGCGCCACTCGACCGTCGGCGGCCTGCCTCTGCCGGACGCCGTCGCCGCCGGCTTCCTGAGCCAGGCCGAACTGGACGCCATCGTCGAGCGGACCCGCAAGGGCGGCGGCGAGATCGTGGCCCTGCTGAAGACCGGCTCGGCCTTCTACGCCCCGGCTGAATCGGCCATCGCCATGGCCCGCTCCTACCTGCTGGATCAGAAGCGCGTCCTGCCGTGCGCCGTCTGGCTGTCGGGCGAATACGGCCTGTCCGACCTCTACGTCGGCGTTCCGGCCCTGATCGGCGCCGCCGGCGTCGAGAAGATCGTCGAGTTCACCACCAACGACGACGAAAAGGCCATGTTCGCCAAGTCGGTCGAGTCGGTGAACGGCCTGATCCAGGCCTGCAAGGACATCGAGCCTTCCTTGGCTTAAGCCAGCGAAAGGGCGCTATCGCTCGGCTCGCGGAGCCTCGCTGCTTGAGCGCTTAGGCCTCTAGAATTGGAAAGGGCCGCACCTTCGGGTGCGGCCCTTTTTC
>CAYWDO010000009.1:32716-36644 GCA_964456995.1 uncultured Brevundimonas sp.
AAGGCGCCGACCCCCTCGGCGTAGAGGGCTTCGGGTTCAGCCTCGGCCAGGACCACCAGCCGCGTCTTGGCCTCGTAAAGCGCGTCGATCAGCGTCACCAGGCGCCGCGCCTCGTGGTGGTTGGCGGGGCTCAGGGTCGGCACGTCCGACAGGAAAAGGGTGTGGAATCGTCGGGCGATCGCCAGATAGTCCTGCGGTCCCAGCGGCGTCCCGCACAGTTCGGCGAAGCTCGCCCGCGCCATGCTGCCCACCGTCCTCTGCACCCGCACCTGACGGCCCAGCACCGGCAGGGCGACCGGCTCCTCGGGCTCGCCCCCCTTGAGGTCCGACCACAGGCTTTCGAACCCGGCCCGCGCCGCCTCATCCAGCGGCGCGAACCAGACCGGGGCTCCGGCCATGCGGTCCAGACGGAAGTCGCGCGCCCCCGCCGTCTCCACCACCTCGCAACGCTCCCTCAGGATGTCGATGAAGGGCGTAAAGAGCTGGCGGTTGATGCCGTTCTTGTAGAGGTCCTCCGGCGCGCGGTTCGAGGTGATGGCCAGCACCACCCGCTTCTCGAACAGGGCGTCGAACAGCCGGCCCAGGATCATGGCGTCGGCGATGTCGGTGACCTGCAGCTCGTCAAAGCACAGCAGCCGGGCCTCCGAGGCGATCAGGCTCGCAATCGGCGGAATGGGATCGTCGCCCTTGTGGGTCCCGAACACGGCCTTGCGCGTCCGGGCGTCGCCCTCGCGCCACTGTTTCACCAGATCGTGGATGCGGGCCATGAAGGCGTGGAAATGGGCGCGCACCTTCTTCTGTTCCGGCGTGGCCGAGTAGAAGAGGTCCATCAGCATGGACTTGCCGCGCCCCGGCGGTCCCCAGATGTAGATGCCCTTCACCTCGGGCGGGCGGCCGAACAGGCCCTTCTTCGCCAGATCCGCCTCCAGCCGCTCCAGCGCGGCCAGCAGCTCCAGCTGTTGCGGATCGGGGGCGATGACGCCCTCTTCGACGCGGATGTCGTAGGCGTTACGGATACGGGAGGTCATGGTCAGCGGCATAGTCCCACAGCGCCGATCAGGAAAGGCGAGGGCGCTTCATGCCCCTTGAAGCAGGAATTTGGTGAAAACTGGTTGCTTCGCGCTTGCGAAAGACCCAAATGCAGAACCGCTTTTCTCCCCAGCGCCCCTACAAGGATAATTCAGTCATGGGCTATCGCGTCGCCGTCGTTGGCGCCACCGGCAATGTCGGTCGCGAAATGATGAACATCATCGAGGAACTGAACTTCCCCGTCGAGAAAATGCACGCGATCGCCTCACGCAAATCCAAGGGCGTGGAGGTTTCCTTCGGCGACAAGACGCTGAAGTGCGAGGACCTGGAGCAGTTCGACTTCTCCACCGTCGATGTCGTTCTGATGAGCGCCGGCGGCAAGGTGTCAAAGGAATGGTCGGAGAAGATCGGCAAGGCCGGTCCCATCGTCATCGACAACTCCTCGGCCTTCCGCATGGACCCCGACGTGCCGCTGATCGTGCCGGAGGTGAATCCCGACGCGGTCAAGCTGGCGCGCAAGAAGAACATCGTCGCCAACCCCAACTGCTCGACCGCCCAGCTGGTCGTGGCGCTGAAGCCCCTGCATGACGCCGCCAGGATCAAGCGCGTCGTCGTCTCGACTTATCAATCCGTGTCGGGCGCCGGCAAGGAAGGCATGGACGAGCTGTGGAACCAGACCAAGGCCATCTACGGCCTGGGCGACGCCACGCCCAAGAAGTTCCCCAAGCAGATCGCCTTCAACGTCATCCCCTACATCGGCTCCTTCCGCGACGACGGCTACACCGACGAGGAAGCCAAGATGTGGGACGAGACCCACAAGATGCTCGACCCCTCGATCAAGCTGACCGTGACCTGCGTGCGCGTGCCGGTCTTCGTGGGCCACTCCGAAGCCGTGACGGTCGAGTTCGATCGTCCGATCGAGCCGGACGAGGCCCGCGAAATCCTGCGCGAGGCGCCCGGCGTCATGGTCATCGATAAGCTGGAGCACGACGGCTACATCACCCCCGTCGACGCCGCCGGCGACCATGCCGTCTTCGTCAGCCGCATCCGCAAGGACCCGACGGTCGAGAACGGCCTGTCCTTCTGGGTCGTGTCCGACAACCTGCGCAAGGGCGCGGCGCTGAACGCCGTGCAGATCGCCCAGCTGCTGGACGAAACCGGCGTCATCACCCCGTCGAGCGGCTATCGCACGCTCACTGTTTAAGTCGAAGAGGGCCTAACGCCCGCGCGCGGCGCGGGGCTGCTTGAGGCCCGTTCTATCCTCTCCAAGTCTCCGTCGCGTTTGGGCGCGGCGGAGGCCGAAAGGTCCGCCGTGACCGCGTCTCCCGCCTCCCCCGCATCCGAAGCCCGCGCCGCCCTGATGGCGGGGGTGGGCTGCTATCTGCTGTGGGGCTTTATCCCCCTGGTCTTCCAGCAAATGGGGCGCCAAGGCGTCGACGCCTGGGAGATCATGGGCCACCGCGCGGTCTGGGGCGTCCTGTGGGCCCTGCTGCTGGTCCTGATCGCGCGTCAGTGGACCCAGGTGCTCGCGGTCTTCCGCCAACCCAGGGTTCTGGGCTGGCTGGCCCTGTCGGCGGTGCTGATCGCCACCAACTGGACCACCTATGTCATCGCCGTGAACAACGGGCGAACCCTGGACGCCTCGCTCGGCTATTATCTCAATCCCCTTCTCAACATGGCGGCGGGCGCCTGGCTGTTCCGTGAACGGATCGACCGCTTCGGGGCCGCCGCCATCGGCCTGGCCGCCGTCGGCGTAGTGTTGCAGACCATCGCCCTGGGCCACGCGCCCTGGGTGTCGCTGCTGCTGGCCTTCAGCTTCGCCGGCTACGGCATCATCCGCAAGCGCGTCGCGGTCGACGCCCAGACGGGCCTCTTCATGGAGTGCCTGCTGCTGGCTGGGCCCGGTCTGGCCTGGATCATCTTCATCGAGGCGACGGGCCAGGGTCATTTCACCGCCACCCCCGCCGCCACCTTCTGGCTGCTGTTCGCCGGCCCGGCCACGGTCATTCCTCTGGCTCTGTTCGCCTGGGCGGCGCGACGCATGCCCCTGTCCAGCATGGGATTCCTGCAGTTTCTCGCCCCCACTATCGTCTTCTTCATCGGCGCGATGCAGGGCGAGGCCCTGGGGGGCCTACGCATCGCCTCCTTCGCCTTCATCTGGATGGGGGCGGCCGTTTTCGCCCTCGGGGCGGTGCTCAAGGTGCGCCGGTCCAGCCGCACGGCCGAGACCATCGTCGCGCCTGAACCGGGACTGCTGGACGACCCGGCCGAGGACCGCATGGCCGCCTTGGGCGACGACACGCCCCGATCGCGTTGAACCTGCGTTGAGCTCGGCGGCCGTTCCAGCCTAGAAGGGGCGATGATCCGCGCCCGTCCCCTCGCCGCCCTCGCCCTGACCCTCGCCCTGGCGACGGGTACGTCCGCCTGCGCCCAGACTGTTGGCGGCGATGAAGTCATCCGCACCGCCAGGATCGAGGCGCCCGGCGCCTCGACACCGCCGGTTGTCGTCCCCACCACGGCCGAGACCTTCGACGCCGTCACCAATACGCTGGACGCCGCCGCCGAGGCCTGGTCTTCGGGCGATGTCGAGGCGGTGATGGCCACATACGTCGCCGACGAGCCGCTGCTGGTCTTCCTCGGCGACACGCCATTGAAGGGGCCGGACGCCGTGCGCGCGGCGCTCACGGCCCGCGCCGCCCAGCCCGGCGGCCTGGGCCAGATGACCTATGAGTGGTTCGAGACCCTGCAGTTCGACGTCAACACCACGGTGGTCTCCGGCCGGGTCGTGGTGCGCCGCGAGGCCCGGACCTCGCGCGGCCTGTTCACCCGCGTCCTGCGCCGCACGCCCGACGGCTGGCGCATCGTCCACGACCAACTGGCCTGGGGCGCCGACGGCTGA
>CAYWDO010000009.1:36744-39834 GCA_964456995.1 uncultured Brevundimonas sp.
GCCGTGCCGTGCAGGTTGGCCGAAGGGATTTCCGCCATCCGCCATTCGGTCGAGCCGCGACCGCCCGGCGCCGAGCCCCGGTCGAGGAAGGCGGCCTTCTTGATCGCGTCGATGGGGCCCAGGTCCGGCGCGGCGGTCGGCTTCCTCATCTGGGCCACGCGGCCGTGCTCGGCCTCGGGCAGGCCGATCCACAGGTCCAGATCAAAGGGGGCCGCGAAGTCCTCGCGTAGCGCCGTCCCCATGCTCCGCCCGTCGACGATGCGGAACAGTTCGCCCGCCAGATAGCCGATGGTGATGGGGTGGTAGCCTGAGGCCGTGCCCGGCGCCCACAGCGGCGCCTGGGCCGCCAACCGGTCCAGCACGGCCTGACGATCGAACCAGATGGCCGGCTCGACCCCCTCGGAAAAGCCCGGCAGACCGGACTGGTGGCTCATCAACTGGCCGACGGTCAGTTGCGCCTTGCCCTCAGCCCCAAAGGCCGGCCAGTGGTCGGCGACCCGGTCCTCATAGGACAGCAGGCCCTTGTCCACGCAGCGCGCGATCATCAGGGCCATCACCGCCTTGCCGGTCGAGAACACCGGAACCAGGGTCTCCTCGGCGAAGGGCTTGCTCCCCGCCAGGTCGGCCGACCCGGCCCATAGGTCCAGCAATACTTCGCCGTCGATCGTGACGGAAAAGCGCGCCGCCAGTTCGTTCAGCCCCTCGGGCGCCTCAACGAAGTTGGCGGCGAAGGCGTCTTTCACCGCGTTGAAGCGAGCGGGGCAGAGGCCGTGGATTTCAGGCAGGTCGGTCATGCGGGCGGTCTAGCGCGTCAGTCGGCCAAGGTCACGGCTTGCGCGCGGCGGCGGACGCCTGACGCGCCGCCTCGAACTCGTCGCCGGGCTTCCACGCCGGCCAGTCGCGCGAATTGGCCAGGGCCGAACCGACCTCGTACAGCAGCTGCACATCGGCCGCGGCGGCGTCCATCTTCCACTCCGGCGTCCATTCGTCCGTAGGCTGATGATAGCGGTTGGCGACATAGTCGCGGCTGGCGGCGTTGTGGCCGGTGAAGCCGGCGGCGGCGAACAGGGCGGGCACGCCCTTCCTCGCCAGCGGGAAGTGGTCGGAGCGATAGAAGGCCCCGGCCTGGGGCGCCGGATCGGGGATCAGGCGGCGGCCTTCGCGGCCCGCCAGCACGGCCAGCCGGTCGTCCAGATCATTCTTGCCCGCGCCGATGACCACGATGTTCGGGTCGATCTCGGTCCCCGGGAGCAGGCTGTCCATGTTGATGTTGGCCACCGTGGTCTCCAGCGGCCAGACCGGGTTGGCGGCGTAGTATTCGGCCCCCAGCAGCCCTGTCTCCTCAGCCGCCCAGCTGACGAAGACGGTCGAGCGTTCGGGGCGCGGCCCCTCGGCGAACAGGCGGGCGAGTTCCAGCACGCCCGCCACGCCGGTCGCATTGTCCACGGCGCCGTTATAGATGTCGTCGCCGTTTTTGGGCGTGGCGCGGCCATAGGCGTCCCAGTGGGCGCCGAACATGACCGTCTCGTCCGGGTGCGTCGTGCCCGGCAGGCGGGCGATGACGTTGCGCGTCTCGACCCGGTCAGCGGTCTGGCCGAAGTCGAGGGACATGGTCACGCCGTCGAGCGCCACGGGGCGGAAGTCGGGCGTTCGCGCCTGTTCCTTCAGCGCCGCGAAGTCGAGGCCGGCGTCCTGGAACAGCTTTTCCGCCACCGCGCCCTGGATCCAGCCCTGGGCCGCCACGCGCTCCTTGTCCGGGTCGGCGCGCACGATGTCGAACTTGGGCGCGGTCGAGGAGTTCTCCAGCGTGGACCAGGGGTAGCCCGCCCCCGCCGTGTCGTGGATGACCAGAACGCCCGCCGCGCCCTGCGCCGCCGCCTCCTGGAACTTGTAGGTCCAGCGTCCGGCGAAGGTCATGGCCTGACCGTCGAACTTGCCCGCCACCGGATGGCCTTCCGGCGCGCCGAAGTCGGGGTCGTTGACCAGGACCAGCATAATCTTGCCGCGCAGATCGACGTCCTTGTAGTCGTCCCAGCCGCGCTCCGGCGCATCGACGCCATAGCCGACGAAGACCAGGGGCGCGTTGGTCAGGGTGATGCGGCTGACCGGGCGGTCGGACGAGACGATGACGTCGGTGGCGCGGTTCAGCGCCGTGGTCTGGCCCTTGCTGGTCACGCTGATGGTGGCGGGTCCGTCCTGCTTGGTGCGGCTGACCTGGGCCACCTGGACCCAGGATCCGTCTGGGCCGCCAGGCTCCAGCCCCAGAGCCTGAAACTGTTCCGTCAGCCAGGCGATGGTCCTGTCCTCGCCCGGCGTGACCGGGGCGCGGCCCTCGAATTCGTCGGACGCCAGAACCCGCGTCGCCTCGTTCAGCCGGGCCGGATCGACGCGGCCTGGCGCCGTCTGGGCCAGGGCCGAGGTCGAGGTCATCAGCGCGGCGATCAGGCCGAGCGCGGCGACGGAACGGGACATCGGCATGGGGCGAACTCGAACATCTGCGAAAGGGGAGGCGACACGCTGCCCCCTCTCACCCTCCCTGTCGACCCCCGCCTTGGTGGATCAGCGCCCCTTGAGCCAATCGACGGCGCCGTCAGCCGCGGCCACGCCGGAGGCCATCGAGGCCTGCAGCAGATAGCCGCCGGTCGGCGCCTCCCAGTCCAGCATCTCGCCCGCGACGAAGACGCCGGGGCGGGCCGTCAGCATCAGCCGCTCGTCAACGGCGTCCAGCCTCACGCCCCCGGCCGAGGAGATGGCGCGGGACAGGCCCTGCACCCCGGTCAGGGTCAGGGTCACGCCCTTGATGCGCGCCGCCAGCGGGCCGGGTTCGGTCGGCAGAGGCCCGCCTTCACGCAGCAGGGCGATGGCGGCGGGGTCGAGGTGGACGATCTTGCGCAGCCAGTTGGACAGGCTCTCCTTGCCGCGCGGCTTCAACAGTTTCTGGGTCAGGGCGGGGCGGCTGAGGTCGGGCCGCAGGTCCAGCGTCAGTTCAGCCGAACCGTCGCGCGCGATGGCGTCGCGCAGGCCCGCCGACAGGGCGTAGACGCCGCCGCCCTCGACGCCATAGGCGGCGATCATGGCCTCGCCGCGCAC
>CAYWDO010000010.1:0-3790 GCA_964456995.1 uncultured Brevundimonas sp.
TGGCGGACGGGTCGAACGCCCCGTCTCTAGGCCCCAGCGGCGTCTGTCCTTCTTGTGGTCCAACGCGCGTTCGCGCGGCTTGAGACCACGTCATGCGCTGTCGTGAGACGTCGCATGGAGAACCGCCCGCGCCCCGTCGCCGCCTTCCGCTGGGTGCTCCCTTGACCGGCGCGCGCGACGGAGGACGAACAGTTCGACAAGACCCCCGTTCTCTCCGCTCCCGCCGCCGCTTCGGTTCGCCGGCCAAGCGAGCCCTCCCTTGCGACGGGACGAGGGGAAGGATGCGGCAGGTTGAGGGTGGGGCGAGCAGATGAGGGATGGCGAGGCGCAACGCCGGGAAATCGTGGGGATCGGCGGGGCGGGTTGCGCATGTCCTGCCCTTCTCCCCTTGCGGGAGAAGGTGGGCCCGAAGGGCTCGGATGAGGGGTTGCGCGACGGCGGCCACGGGCCTCAGTTCAACGCGCGGCGAGACCCCTCATCCGTCAGCCTCCGGCTGCCACCTTCTCCCGCAAGGGGAGAAGGATCTTTGGAGCGCTAACGCCTTTGGCTGCTTGAGCGCCTTCTTCCGCAAGGGGAGAAGGAAGATCAGTTAAGCCCGCACGGCCCGGCTGGCGTCGACGCCGAGGGCGGTCAGGGCTGTGGCGGCTATGTGGTCGGCGTCGAGGCCGGCCTGGGCGTACATGATCTCGGGCTTGTCCTGGTCCTGGAAGACGTCGGGCAGGGTCAGGGTGCGGATCTTGAGGCCCGAATCCAGCGCGCCCTTCTCGGCCAGCAGTTGCAGGACGAAGGCGCCGAAGCCGCCCATGGCGCCCTCTTCCACCGTGATCAGGCATTCATGCTCGCGCGCCAGACGCAGGATCATGTCGGCGTCCAGCGGCTTGGCGAAGCGGGCGTCGGCGACGGTGGCCGAGACGCCGCGCGCGGCCAGCAGGTCGGCGGCTTTCAGCGACTCCTGCAGGCGGGTGCCCAGCGACAGGATGGCGACCGACGTGCCTTCGCGGACGATGCGGCCCTTGCCGATCTCCAGCGGGGCGGCCAGCTCGGGAATCTCGACGCCGACGCCGTCGCCGCGCGGATAGCGGAAGGCGCTGGGGCGGTCGTCGATGGCCAGAGAGGTGGAGATCATGGCGGCAAGTTCCGCCTCGTCGGCGGCGGCCATCAACACCATGCCGGGCAGAGCCCCCATGAAGCCGATGTCGAAACTGCCCGCGTGGGTGGCGCCGTCGGCGCCGACGAGCCCTGCGCGGTCCATGGCGAAGCGCACCGGCAGGGACTGGATGGCCACGTCGTGGACGACCTGGTCATAGCCGCGCTGAAGGAAGGTCGAATAGATGGCGCAGACCGGCTTCATCCCGTCCGCGGCCAGACCGGCGGCGAAGGTGACGGCGTGCTGCTCGGCGATGCCGACATCGAACGTCCGGTCGGGGAAGGCCTGACCGAACAGGTCGAGCCCCGTGCCGGTCGGCATGGCGGCGGTGATGGCCACGATCGAGGGGTCGGTCCGGGCGTGCTTGATCAGTTCGGTCCCGAAGACCTTGGTGTAGCTGGGGGCGTTGGAGACGGCCTTGGCCTGCTTGCCCGAGACGACGTCGAACTTGACCACGCCGTGATATTTGTCGGCGCTGTCCTCGGCGGGGGCGTAGCCCTTGCCCTTTTGCGTCACGACGTGGACCAGCACCGGGCGGTCGGTGATGGCGGCGGCGTTTTTCAGGATGGGGACCAGGTTCTCCATGTCGTGACCGTCGATCGGTCCGATGTAGTAGAAGCCCAGTTCCTCGAAGAAGGTGCCGCCGACGATCATGCCGCGGGCGTATTCCTCGGCCTTGCGCGCCGCGTCGCGGAAGGGGCGCGGCATGTGGTCGACGAACTTCTTCCCGACCTTGCGGATGTTCTGATAGGCGCCGCCCGAGACCTGTTTGGCCAGATAGGCGCTCATGCCGCCGACCGGCGGGGCGATCGACATGTCGTTGTCGTTCAGCACCACCATCAGCTGACCGCTGGTGGCCTCGGCGGCGTTGTTCATCGCCTCATAGGCCATGCCCGCCGACATGGAGCCGTCGCCGATGACGGCCACGACGCGGTTCTTCTCGCCCTTGGCGTCGCGGGCGGCGGCGAAGCCGAGGGCGGCCGAGATCGAGGTCGAGGCGTGGGCCGCGCCGAAGGGATCGTATTCGCTTTCGGCTCGCTTGGTGAAGCCGGACAGGCCGCCGCCCTGACGCAGGGTGCGGATGCGGTCGCGGCGCCCGGTCAGAATCTTGTGCGGATAGCACTGATGGCCGACGTCCCAGATCAGGATGTCCTTGGGCGTCTCGAACACATGGTGCAGGGCGACCGTCAGCTCGACCACGCCGAGCGCCGAGCCCAGGTGGCCGCCAGTGACGGAGACGGCGTCGATGGTCTCGGTCCGCACGTCGTCGGCCAACTGCTTCAGCC
This sequence comes from uncultured Brevundimonas sp., assembly GCA_964456995.1. GTDB lineage: Bacteria > Pseudomonadota > Alphaproteobacteria > Caulobacterales > Caulobacteraceae > Brevundimonas. Next base: position 2,434 of record CAYWDO010000010.1, read on the forward strand.
GCGCGATATCGAACCCGCGCATGTCGGCGGGAACGGTGACGGTGTCGAGAACGGGGGTGTCGGGCATCGTAAACGGGGGCCTTTGACGCGGATCGTCAGTCATTTAACCCGCGGACGGCGGGGGCGTTTCCTATCAGGACCTGCGCTTGAGCACAAAGTCCACGCTGGCCTTGAGGATTTCTCCGTCGTGGCCGAACGGATCCAGGTGTGAGCGGGCCTGATCGGCCAGATGCGCGACCCTGTGCCGCGCCGCATCGACGCCCAGAAGGGTGACGAAATTGGTCTTGCCCAGGGCGGCGTCCTTGCCGCCGGCGGCCTTGCCCAGTTCGGCGGCGTCGCCTTCCACGTCCAGCAGGTCGTCGACGATCTGATAGGCCAGACCGACGTCATGGGCGAAGCTGGTCAAGGCGTGGCGGGCCGCATCGCTGGCGTTGGCGATGATCAGCGGGATCTCGAAGGCGTAGGCGAACAGGGCCCCGGTCTTGAGCCGCTGCATCCGGGCGACTCCGCCCAGGTCGTCGCGCACGCCCAAGAGGTCGATCATCTGACCGCCCGCCATGCCGCGTGCGCCGGAGGCGAAGGACAGGCGCCGGGCCAGCTCGCAGCGGACGCCTGCGTCCTCGTGGGTGTCCTCGTCCAGGATGATGTCGAAGGCGGCGGTCTGCAGCGCGTCGCCGGCCAGGATGGCGGTCGCCTCGTCATAGGCGATGTGCAGGGTGGGACGGCCGCGCCGCATGTCGTCGTCGTCCATGGCCGGCAGGTCGTCATGCACCAGCGAATAGGCGTGGACGCATTCCAGGGCGCAGGCGGCGCGCAGCACGGCGCGTTCATCGACGTTGAACAGCCGCCCGGCCTCGATGGCGAAGAAGGGCCGCAGCCGCTTGCCGGGGCCGAGCGCGGCGTAGCGCATGGCCTCGGTCAGACGGGATTCGGGGCCGTCGGCGCGGGGCAACAGTTCATCGAGGGCGACGGTGACCAGATCGGCGATCTCGGCCACCCGGTCGATGACGGCCTGTTCCGGGGAGTTGGCGGCCAGCAGGGTCACGGCGCCGTCAGCCGAATTCGGCGGGTTCGACGCCCTTGGCCTGACCGTCGGCGCCGACGACGATCTTCTCGACGCGCAGCTGGGCGGCTTTCAGGCGAGCCTCGCAGTGGGCCTTCAGGCGCGCGCCCTCTTCGTACAGGGCGATGGATTCTTCGAGCGGGGCCTGGCCCGACTCCAGGCGCGAGACGATGCCCTCCAGACGCGACAGGGCGTCCTCGAAGCTGAGATCGGCGGACAGGGCGGGGGAAACGGGGGCGTCGGTCATGATGCGGGCAACCTAGAGACGCCCGCGCGGCGCATCAACGACGAAAG
>CAYWDO010000010.1:3890-14515 GCA_964456995.1 uncultured Brevundimonas sp.
TCGGTCATGATGCGGGCAACCTAGAGACGCCCGCGCGGCGCATCAACGACGAAAGCCTTTATATCCGTCACCCTCGGGCTTGTCCCGAGGGTCCATCTCGCCCCACAGTCTCGCTATGGAACGAGAACGCCCGTTCATCGCCGCCTACATCATGACCAACCGACCGTATGGAACCCTGTACGTCGGCGTGACGAGCAACCTGTATCAGCGCGTCCAACAGCACAGGGACGGCGTGTTTCCGGGCTTCACCAAGACACAAGGCCTGAAAAGACTGGTGTGGTTCGAGCCGTTCGAGGCCATCACGGATGCGATCCGCCGCGAAAAGCTGATCAAACACTATGTCCGCGACTGGAAGATCAACCTGATCGAGCGCGACAACCGGCATTGGGAAGACTTGTCCCGGCCCTGGTTTGCAGCCCCGGTATGGCGGCACGATCCCTAGGCGGCGAGCTTGAGGCCGCGATAGCCCCTCGGGACAAGCCCGAGGGTGACGAGCCCTTTAAGCTCAGCGCTTCTCGTAACGACGCTGCGACCAGTATTTGAAGCCCTGGTTCTCGGCCAGACGCCAGCCGTGGAGCTTCAGCTTCTGGCCGACCATGTGGTTGAAGTAGCCGTGGGCCAGGACCAGGACGTCCTGACCTTCCGACGCGCGGGCGATCAGGATGCGGGCGGCCTGATCGGCGCGGACCTCGGCCTCGGCGCGGGTTTCCTGGCCTTCGTGGTGGTTGAAGACGTGCCACCAGAAGCGCGAGATCACGCCCCAGTAGCGCGGCGACAGCCTGATCCACGACGGGAAATGCGGCGGCGGCAGGGGCGCTTCGATGAACAGGGCGTCAACCAGGACCTCGCGGTCTCGGGCCACGGCCTGAGCGGTTTCCTGGGCGCGACGGCGCGAGGAGGCGTAGATGGCGCCCGCGCCCTCGGCGGCGCTCAGCAGGGTCTGCGGCGGCGTCTGGCCGGCGCGCAGGCCGCCGATTTCGTAGCGGCCCCACCAGTCGCGATATTCGTCCGAGGTGATCAGACATTTGCGCGACAGGGCGGGTTCGCCATGTCGAGCGAGAATGATCGCGCCGACATCCGTCGTCGCCTGGGCGGCGCGGGGCGCCTCTGAAGGCGTTGATGCGGCGGATTCGGTGTGGGTCATGAGTGCGGGAGACGTCATAGCACGGGGAGCGGCCTGTGAAATCAAGGCTTTGGCGTCCCTCAATCCCCCCGATTGCGGTTGACGGGGCCAGCGCGTCGCTCGCCCCTTGGAAGATGGTGGTAGCTCCCGGAACGCGCCCCTGCAACCACCAAGCGATGACAGCCTCGCGAGCCGTGTTTGCAGCCTCGACCCACGCGCCTCTCGGCGCTATGGCCGACACCATGACCGAGCCCGTGATCCGCCCCGCCCGCCTCGCTGACGCCGCCGCTCTGGCCGTACTGGGGCGACAGACGTTTGTGGACACGTTTGTCGACGGATTCGGCATCCCCTACCCCGCCGACGACTTGGCCGCCTTCCTCGACAAGAGCTTCAGCGTGGAGACCATTTCCGCGAAACTGGCGGAGCCCGGCGCCGCCTGGTGGGTGGCCGATCGCGACGGCGCGATCCTGGGCTTCGCCAACGCCGGGCCGAACACCCTGCCCCATCCCGACGCGCAGCCGAGCCACGCCGAACTGCGCCGCCTCTACATCGGCCGCGACGCGCAAGGGTTGGGCCTCGGGACGAAGCTGCTGAAGCTGGCGCTCGACTGGATGGAGGCCCACACCGACGGCCCCCTGTGGATCGGCGTCTGGAGCGGCAACGAAAAGGCCCAGAAACTGTACGCCGCCTACGGCTTCGAGAAGGCGGGCGAGTACGACTATCCGGTCGGCGCCTGGAACGACCGCGAGTTCATCTTGCGGCGCGGCTGATCGCGGCCCAATCTGATCCCATGCTCCTGCCCTTCTTCACCGCCCTGCGCGAAGCCCGTGTTCCGGTTTCGCTGAAGGAATGGCTCCATCTGATGGAGGCCATGGACAAGGATGTGGCCGGGCGGGAGGTCGAGGCCTTCTACCACCTGTCGCGGGCGGTGCTGGTCAAGGACGAGAAGCACTATGATCGCTTCGATCAGGTGTTCGCCAAGGTGTTCAAGGGGCTGGAGACGGTCGGCGCGGGCGAGGACCTGACCACTGACATCCCCGAGGACTGGCTGCGGCTGCTGACCGAGAAGTTCCTGACCGACGAGGAGAAGGCCCAGATCAAGGCGCTCGGCGGCTTCGACAAGCTGATGGAGACGCTGAAGCAGCGTCTGGAGGAGCAGAAGGGCCGGCACGAGGGCGGCAACCGCTGGATCGGCACCGGCGGGACCAGCCCGTTCGGCCACGGCGGCTATAATCCCGAAGGCGTGCGGATAGGCGGGCCGGGCAAGCAGGGCCGCGCGGTCAAGGTCTGGGAGAAGCGCGAATATCGCAATCTGGACGACACGGTCGAGCTGGGCACCCGCAACATCAAGGTCGCCTTGCGCCGTCTGCGCCGGTTTGCGCGCGAGGGCGCGGCCGAGGAGCTGGACATGGACGGCACGATCGACGGCACGGCCCGTCAGGGCTGGCTGGACATCCGGATGCGGCCCGAGCGGCGCAATACGATCAAGGTCCTGCTGTTCCTCGACATCGGCGGGTCGATGGATGGCCATGTGAAGCTGTGCGAGGAGCTGTTCTCGGCGGCCAAGACCGAGTTCAAGAACCTGGAGTTCTTCTACTTCCACAACTGCCTCTACGAAGGGGTGTGGAAGGACAACCGGCGCCGTCACAACGAGAAGATTCCGACCTGGGACGTGCTGAACAAATACCCCGGCGACTGGCGCGCCATCTTCGTCGGCGACGCAACGATGAGCCCCTATGAGATCACCATGCCGGGCGGCTCGGTCGAGCACTGGAACGAGGAAGCCGGCGCCGTCTGGCTGAAACGCGCGCGCCAGCAGTGGGACAAGTCGGTCTGGCTAAACCCCCTGACCGAACGCTACTGGAGCTATACCCAGTCGGTCAGCCTGATCCGCGAGGTCATGGATCAGCGGATGTATTCCCTGACGCTGGATGGGCTGGACAAGGCCATGCGGGCGCTGACACGGTAGAGGTCTGATCCGGGAGAGATGCGATGACGACGGCTCTGCTCTTCGCCTTGATGCTGCAACAGGCCGCGCCCGGGGTCGTCTGGTCCGACGATCCGCCACCGCCGGTCCAAGAGGTCGTCGTTGCGGCGCCCGTTCCGGTCCTGCCCGCCCACGCCTTGGCCGATCCCTATGGCTGGGAGCGGTCGCAATGCAGCCCCTTCATCCGCAAGGATGAGCCGCTGGAACATTGTCAGGCGCGGGTGCGGGTGACGCTGGCGGCCGTTATGGGCGACAGCTTGCCCGACGGCTTGCGCCCCTCGGCGGCGCTGGAGAACTGCACCCCCGGCACGGCGGCCAACGGCTACGCCATGCAGTGCGGACCGCGGCCGGTCGCGGCGCTCGGCGCGCCGACGCCGCTGGAGAAAGTCTGCGACAACCGCCCGCAGCGCACGCCCAGCGGCGCCATAGCCTTCAACAGCGAATGCCGCCCGGCGGCCGGCGAGACGCGTGAAACCGAGGGTCTGCGCATCCGGCTGGGCGGCGACTGATCGAGACATGAAAAAGCCGCCGCCCGGCGAGGGGCGGCGGCTCTCTCCACGCAAACGAGAAGATTAGCTCTTGTCGCGAAGCGTGTCCTTGATACCGCCGACAGTGTTCTGGACCTTGCCTTCGACTTGATCGGCGCGGCCTTCGGCTTTCAGCTTTTCATCGCCGGTAACCTTGCCAGCGGCTTCTTTGATCTTGCCGCCGATGTTCTCGGCGGCGCCTTCGATACGGTCATGATCAGGCATGAGAGACTTCCTGTACTGGCGCCGGTCAGACTGACGACGCTTCGACAGAAATAACTATTTGGAGGCGAGCCGGTTCCCTAGATTTTGGAGCGCAGCCATTTGGCCACGGCCCAGGCATGGGCTTCGTGGCGCAGACGGGACAGGGCCTCGAGCGGATCCAGCCAGACCAGTTCGTGGTCGGCCTCGCACTGGGTGGAGGCGTCGAAGCCGGTGACGCGGGCGGTCCAGAAGCCGCCGGCGTTGTTGACGGGCGAACCGTCCGTCTTGCGGAAATACTGGGCCGCTTCGGCCAAGCGGTCCTCGGGCTGGACGATCAGGCCGGTTTCTTCGGCGAACTCGCGGATGAGGGCCTGCTGCTCGCTTTCCTCGCCGTCGACGGCGCCGCCGGGCAGGTCGAAATAGCTGCCCTCGCCGCGATCCACGCGCACGCAGGCCAGCTTGCCGTCCTGCTCGACCAGGCCGAAGGCGGCGGGACGGTGGATGTAGTCGAGGCCCGGACGGGCCGTACCAAACTGAAGCTTCATCGCCGCAGACTAACGCGCGTCGAAGCCCAAGCGAAAGGGCTTAAAGATCGAACACGATCTGCGCGCGCACCCCGACGTGGGCGGCGTCGAACTCGACCGCCGAGCGCAGGCCGCCGGCCATGGCCGACACGATCTTGGAACCCAGCCCCGTGCCCTTGGGCTTTCCGTCGCCCATGCCGGGGCCGTCGTCCTCGACCGTCAGCATGGCGCGGCCGTCCGGGGCCGGTTCCAGAACCACGCGAATCTCGCCGCCGAGGCCCGGCTCATAGGCGTATTTGACGGCGTTGGTGACCAGTTCGGTGACGATCACGCCCAGGGATACGGCCTGGTCCGTGGTGACGCGCATCGGCTGGGCGCGCAGGGTCAACTTCGGCGAGCCGTGACCCGGCCCGACGGACTTGCCCAGTTCCTCGATCAGGCCCGTCAGATATTCGTCCAGCTCGACCGTCGCCATGTCGGACGAGGTGTAGAGCCGGCGGTGGACGTGAGCCACGGCCTGGATGCGCACCTGGGCCTCGCGCAGGGCCGAGCGCGCGCCTTCGTCGGACATCTGGCGCAACTGAAGCGAGATGAAGCTGGACACCAGTTGCAAGGAGTTGCCGACGCGGTGGTTGACCTCGCGCAGCATGGCCTCGGCCCGGTCGCGCGCCAGGCGGACCTCTTCCTGGGCCGCCTCGTTCTCGCGCTCCAGACGGCGACGCAGCAGGGCGTCCTCGATGGCCGAGCGCAACAGGGCGGTGAAGTCCTCGGAGACGTCCTTGATGACATAGTCGGCGGCGCCGGCGCGCAGGGCGGCGACCGCGATGCGCCCGTCCTGGGCCCCGGTGACATAGACCACCGGCGGCGGTGTCGGCAGGGCCAGGATGTCCGGCAGGACGTCGAGCCCCTCGCGGCCCGGCATGTAGTGATCGAGGGCGCAAACATCGAACTCGCCCGCCTGCAACGCTGCATAGCCAGCGTCGGCGTCCGGCGCGCAGGTCACGTCATAGCCATGACGCGCCAGCTCCTTCTGAACGAGCCGGGAAAGTCCCCGGTCATCGTCGATATAGAGCAGACGAATGGACGCCCCCATGTCGGTCATGGCGCTCAGATCTCGGGCGCCTGCATGACGGACAGGAACAGGCCCAGTTGGCGAATGGCGCCCGCGAAGGCTTCGTAGTCGACCGGCTTGGTGATGTAGACGTTGCAGCCCAGATCATAGCAGCGTTGGATCTCGACCTTGTCGTCGGTCGTGGTCAGGACCACGACGGGGGCGCGGCGCAGGCGCTCGTCCGACTTCACCTTTTCCAAGATGTCGGTGCCCGACATGTCCGGCAGGTTCAGGTCCAGCAGGATCAACAGCGGCCCGTTGGCGCGCACCTCGTCGCTGAACAGATAGGTCAGGGCGGCGTCGCCATGGTCGAAATGAACGATGTCGTTGCCGATATTGGCGCGACGGATGTTCTTTTCGATCAGCTTGGCGTGGCCATGGTCGTCCTCGACCATAACAATCTTCACCGAGTGGCTCACAGACGATCTCCTTGGTCACCCAGCACGATCAAGCGTGTGGGGAATTTCAGATGGAAAGTCGAGCCTTGTCCGAGCTCTGACTCTAATTCTATCGATCCGCCGAGGCGGCGCACGCTGTTGCGCACGAAGGCCAGGCCCAGGCCTTCGCCGGGTTGATCCTGCTTTCCGGCGCGGCGGAACAGTTCAAAGATGCGCTCATGATCGCGCGCCGACACGCCGCGCCCGTTATCGATGACGCGATAAGAGGTCCAGCCGCCAGGCGTTTCTTCGCCCTCGACCACGATGCTGATCGGCCGGCCGGGCTGCTGGTACTTGACCGCATTGTCGATCAGATTGCCGAAAATCTGCTCGATCGAGAGGCGGTCGCTTTCCAGTTGAGGCAGGTCTTTGACCTCGATGCTTCCGCCCAGCTCGACGACCTGATGGCTGACGCTGTCGGCGATGGCGCGGACCACGTCGGTCATAGGCAGAACCTCGGGCGACAAGTTCCGGCGCCCCTCTCGTGACAGGCGAAGGATGGCCTTGATCAGGCTGTCCATCTTGGTGGTGGAGGCGCGGATGAAGTTGACGGCTTCCGGCACGTCTTCGCGCACAGCCCGCAGCGCCTCGGGGTCGATGGCTTCTGGATGGGTCAGCTCCAGTCGGGCGAGTTGGGCCTCCATCGTCTTGCCGACCTGTTCCAGTTCAGACGTATAGCCCATGACGTTGACCAGGGGCGAGCGCAGGTCGTGGCTGACGATATAGGCGAAACGCTGGATCTCTTCGTTGGCGCGAGTCAGCTCGGCGGTACGGTCTCGGACCTGATTCTCCAGGCCGGCGTTGACGCGGTCCAGCTCGAACCGCGCGGCCTGAAGTTCCTCGACATAGCGCCGGACCAGCCAGACGCTGATGCCCGCCAGCACCAGGATCAGCAGGGCGGCCAGGGCGTTGACGAAGACGGTCACCGCCGAGGCCCGCTCGGATTGTTCCGTGCGTTCGACCAGACGACGGGCTTCGACAGCGTCAATGGCTGAAAGCTCGACGCGCATGGCGTCCATCAGGGCCTTGCCCCGCCCCCCCCGGATCAGGGACACGGCCTCGCCGATCCGACCTGTGCGTGTCAGACCGACCGTGTGCTCCATCAAGGTCAGTCGCTCCTTGTAGAGCGCCCGGACGCGCGTCAGCCGGGGAGCCAGCTCCGGGTCCTGGCCGATCAGATCATCGAGACGCTCCAGAACCCCGGGCAGTTCGGCCACCGCTCGATCATGGACATTGAGATATTCCGGGCGGGCGGTCAGCATGAAGCCGCGCTGGCCCGTCTCGGCATCGACGAGGAGGCCGAGCACGTCCTTGCCCGCCAGGCGAACCTGCTGGCTGTGATCGACGGTGTCGTTATAGACCGTCGTCCGCTGGATCATGACGAAGGTGGCCGCGTTCACCGCCAGCAGCAGCACGATGGCCAGCGCCAGCAGGGCGATGATGGAGCGACTGAGGGTCGGTGTGCGCAGGAAGACGCCAAAGGTGCGCAGGGCCGGCCGGATACGTTTCATGGGACGCAACTTATCGACCCAACCCCTTGAGTCCAGCCGTTAACGCGTCGCCCGTCAGACTGTCCCTATGGTCCGCAGGCGGGCCTTGGGGTGGACCTCGTTCTGGCTCATCACCACGGTCTGTCCCCGGAAGCGCTCGATGATCGAACGGACATAGGGGCGGACCTGGGGTCCGGTCAGCAGGACGGCGTTCTCGCCCGCCATGGCGGCGCGTTCGAAGGTGTCTCGGACAGCGCGGATGAAGTCCTGAAGACGGCTGGGGGCCATAGCCAGCTGCTTGTCCTCGCCGGGACCGATCAGGGCCTCGGCGAAGGCCTGTTCCCATTCCTGGGACAGGGTGACGATCGGCAGGGCGCCGTCGTCGCCGCGATTGGCCCAGCACAGCTGACGCGCCAGACGGGTGCGGACGTGTTCGACCAGGGTGGTGACGCTGGTGGTGTGCGGCGCGGCCTCGGCCAGGCCTTCGAGGATGGCGGCCAGATCGCGGATCGAGACCTTTTCCCGCAGCAGGGTCTGAAGCACGCGTTGCAGGGTGGTGACGGTGACGACCGAGGGGATCAGCTCCTCGACCAGCTTCTTCTCCTCGCCCTTCAGTTCGTTCAGCAGCTTCTGCACCTCGGCGTAGGACAAGAGCTCGGCCATGTTCTCCTTGAGGATCTCGGTCAGGTGCGTGGTTAGCACCGTCGAGGGATCGACCAGGGTGTAGCCGCGGAAGGTGGCCTCTTCGCGCAGGTTCTCGTCGATCCAGGTGGCGGGCAGGCCGAAGGCGGGTTCGCGGGTGTGCTCACCGGGCAGTTCGACCTGACGCCCGGCAGGATCCATGGCCATCAGGGACGACAGGCGCACCTCGCCGGCCCCGGCCTCCATCTCCTTGATGCGGATGGCGTAGCCCTGATTGGGCAGGCGCATGTTGTCGAGGATGCGGACCGACGGCATGACGAAACCGTATTCCTGGGCCAGCGACCGGCGCAGGGCGCGGATCTGATCGGTCAGGCGCCGGCCCTCCAGATCATTGATCAGCGTCAGCAGGGCGTAGCCCAGCTCGATCTTGACCTCGTCGATGGTCAGGGCGGTGGAGATGGGCTCCTCGACGTCTTCCTTGGGTTTGCCCAGGTCCGCAGCCCCCTCGACCACGGCGGGCCTCAGACGGTTGCGGCCCAGCCGCCAGGCCATGAAGCCGGAACCGATGGCCAGGGCGGCGAAGGGGATCAGCGGCATGCCCGGGATTAGGCCGATCAGGCCCGAGGCGCCGGAGACGACGCCCAGCGACACCGGGTTGGTGGCCAGTTGCGCCACCAGAGCCTTGTCCGCCGTGCCCTCGACGCCCGCCTTGGACACCAGGAAGCCGGCGGCGATGGAGATGATGATGGCCGGGACCTGGGTCACCAGACCGTCGCCGATGGTCAGCTGGACATAGGTGTTGGCCGCCTCGCCCACCGGCAACTGGTGTTGCAGCACGCCGATCAGCAGGCCGCCGATGGCGTTGATGAAGGTGATGATCAGGCCCGCCACGGCGTCGCCGCGCACGAACTTGGAGGCGCCGTCCATGGCCCCGAAGAAGGTGGATTCCTGTTCCAGCTCTTTGCGCCGCAGCTTCGCCTGATCCTCGTCGATCAGGCCCGACGACAGGTCGGCGTCGATGGCCATCTGCTTGCCCGGCATGGAGTCCAGGGTGAAGCGGGCCGAGACCTCGGCGATGCGGGTCGAACCCTTGGTGATGACGACGAAGTTCACCACCAGGACGATGGCGAAGATGATCACCCCGATGATGAAGTTGCCGCCCATCATCAGCTGGCCAAAGGCGTTGATGACCTCGCCGGCGCTGTCGTGACCTTCGTGGCCATGGGTCAGGATCAACCGGGTCGAGGCCAGGTTGAGGCCCAGACGGAACAGGGTCGAAACCAGCAGCACCGTGGGGAAGATGGCGAAGTCCAGCGGCCGCTTCATCATCACGGCCGTCATCAGGATCAGCACGCTGGACACCAGCGAGATCGCCAGCAGCAGGTCCAGAAGCATCTTCGGGACCGGCAGGATCAGCAGCATGATGACGCCGATCACGCCGACCGCCATCATCACTTCGCCGCGCATCACCCAGCCGAGCGCGTCACGCCCGGTGGGGCGCGCATAGCCGTCCTTCATCAGGATCGGCGCATCAACCATGGCAGGCGCGAACGGGCGCTGTCGAAGTCATCCCGCCAGATGACAGGATTCGGGAGATGTCAGCCATGCCCGAGGGCTTTCAACGCCAGACGCGTGGCGTCGGCGATGACAGCCTCGCGCTGGGCGTCGGTCGAACCCTTCGTGCCGTGGAAATAGACGGCGATGACGATGGGGGCGCCGGTGGGGGGCAAGATCAGGCCGATGTCGTTGATCGGGCCATAGCCGCCCGAGCCGGTCTTGTGCGCCACGGTCCAGCGGTCTGGGACGCCCGCCTTGATGCGGCCCTGCCCGGTCGGCGTGGCGATCATCCAGCCCATGAGCAGAGCCTTGGAGGCGGCGTTCAGCGGGGTTTCCGGCGAGACCAGAAGTCGGCTGATGTTCTGGACCGACTGGATCGGGGTGACGGTGTCCTTGTCGCCGTCGGCGCGGTTCATCTCGGGCTCGAGACGATCGACGCGGGTGCTGTCGTCGCCGATGCCGCGATAGAAGGCCCGCAAGGCCTCCAGCCCGCCCATCTCGCGGATCAGGATGTTGGCGGCGGGGTTGTCGCTCAGCTCGACCGTGGCCTTCATTAACTGCTCGACCGTCAGGGTCGAGCCGACCGCCGGTTCCGTGGTCGGGGCGTGGCTGATCATGTCGGCGGCGGTGATCGGGATGGCGCGATCCAGCCGCTCCTGCCCCGCCTGGACGCGCAACAGGGTGGCGGCGGCCAGATACATCTTGAAGGTCGAGCAATAGACGAAGCGTTCGTCGCCGCGCCAGGCGGCGTTCACGCCGGCCGAGGCGACGGCCAGGCCCAGACGTCCGCCGTGGCGGGCCTCCAGGTCAGACAGGTCCAGGTCGAGCGTGCCGATGTCGTTTTCAACGTCGGCGTCCAGATCGGATTCAGCGGACTTCACCTCACGCGAACAGGCGGCGAGGGCCAGCGCGCCGGCGCCGAGCAGAAGGGTCCGCCGGTCAGCGCGCATGATCAGCCCACAGCCCCATAGGCGGCGGCGACGCCCGACTGCGGGGCCGGGATCGACGTGCCCTCGTCGGCGT
>CAYWDO010000010.1:14615-16558 GCA_964456995.1 uncultured Brevundimonas sp.
TAGGCGGCGGCGACGCCCGACTGCGGGGCCGGGATCGACGTGCCCTCGTCGGCGTATTCGTTCAGCTTGTTGCGCAGGGTGCGGATCGAGATGCCCAGGATGGTCGCGGCATGGGTGCGGTTGCCGAGGCAGTGGTTCAGGGTGTCGAGGATCAGGGTCTTTTCCATCTCGGCCACGGTCTGACCCACGAAGCTGCGGGTCATGGCGTCGGCCATCTGGGCCGCCTGGCCGGCGACGCCCGCGTCATAGGTCGAGCCGCCCGACGACGGGACGGCGGCGGAGCCGGCCAGCAGGGGCTGGCCGTCCGGCAGGCGCAGGGCGTCGATGTCGATCTCTGGTCCCGTCGCCAGCAGGACGGCGCGGTGCATGGCGTTTTCCAGCTCGCGCACGTTGCCGGGCCAGCGGTGACCGACCAGGGCGCGGCGGGCGTCGACCGAGATCGGGCGCGGCGACACGCCGTTGGCGGCGGCGTATTTGCGGATGAAGTGATCCGACAGCACGGCGATGTCGCCCGGCCGCTCGCGCAAGGACGGCAGGCGCAGGTTCACGACGTTCAGGCGGTACAGCAGGTCTTCGCGGAAGGTCCCCTCGGCCACGGCCTTGGCCAGGTCGCGGTTCGAGGTGGCGATGATGCGGATGTTGACCGGCACGGGCTTGGAGCCGCCGACGCGGTCGATGACCCGCTCCTGAATGGCGCGCAGCAGCTTGGCTTGCAGGCGGGCGTCCATCTCCGAGATTTCGTCGAGCAGCAGCGTGCCGCCGTCGGCCTCTTCGAACTTGCCGATGCGGCGGGCCACGGCGCCGGTGAAGGCCCCCTTCTCGTGGCCGAACAGCTCGGATTCCAGCAGGTTGTCGGGAATGGCGGCGCAGTTGACGCTGATGAAGGGCCGGTCGGCGCGCTTGGAGCCCGTGTGCAGGTGACGGGCCATCACCTCCTTGCCCACGCCGCTTTCGCCGGTGATCAGGATGGAGGCGTCCGAACGCGCCACCTGATCGGCCAGGGCCACGACGGCCTTCATCGCCGGGTCGGCCGAGATCATCGGGCGCTCGTCGTCGGCCACGGCGGACAGGACGGCGGCGATCAGGTCCGCCTCGGGCGGCAGGGGGATGAACTCCTTGGCCCCGGCGCGGATGGCGTCGGCGGCCTCCTTGGCGTCGGCGTCCACGCCGCAGGCGACGATGGGCACGAAGATGCGCTCGGCGTCGTTGGCGGCGATCAGGGCGGCGATGTCGATGCGGTAGTCGACCATCATCAGGTCGGCCCCCTGCCCGCGACGCAGTTGCTCGGTCGCCTGATCGGCGCGCTCGACGTGCTGGACCTTGGCGCCGTGCGCCATGGCCATCTTCACCGCCGTCGCCAGCTGTCCGCTGAGCCTGCCAACCACCAGAAGCCGCATGGGTCTTCTCCTCTAATCTCTTCTACAGACGCCTCGCCGTCACCTTGCTGCGCATGACCTGCGCTGCCGGGCTCTAGGCGTTGCTGTCCTCGGTCTTGATGATTTCCGTCATGGTCACGCCCAGGCGATCCTCGATGACGACGACCTCCCCGCGCGCCACCAGGCGGTTGTTGACGAAGATGTCGATGGCCTCGCCGACCTTGCGATCCAGCTCCAGCACCGAACCGCGATTCAGCTTCAGCAGTTGGGCGACCGACATATGGGCCTTGCCCAGAACGGCCGAGATATTGACCGGCACGTCGAAGACGGTGGCCAGATCGGCGGCGGACTTGTCGCCGCCCTCGTCAGCGAGGTTGAGGCCGGTGGAATCGCCGAACTCTTCCAGGGCAAGATCGTCGGTGGCCATCAGAAGGCGCTCCTGTCGAGGGGTTCAGCATGGCCGGCCTCGGCCGCGAGCGCGGCCTCCAGCGCGGCGGAAACACGGGCGGCGACGCCCTCGGGATCAAACTCGGCGCGGCCGTCGGCCCATTCCAGGGTGAAGGCGGC
>CAYWDO010000010.1:16658-34591 GCA_964456995.1 uncultured Brevundimonas sp.
CGCCCTCGGGATCAAACTCGGCGCGGCCGTCGGCCCATTCCAGGGTGAAGGCGGCAGGCGGTGCGCCCGCATCCTCGCGGAAGGCGATCAGCCCGCTGAAGCCGGCGTCGGCGCACAGGGCCTCGATGTGGGCGCGCGTCTCGGCGTCCAGACCCGAGGCGCGGACCTGCAGGCGGGGCGAGGCGTCGACCTCCTGGGCCAGTTGTTCGATGGCGGATTCCAGCGGGCGGCGGGGAAAGCGGTCGAAGGCGGCGGAGGCCAGGATGCCGGCGGCGGCGACCGACAGCTCGGCCGACTGGCGGCGGTGCGCCTCGGCCACCGTGCTCAGGGCGCCGGCCGCGTGGGCAACCGACTGGGCCAGGGCGGACAGGGCGTCGGCGCGCAGGGCCTCGACCTCGGACAGCGCCTGCTGGCGGGCCTCCAGACGGGCCTGGGCCACCAGGGCGTCGACCTCGGCGGGGGCGAAGCTGCGCTTGGTCGGCTGCCAGGTCGAGGGGCGCACGACGTCGCCGGCCGCGTCGAACTCGGTGTCGAAGATGAAGGGGCGTGCGGTGGAGAGGATGCCGGTCATGTCAGTAGATCAACTCGTCGTCGCCGCTCTGGCCGGCCAGCATGATGTCGCCGCGCGCGGCCAGGTCCTTGGCCACCTGGACCATGGTCATCTGGGCGGCGTCGACGTCCTTGAGGCGGACGGGGCCCATGGACTCCATGTCCTCGCGCATGATCTTCGAGGCGCGCTCGGACATGTTGGAGAAGAACATTTCGCGCAAGGAATCCGACGCGCCCTTGAGCGCCAGGCCCAACTGGTCCTTCTCGACCGCGCGCAGCAGGGTCTGGACGCCGCCGGGGTCCAGCTTGGACAGGTCCTCGAATACGAACATCAGCGAGCGGATGCGCTCGGCGGAATCGCGGCTGCGTTCCTCCAGGGCGCCGATGAAGCGGGCCTCGGTCTGGCGGTCGAAGCTGTTGAAGATATCGGCCATCAGCTCATGGCTGTCGCGCTTGGACGTGCGCGCCAGGTTGGACATGAACTCGGTGCGCAGGGTCTGTTCGATCTTGTCGAGGATGTCGCGCTGCACCGGCTCCATGCGCAGCATCCGCTGGACGCATTCCAGGGCGAAGTCCTCGGGCAGGGCCGTCAGGACGCGCGAGGCGTGGTCCGGCTTGACCTTGGACAGGACCACCGCGACCGTCTGGGGGTATTCGTTCTTCAGATAGTTGGCGAGGACAGCCTCGTTCACATTGCCGAGCTTGTCCCACATGGTCCGGCCGGCCGGACCGCGGATTTCCTCCATCAGCGAGTCGACCCGGTCGCCAGGCATGAAGGAAGCCAGCAGGCGCTGCGTCTGTTCGTAGCTGCCCATCAAGGCGCCAGAGCCGCCAATGCCCGATACGAACTCGACCAGAACTTCCTCGACCACCTGAGCCGCGACCGTGCCGAGCCCGGCCATGGCCTGTGAGACCTCCTTGATCTCTTCGTCGTCGAGCTGCTTCCACAGGATCGTGTGCTCCTCGCCCAGCGACAGGAGAACCACCGCAGCCTTTTCAGGCCCCGTCAGCTTGCGGATATCGTCGATGGCGCCTTTTTTGCTCACGAGACGGGTCACTAGCTCTCATGCACCCACGACCGGAGAATCGCGGTGGATTCCTCCGGGTGGGAGTCCACGAAGTCAGCCACCTTCTTGATCGAGGAAGCCTTCACCTGTCCCTCGATGCGGGCGATGTCGAGCCTTTGGTCCATATCGCTGGGGCCGGCCAGCATCTGGGGCGCGCCCGGCAGGACGCCGCCGACGATCTGGGTGTCCAGCGGCGTCACCGGCATCCCGTTGGCGCCGGCCAGAACGGGCATGCCGCCGTTGCCCGAAGCCGTTTTCAGCAGGGGGCGCACGACGAAGAAGATCAGCAGCAGGCCGGTGATCAGCAGGACCAGCAGCTCGACCCCGCGCATGATGTCGTTCTTGTCGAAGTTGAACATCGACGAGCCGGTGTCTTCGCCCGGCGCCGCCGAGGGCTCGCGGTTGAACCGGACGTTGACCACCTCGATCTTGTCGCCGCGCGTCTCGTCGATGCCGACGGCGGCGGCGACCAGGGTCTTGATCTGCTGGACTTCCTCGGCCGTGCGGGGGGCGTAGGTCGGCTCGCCCTTGCCGTCGGCGGCGGGCGTGTACTTGCCGTCCACGGCGACCGAGACCGACAGCTTCTTGACCTCGCCCGGCTCCTTCACCGTGGTCGTGGTGGTGTTGGAGATCTCGTAGTTGGTCGTCTCGGTGTTTTCCGAGTTGGTCGAGCCGACGGGCGTATTGTTCGGCGCCGCGCCGCCGGGGATGTTGTTGGTGGCGGTGACGCCGCCGTCGGCCTGGCCCGTCGTGTCCTGCGACTGCGAACCGTTGGTCGAGGTCGAGCGGACGACCTGGCCGTCGGGATCGTACTTCTGTTCCTGGGTGGTCGAGCGGCTGTGGTCGATGTCGGCGGTGACCTGGACGCGGGCCGCGCCGGCCCCGACGACGCCCTCGACGATGTCCTTGATCCGGGTCTGAAGCTGGGCCTCGGTCGTGACCTTGGCGGCCTCGGCGTTGGCCGAGGTGAAGCCTGAGTCTTCCGAGCCCGCCGCCAGGGTGCGGTTGGACTGGTCGGTAACGGTGACCTTGTCGGGCTTCAGGTTCGGCACCGAGGAGGCCACGACGTTGCGGATGGCGCGGACCTGATCGGCGCTGAGATCGCGAGCACCGACGCCCACGACCACGGCGGCGGTCGGGTCGATGGCGGCGGCCTGGAACATTTCCCGGCGCGGCATGGTGATGTGGACGCGGGCCGAGGTGATGCCGCGCATCGACATGATGGTGCGCGACAGCTCGCCTTGCAGGGCGCGCTGCTCGTTCAGGTTCTGCTGGAACTCGGTCTGACCCAGAACCGACTGGTTGTCGAAGATCTCGTAGCCGACGCTGCCCGAGGTCACGAGGCCCTTGCCGGCCAGCAGCAGCCGCGCGGTGCCGACTTCGTCACGGCTGACGAAGATGGTCGAGCCGTCGCCCTTGGAGCTGTACTTGATAGCGGCCTGGTCCAGAGCGGCGCTGATCTCTGAAGCTTCGCGCAGGTCGAGGTTGGAATAGAGCAGAGCATCGGGCGCCTGGCCCACACGCAGCATGACAGCCACCAGCACAGCCGCCACGCCGGCGGCGACGCCAAGCACTGCGGCCAAGCGGCCGATCCCGAACTTCTGCAACGCCGCCGTGAAGCCGCCCACGCGTCCCCGCCCCATACTGGCGGGAGGACCACACCGCCCCGCTAGGCAGAAAGTGCCGTGTGGATGGTAAACGCGGCGTTAAGATGCGTTAAAGATTGAAGGAATCGCGCCCCCATACCCTTCTCCCCTTGAGGGAGAAGGTGGCTCGCGCAGCGAGACGGATGAGGGGTGGCGGCGCGACCGATGGCAATCGGACACGAAAAAGGGGTGCGGCCCTGCCGAAAACGGCAATGCTCACACCCCTCATCCGAGCGCCTGCGGCGCCCACCTTCTCCCGCAAGGGGAGAAGGAAGATAGTTAAGCCGCCTTCAGCAGTTCGGCCTTCTGGTTCGCCGCCGCGTTGATGCGGGCTTCGGCGATGGCGTCGGCGATCAGGTGGGTCGGCTTGTTCTCGGAGACCGAACGCTCGAGGATTTCCTCGAAGGTCTCCATCAGGCGCGACAGCTTGCCCTCGACCCACGACGGGTCGTAGGCGCCGCCGGTCTGGCGCGCGTTCATTTCCGAGGCGACGTTGATGATGCCGCCGCCGTTGACGACGTAGTCGGGAGCGTAGAGCACGCCGCGCTCGAACAGGATCTGGCCGATGTCGGGCGTGGCCAGCTGGTTGTTGGCGGCGCCGACCACGGCCTTGACCGTCAGTCGGTCCAGGGTCTGCAGGTTCAGCGTCGCGCCCAGGGCGCAGGGGGCGTAGATGTCGGCCTTGACGTCATAGATGGCGTCCGGGGCCACGATCTCGGCGCCCGTGCGGGCCGCGACCTCGGCCAGGACGGCGGTGTTGACGTCGGTCATGACCAGCTTGGCGCCGGCCTTGTGCAGCTTGTCGGCCAGGTAGCCGCCGACATGGCCGACGCCCTGCATGGCGATGGTCAGGCCGGTCAGGTCGTCCTGCTTCCACAGGCGGCGGGCGACGGCCAGGGTCGAGCGATAGACGCCCTCGGCGGTGACGGGGCTGGGGTCGCCCGAAGCTTCGGGGCCGTCCTTCAGGCCCAGGACGTATTCGGTCGCCTTGCGGGCTTCGGCGATGTCGGCGACCGAGACGCCGACATCTTCAGCGGCGTAATAGGCGCCGCCCAGGCCGTTCAGGGCGCGACCGAAGGCGCGGAACAGCTCCGGCGACTTCTGGGTGCGGCTGTCGCCGATGATGACCGACTTGCCGCCGCCCATTTCCAGATCGGCCACGGCGTTCTTGTAGCTCATGCCCTTGGACAGGCGCAGCACGTCTTCCAAGGCCTCGGCGGACGAGGCGTAGTTCCACATGCGGGTGCCGCCGACGGCGGGGCCGCGCGCGGTGGAGTGAACCGCGACGATGGCCTTCAGGCCGGTTTTCTCGTCATGGAAGGCGTGGACGCCTTCATGGTTCGCGAAAGAGGGGGAATCAAACAGCGTCTTGCCCATGACAGGCCTTTCCTGGGGTATTTTTTATTGCGCGAGGAGATACGCCGCGCCCGCCTAAACGGCAAGCATGACGGTTTCGCGTCAGGAAAAGGGTCAGCGCGCCTTGGGATCAGCCTGCAAGGCGGGCAGCACGGGCCCCGCGCCGGACGGCAGGGGCGCGGCGGCGTCACGCAACCAGGCCTCGACGTCGCGATAGACGACCTCGCCCTGCAGGTCGCGATTCAGGATGTGCCAGCCGTTCGGATACCAGGCCGTGCGCATACCGGGCCGTTCGCCGGCGCGTTCGAGGGCCAGCCGCATCGGGCCCTTGCGCACGATCTGGTCGTGGGCGCCGTACAGCAGCAGGGTCGGCTTCTGGATGGCGCCGAGACGCACCGACGCCGCCTCCATCAGACCGACCAAGCCATGCATGGAATCGAACCGCGTCGCGATGATGCTGAGCGGATCGCGGCCGTTGCGGATCAGTTCCAGCGTATTGTCGGTCGCGCGGATGTTGCGGACGGCGAAGGCCGGCGGCTCGACCGCCCGGTCGCCCATCAGTCGGGCGGCGGCCCAGAGCCCTGCGCGGTTGAAGGGGCTCTGGGTCGACCAGCCCCAGACGCCGGGGGCCAGCAGGATGACGCGGTCGGCGTCGGGCGGCGCCGGACCTCCGAAGGCGGCGATGGTCGAGGACCCGCCCATGCTCTCGCCCGCCACAACGATCAGGGCGTCGGGCCGCTCGGCGCGGACCAGGGCGACGATGGTGCGCAGGTCGGCGCTGGTCAGGGGCTCGGGCGCGAACTCGCCGCGATGGGGCGACAGGCCGAAGCCGCGCTGATCATAGGCCCAGGTCTCGATGCCGCGCGTCGCCCACCACGGGCCGGCCAGGCGGAACGAGGAATAGTGGTCGTTGAAGCCGTGCAGGGCGACGATGACGGCCCAGGGTTTCTGGCCGCCCTCGGGGCTCCAGCGCAGATAGGGCAGTCGCGCCCCGTCCTGCACCACGAAGGCGCCGCGCCCCAGAGTCCCGGCCTCGATGCGCGGGCCGTTGAAGCCGATGGGCGGGGTCTGGGGCCCTTGGAGGTGCGGCGTGGCGCAGGCGGACAGGGTCAGAGCGAAAAGCGCCGCCCTGAACGCCCGCTCACCCCGACGGCCCCACAGTTTTGGAAGATGGGGGCCCAGTCCTTTGGCCGCACACGCAAGGCTGGTGAACAGGGCGGCGATCAAGTTTGAACTCTGCTTCATGATGCCCAAAGCACTGGATCCCGGCGTCCGCCGGGATGAGCGGTGATAGGATGTCACGCCAGAATCTCCGCTACCCGTTCGCGAAGGTAGGGCAGAACCTCGGCCTCGAACCACGGATTTTTGCGCAGCCAGGCGGTATTGCGCCACGACGGGTGCGGCAGCGGCAGGACGGAAGGAGCGTAGTCGCGCCAGGCGCGGACGGTTTCGGTCATGTTGACCTTGGCCCGATCACCCAGAGCCCAGACCTGGGCGTATCCGCCGACCAGCAGGGTCAGCTCGACGTTCGGCAATTCGGCTAGCAGCCGGGGCCGCCACAGCTCGGCGCAGCGGCGAGGCGGGGGATATTCGCCGCCTTTCGGGTTTGTGCCGGGAAAACAGAAGGCCTGGGCCGCGACGCCCAGACGTTGATCGCCGTAGAAGGTCGCCTCGTCCACGCCCATCCAGTCGCGCAGGCGCACGCCGGACGGATCGGTGAAGGGCAGACCGCTTTCATGCACCCGCCGCCCCGGCGCCTGGCCGCAGATCAGCAGGCGCGTCTGGGGCGTAACCATGACCACCGGGCGCGGCGTGTGGGGCAGATGCCCCAGACAGGCCCGGCAGGCGCGGATGTCGGCCAGGACGTCGTCCAGACCCGACTCCAGGCCGGTGTCCGGATCAGTCGAAATCGTCATCCGATTTTTCGACGGGCGGCAGGGCCGCCAGGGCCGCGGCCGTCTCGGCCTCGGTCGGCAGGCGCAGCCGGATCACGCCCTTGAAGGCGTTCGGATCGACCGCCTTGCCCTTCTTGGTGATGGTCAGCTTGCCCTGACGCATCAGGTTCAAGGCTGCGCCGCGCACCTTGGGCAGCATGCGCTGCCACTGTTCGGGCTGCAGCTCTTTGGCCACATCCGACGGTTCGATGCTCTTGCCGCCGACGCTCTTGGGGTCGGCCTTGGCCAATTTTTCGAAAATGGCCGCTTCGATTGGATCGCTCATAGGGTCTATATGCTGCACTGCAAGATCGGAAAGAAGGCGTAATCGGCATGGTCGCGAAAATCACAGTCACCGAAGGCGAGTTCGCCGGCTGGCAGACCTATGACCTGCACGACACCTTCGACGTGGTAGTCGGCCCCTTCTACGGCAAGCTGGACCCCGACGGCCATATGCGCTGCGCCTTCCGCGCCGAGCAGAAACACATGAACGCCGGGCATCGGATGCATGGCGGCTGCCTGATGACCTTCGCCGACATCGCCATGTTCCAGATCGCCTATCAGGAGATGGAGGGGGCGTCGGGCGTGACGGTGCAGCTGGATTCCACCTTCATCGACGGCGCATACGTGGGCGAACTGATCGAGGCGACCGGCCAGGTCACCAAGGCGGGCAAGAGCCTGATCTTCGTGCGCGGCCAGATCAACACCGGCGAGCGGCTGCTGATGACCTTCTCGGGCGTGATCCGAAAGTTCACGCCGCGCGACTGAGGCCGCTACTTCGAGGGCGAATAGACCACCCGGCATTCGCCATCGACCGTGGTGTAACGGCCATTGGCGGCGTCCACGAAGGCGATGCGGCCGCCGTCGTTGTATTCGACCTTGCCGGTCGAGCGGCCCTTGAAGGTCTCGACGCCATAGGTCCAGCAGGTGATGTCGGCCGGGCGGTCGCTGAAGGTCGCGTCATTGCGCGCGCGTCGGCTTTCGGTGCAAGCGGCGGCGGTGACGGCGAGACCGAGGACGAGGGTGATGGTGAGCGCTCTGTTCATGCCGTCCAGCTTGGCATGACGGACCGCATCCGAAAAGACGCCTTAGACCCCTGCCTTGGCTGCGGGGCGCGCGCGGCAGGCGTCCATCCAGCGCGCCAGGTGCGTGAACTCTTCCGGCGGGCGGTATTTGACCAGGCGGGCGAAGTCGAGGCCCACCGCCGCGACGATGTCGGCGATGGTGAAGCGGTCGGCGGCGATGAAGGCGTGCTCGGCCAGTTGGCGGTCCAGCAGGCGCATGAACTTTTCGGCGCCGACGCGGCTGTATTCGGCGACCTGAGGCTGGGGGGCTTCCAGTGCGGCCAGGGCCGGGTGGCTGAAGCGCACGTTCAGCATCATCGGGTTGGCCAGGTAGATCTCGCAGCGCCGGGTCCACATCTCGATCAGCGCCTGTTCCTTCGCGTCGTGACCGAACAGGTTGGGCTCTGGATAGATGGCCTCAAGATAGCGGCAGATGGCGATGGACTCAGAGATGCAGGTCCCGTCGTCCAGCTCCAGCGCCGGAACGTGGGGCACGCCGACCTTGGCGCGGTAGTCCGCCGTCCGGTGCTGACCGGACAGCAGGTCGATCTCGACGAAGTCGACGTTCTCGACGCCCTTCTCGGCCATGACCCAGCGGACCCGACGCGGGTTGGGCGCGCGATGCGAGGTGTAGAGTTTCATCGGACGAGACCCCTCAGTTTCTGGAAGACGCTTTACTGGCCGAACACCGAGGCCGGCATGGCCCCGACGATGCAGGCGGTCATCAGGGTGGCCAGGAAGCCGGCGAACAGGGCCTTCCACACCAGACCCAGAACCTCCTCGCGGCGCTCGGGCATCAGCACCGACAGGCCGGTGACGGTGATGCCGACCGAGCCGATGTTGGCGAAGCCGCACAGGGCATAGGTCATCAGCATGCGGGTGCGCTCGCTCATGTCGCCGGCGGGAACCTCGCCCAGCCGGATGAAGGCGACGAACTCGGTCAGGGTCAGCTTGACGCCCAGCAGCCAGCCGGCCGTGTGGGCGTCGGCCCACTCCACCCCGATCAGCCAGGCGACCGGCGAGAAGACCACGCCGAGGATGCGCTCGACGCTCAGTTGCTCGCCGCCGATCCAGAAGGCGCCCAGCATGACATTGGCCAGGGCCACCAGGGCGACGAAGACGATCAGCACGGCCGAGATGTTCAGCACCACCATCAGGCCGTCCGACGTGCCCTTGACGATGGCGTCGATGGCGCTGTCGTACTTCAGCGCCGAGTTGTAGTCCGCGACCGCCCCGCCCTGCCCCGGCTTCTCGGGGATGATGATGCGGGCCAGAAGGATGCCCGCCGGGGCCGAGACGATGGAGGCGACCAGGACGTGGCCCGCCGCATTGGTCAGAACCGGACCGAGGATGGTCGCATAGGCCACCATGGTCGAGCCGGCGACAGTGGCCAGACCGACCACCATCATCAGATACAGTTCCGAACGGGTCAGCTTGTCCAGATAGGCGCGGATGACGATGGGGCTTTCGATCATGCCGAGGAAGACATTGGCCGCGACCGCCAGAGCCGAGGCGCCGCCCAGACCCATGGTGCGCTGAAACAGGAAGCCGAAGCCCAGGGTGATCCATTTCAGGATCTTCCAGTGCCACAGCAGGGCCGACAGGGCCGAGATCACCAGGATCAGCGGCAGGACCTTGAAGGCGAAGGTGAACAGGGCGCCCTCGTTGGCGACGGCGTAGGGCTGAGCCCCGCCGGCCAGATAGCCGAAGACGAACTTGGTACCCTCTTCGGTCGCCAGTTCCAGCCCCTTCACGGCGTTGTTGATGCCGTCCAGCACCACCTGCGAACCGGGAATGGCGAAGGTCGCCAGCACCAGGGCCGCCTGCACCGCCACCGCGCCGATGGCCAGGCGCCAGGGGAAGACCTTGCGGTTCTCGGACATCGCCCAGCAGACGGCGACGATGACGACCAGGCCGAACAGGCTCTGCAGGTTCAGAAGGCTGAACATGGGAAAAGGCGGCTCCGCGACCAGCCGACGGCTGAGCACCGTCCTTGAAATCTGCTTGAACGCTACCCTGAGCCTGCTGGTCAAGAGCGCATGCGGCGTCCTGCCGCGCCAAGGCCTCGGCTCAGCCTAAACTTCGCCGTTATGCAAGCGGCCAATCACCGTTACGTCATCAATGGGGAGAGGTCGGATGCGCAAGGAACTGATCTGGGCGGCGGCGGCAAGCGCCCTGCTCACGGGATGCCAGGACGCGTCGCGTCAGTATGCCGACGAATCGGTGGACGTGGCCCTGATAGAACCGGCGCCGCCAGCCGATGCGGCGGCTTCAGCGCCTACAGCGGCGACCAGCAACGCTGCGCCGGTCGTCGCGCCCAGCATCGCCTACGCCTATCGTTTCGGGCTGGAGCTTCCGGCCGAGGCAGCGCCGAAGATGATGGCCCGGCATGAACAGGCCTGTATCGCCGCTGGCGCGTCGGCCTGTCAGGTGATCGGCTCGAACTCCAGCCGCGTCGGCCGCGATTCCGTTGAGGCCCGCCTCGAGATGCGAGCGACGCCGGCTTACGTCGCCCGTTTCCGGGCGGCGCTGGACGGCGAAGCCCGGGGCGCGGGCGGGCGCGTGGCGCAGCAGGCCGTCGAGAGCGAGGACCTGACCCGGCAACTGGTCGACACTGAGGCGCGGATGCGGGCGATGGAGACGCTACGCGACCGGTTGCAGCAGCTTCTGGCCACGCGCAGCGGGCCGCTAGAACAACTGCTGCAGGTCGAGCGTGAACTGGCGCGGGTGCAAGGCGAACTGGACTCGACGCGCTCGGCCCTGGCGGTCATGCGGACGCGGGTGCAGACCTCGCGGCTGGATGTGACCTATAGCGCCGCAGGTCAACTGGCGCCCGACAGCGCGGCGCGGCCGGTCGTGGATGCGCTGAACTCCGCTTCCTACGCCTTCATGTCGTCGCTGGGGGTGCTGATCCTGTTCATCGCCAGCGTCCTGCCGGTCCTGATGGTCGGGGCGCCGCTGATCTGGTTGCTGTGGCGCTGGCGCAGGAAGGTGCGCACCCGCAAGGCGGCGGAGGCGGCGCGCAAGAAAAAGGCGGAGGGTGATCCCTCCGCCTGATCGCAGCTTTCTTTCCTCCCCATTCCATGGGGAGGTGGGTCAGAGCTGGCCGCGCACCAGCTTGCCGTAGTCGTCCATCAGGCTCAGCGACAGGTCGCCGGGCGTGAAGCGGTTGTCGCCGATCTCGCTGACGGGCGTGACCTCGGCGGCCGAGCCGGTGAGGAAGCATTCCGAGAAGTTGGCCAGTTCTTCCGGCAGGATGTCGCGAACCACCACCTCGACGCCCCGGGCCTGGGCCATCTCGATAATGGTCTGGCGCGTGATGCCGTCCAGGATGTGATCGACGCGCGGGGTGTGCAGGACGCCGTTCTGGACGAAGAAGACGTTGGCGCCGGTCGCCTCGGCGACATAGCCGCGCCAGTCCAGCATCATCGCGTCAGCGTAACCGCGCTTTTCAGCCGCCGTCTTGGACATGGTGCAGATCATGT
Source organism: uncultured Brevundimonas sp. (assembly GCA_964456995.1). GTDB lineage: Bacteria > Pseudomonadota > Alphaproteobacteria > Caulobacterales > Caulobacteraceae > Brevundimonas. The sequence continues at coordinate 27,760 of CAYWDO010000010.1, forward strand.
AGAGGCCGGCGGCCTTGGCCGTCGACGGGGCCGTGGCCGGGTCCGGGCGGCGCCACTTGGCCCACTCCAGACGGATGCCGCGCTTCTTGACCTCCGGGTCGAAATAGCTGGGCCACTCCCAGGCGGCGATGGCCAGGTGAACCTTGCTGTTCAGCGAAGAGACGCTGAGCTGTTCGGCGCCCAGATAGGCGACGGGGCGGATGTAGCAGTCCGTCAGGCCGTTCTTTTCGCAGGTTTCCTTGCAGGCCGCGTCGATCTCGGCCACGCTGTAGGGAATGTCGAAGTCCAGCAGCTCGGCCGAGCGTTTCAGCCTTTGGCTGTGCGCCGTCAGCTTGAAGATTTCGCCGCCGTACATACGCTCACCCTCGAACACCGACGAGCCGTAGTGAAGGCCATGGGTCAGTACGTGCGTTTTCGCGTCCCTCCAGGGCACGAATGCGCCGTCAAACCAGATCCAGCCGTCACGATCGTCGAAAGGAACGAAGGCCATTGAATAACGTCTCCCGGGGATTTGATCCGGTTACACTCTTCTCTCCCGCCGCCGTCAACGCCTCGCGTTCGGCAGGATCGCCCAAAGCATGACCGATACGCGTTCTTCCAGCCGTTCCGGCCCCGTCGCAGCCCCCGGCGCCGGCCGCCATCTGCTGATCGTCGATGACGACGACAGAATCCGCGAACTGCTGAAAGAGTTCCTGGCGCGCGAAGGCTATCGCGTCACCGGGGCCGCCCACGCGGGCGCGGCGCGGCGTCTGGTCGAACTGATCGAGTTCGACCTGATCGTGCTCGACGTCATGATGCCGGGCGAAAGCGGTTTCGACCTGACCAGCTGGATTCGCAGCCAGGCGTCGCTGTCCAAGACGCCGGTCCTGCTGCTGACGGCCAAGGGCGATCCCGACGACCGGATCGAGGGTCTGTCGCGCGGCGCCGACGACTATATGTCCAAGCCGTTTGATCCGCGCGAACTGGCGCTGCGGATCGAGGCCATCCTGCGCCGCACCGGCGGCAAACCGCTGACGCCGCGCGAGATCCACATGGGACCGGCGGTGTTCGACATGGAGCGGCTGGAGCTGACCCGCGACGGGACCTTGCAGCGCCTGACCGAGGCCGAGGCGCAACTGCTGAAGACCCTGGCCATCCACGCCCATTCGCCGGTCGAGCGCATGAACCTGTCGCCCGACACCGCCGACATCACCGGCCGCGCCGTGGACGTGCAGGTGACGCGCCTGCGCCGCAAGCTGGAGGCCGACCCCAAGAACCCGCGCTATCTCCAGACCGTGCGGGGCGTCGGCTATATGCTGGCGCCGGACTAGGTCTTTGCTTCTTGCTCCTTCGCCCTCCTCTGCCGTCATCCCCGGCCTTGCGCCGGGGATCCAGAACCGCGACGTCGACGGGTCGAAGCGACGGACTTTACTATCGAGCGGCGTGTTTCTGGATTCTCGGGACAAGCCCGAGAATGACGTAAGAATAGCAACACGATTGCACACCCTATCTAGGCCCCTCAAATGAGGCTGCTGCCCCTCCCCCTCTGGGCGCGGATGATCAAGCGCCGGTTGCCGACCTCGCTGTGGGGACGGTCGCTGCTGATCATCGTCCTGCCGGTGCTGATCATGCAGGGGGCGGTGACCTGGGCCTTCTTCGACGCCCACTGGCAGGCCGTGACCGCGCGTCTGTCCGAGGGGTTGGCCGGCGAGGTCGCATGGGCCGCCGAAAGCTATCGCGACCAGCCGACGCCGCAGAACCTGACCGTCATCGCCGACCGGGCCGAGCGCTCTATGCAACTGTCCATCGCCTTCCAGGAGGGGGCGACCCTGCCCAGGGAACAGCGGCGCGGCGCCATCGGCGTCGTGGATCGCACGCTTGAGAAGGCCCTGGCCTCGCGGCTGGATCAACCCTTCTGGTTCGACACCACCCGCTATCCCGCCTATGTCGACATCCGGGTGCAGGAGCCGGGCGGGGTCCTGCGCGTCATCGCCCCGCGCGAACGGGCGGTCGCCACCCAGGCCCATATCTTCGTCCTGTGGCTGACCGTCGCCACCGTGCTGCTGCTGGGCGTGGCGGTGCTGTTCATCCGCAATCAGGTGCGGGCCATCGAACGTCTGGCCGACGCCGCCGAGGCGTTTGGCCGGGGCGAGAGCGTGCCGCGCTTCAAACCCCACGGCGCCCGCGAGGTCCGCGCCGCCGCCAGCGCCTTTCTGGACATGCGGGCCCGCATCCAGCGTCATATCGAGCAGCGGACCGCCCTGCTGGCCTCGGTCAGCCACGACCTGCGCACGCCCCTGACCCGTCTGCGGCTCGAACTGGCCCTGGCCCCGCCCTTCAAGCGCGCGGAGGCCATGAAGGGCGATCTGGACGAGATGGAGCACATGATCGACGAATACCTGGCCTTTGCGCGCGGCGAGGCCGGCGAGGCGATCCAGGTGGTGTCGGTGCCCGAAATGCTGCGTCGCGCCGCCGAGGACGCCCGCCGCGCCGGGGCCGAGGTCACGGTCGAGGCGCCCGACGTGCTGGACGCGCACCTGCGCCCCCTCGCCTTCCGTCGCGCGCTGAACAACCTGGCCGGCAATGCTGCGGTTCATGGGGAGCAGGTCCGGCTGTCGGCGCGTCCCCTGCCCTCGGGCGGAATCGAGATCGCGGTCGAGGACAACGGGCCGGGCATTCCCGAGGACATGCACGAAGAAGCCTTCCGGCCCTTTTCCCGTCTGGACGCCTCACGCAATCAGAACAGCAAGGGGGTCGGCCTGGGCCTGGCCATCGCCCGCGACGTGGCGCGCGGCCACGGCGGCGACATTACCCTGAGCCGTAGCGATCTGGGCGGACTGAAGGCTTCGATACGGCTGCCGGGATAATCAGACGCCACCCCCTAGCTTTGCCGCAGGAACGACGCCATCTTGCAGCCGTTCCAGGGGGGCCTGGATCAGGAGACCCTATTATGCGTAGTTTCGCATTGTTCGCACCGCTGACCGCCGCGCTGGCGCTGGCGGGCGCCGCTGCGGCCCAACCTTCGGCCGTAACCGTCACCATCAGCCCCGACTTCGCCAAGACCGCCGAAGAACTGGGCCAACGGGACGTCCAGCAACAGATCGACGACCTGACCGCCACCGTCACCCGCGTTCTGACCCAGCGTGACGCTCTGGACGGCGCGCGCGTCGAGCTGACGATCACCGATCTGAAGCCCAATCGCCCGACCATGGAGCAGATTTCCGACAAGCCCGGCCTGGACCCCATCCGCAGCATCTCGATCGGCGGCGCCGCCATTGAAGGCACGGTCACGACCGCCTCGGGCGAGGTCCAGCCGGTCAAGTACGACTACTATTCGACCACTCTGGCTGACGTGCGCGGCTACAGCACCTGGCAGGACGCCCGCACAGCCTATGACCGGTTGGCGCGTAATCTGGCCGAAGGCCGCTACGTCAAGCGCTGAAGGATGAGGCGCTGAGGATCAGCCGCTAAGCGCGGTGGACTTGGCCACAGCCGCCTGAACGGCGCTCTCGACCGCCCGGTCGAGGGCGCCGTTTGCGTTCAGGGCCACAAGACCGGCCTGGGTCACGCCGCCGGGCGAGGCCACGCGGTCGATCAGGGCGTCCAGCGGGTCGGTTCCTTCGACGCCCGCCGCAGCGGACCGCAGGGTGGCGCGGGCCAGCCGAACGGCGGCCTCTGGCGTCAGGCCTTCGTCGATCCCGGCCTGGGCCAGGGCGCGGGTGAAGGCGAAGAAATAGGCGGGACCGCAGCCGGACACGGCGGTCGCGGCGTGCATGGTCGGCTCGTCGTCCAGGTGGACGGTTTCGGCGATGGGGGCGAACAGGGCCTCACCCACGGCGCGGGCGGCGGCGTCGGCGGCCCAGATGGTCGCCACGCCCTGGGCCTGGGCCACGCCGGTTGTCGGCATGATGCGGACGACGGAACGGCCGTCGAAGCCCTCGGAAATCGTCTCGCCCTTCACCCCGGCCATGACCGAGACGACGACGGCGTCGGGGGCCAGATGCGGCAGGATGGGGCGCGAGGCCTCGAACCACCTGGCCGGCTTGACGCCGATGACGAAGGCGCGGGCGTCGGCCAGAGCTTCCAGCGGCGGATTGATCCGCGCCCCCAGGGCTCGCGCCGTCTCGGCGGCGGGCTTTTCGGAGGGGGTCAGGATGATGAGGTCGGCGGGATCGACGGCGCCGGTTTTCAGCCAGCCTTCGAGGATGGCCGAGCCCAGTCGCCCCACGCCTTGCAGGACGACCGGCCCCATCTTCCCGCCCTTGGCCATGTCAGGCGGTGCCGACGGTTTCGAACAGGCAGGCGTCGATCGCCTCCTGAGGCTTCTTGGACCCGCGCACCATGAAATCGAAGGCGGGGTAGTAGCGGTCGGCGGCCTCGATGGCGGCGTCGATCATGGACGCGGCCTGGGCCAGGGTCGGGCGTTCGCTGTGCGGCAGGGCCAGTGAATGACGGAAGACGATCTCGCCCTCGTCCGGCCAGACCTCGAAATGACCCAGCCAGGTGCGCTGGTTGATCATCGCCACCAGTTCATAGGCGGCGGCGCGACGCGTCTTCATGACCCGCAGGTCGAGCGCGCAGCACAGCTGAAGGCAGTCGCCCTCGGGCCGCCAGGCGAACCACAGCTCATAGTCCTTCCAGTCGCCGGCCAGGGCGAAGGCGAGGTCGCCGTCGTCCGTGCGGTCGAACGGCAGGTTCTCCGCGTTGAGGACATGCTCCACGACATCCAGGGGGTCGTAGGGAACGTCGACCTCTTCGGGTCGGGCTGCATCCATCAGGGATTCACATTCTTACTCGGGGGCCGCGACTCACGACCTGCAAACGAACGGTAAACGTGTTCGGAGATTCGGCTCAACCGGCCGAATTCACATCAGGCGTCGTGCCTGTGGACGTTCCCGCAGCTGCCTTTTTCGCAGGCGATTTCTGAGCCTTAAGCTCGGCAATCTCGGCGCGCAGGGCGGCGATCTCGTCTTTCAGCACGTCGAACTCGTCGCGGCGGACCAGATCCATCTCGGCGACGAAGCGGTCGGTCTGGGCGCGCCAGGCGGCCTTGGCCTCGTCGCCCGCGGCCTGGGCCAGACCCATGGCGCCGGTGGTCAGCTTGGCGAACTCGTCGAGGATCGGATTGCGCGTCTGCATGATGAAATCTCTTGTCTCTGCCACACCAGTATATGGTTAATGGCGTCGTAAATTGGGTGAACGAAACCTTACCGTCCGAACCGGCTATAAACTGCTTCGCGGGAAAAGCGCGCGACGAATGCAGTCTCGCTTGCTAGACGATCTGGGTCTCAAACGGCGCTGACGGAGGCCCTGTGCCCTTCCCCGAATTCGACCCTGTCCTGATCCATCTCGGCCCCCTGCCCATCCGCTGGTACGCCCTGGCCTATGTCGCCGGGATCGTGCTGGGCTGGTGGTACGCCTCGCGTCTGGCCAAGACGGAGCGGCTGTGGGTCGGCGGCAAGTCGCCTGTCACGGGACCGCAACTGGACGACCTGGTGCTGTGGATCACCTTCGGCGTCATCCTGGGCGGGCGGTTCGGCTATGCCCTCTTCTACAAGCCGGCCATGTTCGCCCAGCTGTTCACGGGCGACAGTTGGGGCGAGCGGCTGGAGCTGCTGCAGCTGTGGACCGGTGGGATGTCGTTCCACGGCGGCTTCCTGGGCGTCGTCGTCGCCATCATTCTTTACGCCAACCGCCAGAAGATTAATCCGCTGAGCCTGGGCGACATGATCGCCCCGGTCGCTCCGATTGGCCTGCTGTTCGGCCGCATCGCCAACTTCATCAACGGCGAGCTGTGGGGCCGCGAGACGACGGTTCCCTGGGCCATCCGCTTCTGCAACGCCCGCATCGAACAGATGTACGGCTTCTGCCCCGCCGGCAATGAACCGCGCCACCCCAGCCAGCTGTATGAAGCCGGACTTGAGGGGCTGCTGCTGCTGATCATCCTGTCGCTGGCCATCTGGAAGTGGAAGATGCTGAAGCGTCCGGGCTTCGTCACCGGCCTGTTCCTGCTGGGCTACGGCTTCTGCCGCGCCGCGCTGGAGAACGTGCGCCAGCCCGACGCCGGTCTGGAGAACCTGCCGCTGGGCCTGACCATGGGCATGATCCTGTCGATCCCGATGATGCTGGTCGGCGCCTGGCTGATCTGGCGGGCGCTGAAGAAGCCGGTCGTGGCGGAGGCGTAAGAAGTCATGGCGGAGACGCTCAAGGACCGACTGGTCCGCGAGATCGTGCTGACCGGGCCGATGACGGTGGCGGACTATGTCACCCGCTGCCTGCACGATCCCAGGGGCGGCTATTATTCGACCCGGCCCGCGCTGGGGGAAGGCGGCGACTTCATCACCGCGCCCCTGGTCAGCCAGATGTTTGGCGAACTGATCGGCCTGTGGGCCATCGAGGTCTGGAGCCGTCTGGGCGCGCCCGAGCGGGTGCGGCTGGTCGAGGTCGGGCCGGGCGACGGGACCTTGATGTCCGACGTGCTGCGAGCGGCGCGGCTGGTCCCCGGCTTCCTGGAGGCCGTGGACCTGATCCTGATCGAGCCCAGCGCGCCCTTGCGGGCCGAACAGGCGCGGCGGCTGGCCGACGCCGACGTCCATCCGCGCTGGCTCAGCGCCCTGCATCAGATCGAGACCGACGCCCCGGTCATCCTGATCGGCAACGAGGTGCTGGACTGCATGCCCGCGCGCCAGTTCATGAAGACCGAGGGCGGCTGGGCCGAGCGCCGCGTCGGCGTCACCGACGACAACGACCTGACTTTCGGACTGGTCGCAATCTCCGGCGGGTTCGAGCGGCCGGAGTACGATGTCGAGCCCGGTCAGGTGGTCGAGATTTCGGAACAGCAGGCGGCGTTCGC
>CAYWDO010000011.1:0-6631 GCA_964456995.1 uncultured Brevundimonas sp.
CATGGCCCGCGAAATCGTTCTCGATACCGAAACCACTGGATTCGATCCCAAGACGGGCGACCGTCTGATCGAGGTCGGCTGTATCGAGATCTATGACCTGCTGCCGACGGGGCGGACCTTCCACCGCCTGGTCAACCCCGAGCGGCTGATCCCGCCGGACGCAATCCGGGTCCACGGCATCACCGACGACCACGTCAAGAATGCGCCGAAGTTCCACGAGATCGCCGCCGACCTGCTGGAGTTCGTTGGCGACGCGCCCCTGATCGCGCACAACGCCAACTTCGACCGCAACTTCATCGACTTTGAATACAGCCGCATCGGCCAGAAGCCGCCGCCTCAGGAGCGCTGGATCGATACGCTGCAACTGGCGCAAAAGCGGTTTCCGGGCATGCCGAACTCGCTGGACGCGCTGTGCAAGCGCTTCAAGATCTCGCTGGTGGACCGGACCCTTCACGGCGCCCTGATCGACTCCCGCCTGCTGGCCGAGGTCTATCTGGAGCTGCGCGGGGGCAAGGAGCGGGCGCTGGACCTGACCGCGATTCGCAGCCCGCAGGCCATGGCCGCCGCCGCCTCGGTGAACCACGGGGCGCGTTCCCGTCCCCTGCCCTTGCGCTCGACCGAGGCGGAACAGGCGGCGCATCTGGAATTCCTGAAGTCGTCGCTGAAGGACTACAGCCTGTGGGCCGGCTACGGCGTCACCGTCGAGGTCGACGCCAAGGACGAAGCGGCGGCCTAACGGCGCCCTCGCCGCCCATGAAAAAGGGGCGCCCTTTCGGACGCCCCTCGAATCTTCCGCTCAAGCAGCGAGGCGCCGCGTGTCTCGCGTTAGCGGTCTTCCTTAGAAGTTATGCCTGGCCGGTTTCGGCCGGGCCGCTGGCGATCTGCTGCTGGCGGGCGACATAGATGGCGGCGAAGTCGATCGGGTCGACCATGAAGGGCGGGTAGAAGCCGCCGTCCGAGGTGGCCTGGGCGATGATCTGGCGCGCGAAGGGGAAGAGGTAGCGCGGGCATTCGATCAGCAGCATGGGCTCGATGTCCTGCGGGGCGACGCCGGTCAGGGCGAACAGACCGCCATAGACGAGTTCCACGTGAAACACCGCGTTCTTGTCGTCGCCCGTGGCCTTGACCGACAGCTTGAGGTCCAGCTCGAAAAGGCCGTCGGGGCGGCCGGCGGCGTTCATTTCCACGCCCATGTCGATGGCCGGCTTGCCCTCGATGCGCAGGCTTTCCGGCGCGCGCGGGTTCTCGAACGACAGGTCGCGGACGTACTGCGCCATAATGCGGAAGCCCGGACCGGCGGGCTGGCCCTGGCCTTCCATCGGCTCGGTCTGGCCGTTGGCGGCGGTGTCGGCGGGGGCGGTGGCGTCAGTCATGAAGTTAGCCGTCAGTCTGAAAACTAAGGGACGCCGGACCGCTCCGGGTCCGGGGTGAAGGGGCGGCGACTACCACGGCGAGGCTATTGGCCGCAACGGCGAGACCCGCGTTCTGAGCCCCCCTCGCCTTGCGCCGGACAGGATCGCCCCCTAATCCTCAGTATAACAGATGCGCGCCCGTCGCCCCCTTGGGCGCGCGCCAATCAGGTGAAGCCCCGTGCCCGTCCAATTCCAGATCGTCATGTTCGCCATCGTCGCTGCGGTGCTGCTGTTCATGCTCTACAATGTGCTGGGCAAGAAGGTCGGCCGTCAGCCGCAGGAAGACGCCCGCCTGCCGCAGCCAGCGCCCACTACGGGGGGCGCGCCGGCGGCCGCCCTGACCCCTGGCGTGGACGCTGCAACGGCGGCCGCCGTCGCCGGGCTGAAGGCCCGCGACCCCGCCTTCGATCCGGCTCGCTTCGTCGAGGGCGCGCGTCAGGCCTATGAGACCATCGTGCGCGGCTACGCCTCCGGCGACCGCGAGGCTCTGCGTCCCCTGCTGACCCCGGCGGTCATGACCTCGTTTGAGGCCGGCATCGCCGCGCGTGAAGCGCGCGGCGACCGCGAACAGACCGAGTTCCTGCATACCCCTCGCGCCGATCTGGAGCTGGCCACGGTCAAGGACGATCGGGCCGTCGCCAAGGTCCGCTTCCTGGCCGAGATGCGCAGCACCGTGACCCCGGTCGAGGGCGAGGCGACGACGGAAGAACGCCGCACCGCCGAGCTGTGGACGTTCGAGCGCGCCCTGGGCGCCGCCGATCCCAACTGGGCCCTGGCCCGCGTCGAGCCGGCCAGCGCCTGATGTCGGCGGCCCGCCCTGGGATCGACGGGCGGGGCGCTGTCCGGCTGATCGCCCTGTCCGCTCTGCTGTTCGTCGCGGCCTGCGCCTCGACGCCTCCTTCGCGCATTCAACTGCCGACGCCCGGTCCTGAGCCTCGCCCGGAAACCGGACCGGGCCCGCGCCCCTACGTCTCGGTGGCGGGAGCCAGCCTCAGCACCCTGCCCGGCTGGGCCGAGGAGGACCATCTGGCGGCCTTCCAGGCCTATATCGCCGGCTGCGGGCCGGCCAAGGGCGCCGCTGACGTCCTGTGCCGACGCGGCCGCGATCTGGCCGCCCAGCGTCCCTCGCCCAGCGACGCCCGCGCCTTCCTCGAAGCGAACTTCGTCGCGACCGAGGCGCGCACCGACGATGGTCGCGCCGGTTTGCTGACGGCCTACTTCGCGCCAGAGTATCCGGCGCGCCGTTCGCCGGACGCCGAGTTCGACGCCCCGGTCCTGGGACGCCCGACCAACCTTTCCGAGGTCGGCGACCGCGCCGCCATCGAGGCGGGATCGGCCCGGTCATCGGTCCTGGCTTGGATGCGGGCCGAGGATTTGTTCTTTCTGCAGATCCAGGGTTCGGGCACTCTGACCTTCCCGGACGGCGTGCGGACCCGCGCCGCCTATGCCGCCGACAACGGGGCCAAGTTTGTCGGCATAGCCCGGCCTATGGCCGAACGCGGCCTGCTGCCCCGCAACGGCACCTCCGGCGACGCCATCCGCGGCTGGCTTTCGGCCCATCGCGGGCCCGAGGCGCGCGAGGTGATGGCGCTGAACCCGCGCTACATCTTCTTCACGGCCAGCCCTGACGACGGCAAGGAAGCCACCGGAGCCGCCGGCGTCCCCCTGCCCGCCCGCCGCTCGGTCGCGGTCGACCCGTCGCGCTGGACCTATGGCGACGCCGTCTGGATCGAGGCCGACGGCGGCAATCTGATCGGCGCTCGCGCCAGCTATCGCGGCCTGGTCATGGCGCTCGACACCGGCTCGGCCATCCGGGGTCCCGTCCGCGCCGACCTCTATATCGGTCGCGGCGACGCGGCGGGTCAGGAAGCGGGCGCCGTGCGGCATCCGCTGCGGATGTGGCGCCTGGTGCCGAAGGGCTGAGGGGCGTCAGCATCTCGGGCGGCAGCCGCGAAAGCAGGGCCCGTATAGCGGGGTCGGTATAGTCTGCGACGGGATCATCGCCTTGATCTCGAGCGCGATGAAATTCCCCCGAATCGAACGCCAGATAAATCTCCCAGAACAGTTCGGGCCAATAGCCGCTAGTTCGGTCCACATATATGAGCGGCACCAGATAGAGGTCGTTGGCTATGGCGCTGGCGATCTCGAACGTCAGCTCTCCGGCTGCATAGCGTCGCGCCACACGCAGACTGACGGCGTCGAGCATGTCGTCGAGGTTTTCATTATCGACGCCCCACCGCATCAAGTCATCCGGGGTTGCCATAGGGCTTGGCCGCAACGGTCCCTCGGCTTTCTCACGAAGTTCGGAGACGATGCGGTCGATATCCATCTGAACTACCGCCGCTTCAAACTGCCCAGCACGCCGCGTAGCAGTTCCCGCGTAATGGTCGATCCGGCGGTGCGCAGGACGGACTTGGTCAGGGCCTCCATCGGGGTCTGTCGGCTGGAGGAGGCGCGGGCGCGCGGGGCGGCAGGCGCGCGAGGCGCAGGCGCAGCGCGGGCGGCTTTTTCGGCGGCCTTGGCCTGGGCGGCGGCGCCGGCGGCTTCGGCGTCGATCCGTTCGGCCTGGGCCTGACGGGCGGCCAGCACCTCCTCGGCGGACTCGCGGTTGACCATGGTGTCGTAGAGGCCGCGCACGGGGCTGGCGGCCATGACGGCGGCGCGTTCGGCCTCGGTCGCGGGACCGAGGCGCGAGTCCGGCGGGCGGATCCGGGTTTGAGCGACGACATTGGGCGCGCCCTTTTCATCGAGCGTCGACACCAGGGCCTCGCCCACGCCCAGGCCCTGAATGGCCTCGGCGGTGTCGAAGGCAGGATTGGTGCGGAAGCTCTGGGCCGCAGCGCGCAGGCCCTTTTGCTCAGCGGGGGTGTAGGCGCGCAGGGCATGCTGCACCCGGTTGCCCAGCTGGGCCAGGACGCTGTCGGGAATATCGGCCGGGTTCTGGGTGACGAAGTAGACCCCGACGCCCTTGGAGCGGATCAGACGCACCACCTGCTCGACCTTTTCCAGCAAGGCCTTGGGCGCATCGTTGAACAGCAGGTGGGCCTCGTCGAAGAAGAAGACCAGGCGGGGTTTTTCGGGGTCGCCGATCTCGGGCAGTTGCTCGAACAGCTCCGACAGCAGCCACAGCAGGAAGGCGGCGTAGAGACGAGGACTGTTCATCAGCCGGTCCGCAGCCAGGACATTGACCTGACCGCGGCCGTCCAGCGAGGTCCGCATCATGTCTTCCAGACGCAGGGCCGGTTCGCCGAAAAAGGCCTTGCCCCCCTGCTGCTCCAGCTGAAGCAGGGCGCGCTGGATGGCGGCGACCGAGGTGGGCGAGACGTTTCCGACCTCGCGGCCAATGGTCTGGGCGTTCTCGGAGACATAGGCCAGCAGGCTGCGCAGGTCTTCGAGGTCCAGCAGCAGCAAGCCTTCCTTGTCGGCGACATGGAAGGCGACGGTCAGCACGCCTTCCTGGACGTCGTTCAACTCCAGCATTCGCGCCAGCAGCACCGGGCCGATGTCGGTGACGGTGGCGCGCACCGGGTGGCCCTTTTGCCCATACAGGTCCCAGAACACCACGGGGGCGGCCTTGCCGGTCAGGGTCAGCCCCATCTGGCCGGCCCGCTCGGCGAACCTTGCAACATCGCCCAGCTGGCTGATGCCTGACAGGTCGCCCTTTACGTCGGCGCAGAAGACCGGGACGCCCGCGTCGGAAAAGCCTTGGGCCATAATCTGCAGCGTCACGGTCTTGCCGGTGCCGGTGGCGCCCGCCACGACGCCGTGGCGGTTGGCGCGCTTGAACAGCAGGTTTTCAGCAGCCCCATCGAAGGACTGACCGAGGAAGAGGGCGGCGGGTACGTCGGTCATTCGGGGCGGTCTCCTGCGTCTGGACGCATGGTTATCTGACCGGGCCGGGGCTGCAAGGCGGAACCGCAAGGCTTTACAGCGATTGACGCTTTCCCCGCAGCCCCCGACAGTCCCGCTCATGAAACTGCCCATCTCATTGCAGACCTCGTCGGTCGCGCGCAACGCCCTGGTCCTGATCGCCGTCGTGGCGGCCGGAGCGGCGCTCTACTGGCTGCGGGACATCCTGACGCCCTTGGCCATGGCCATCTTCCTGATGATCATGATCGACGGGGTGAAGCGGGTCATTGAGGAGCGCACCCCCCTGCCGTCGCGCTTTGCCGGAGCGGCGGCCCTGGTCGTGGTGGTGATCGGGTTTCTTCTGTCGATCTGGATCATCGTGGACGGCGCCGCCAGCTTCTTTACTGATGCGTCCGGCGTCTCGGCCAGCATCGGCCCGCGTCTGGACCACATCATCGGCGACGTCAGCGGCCTGGTCGGGATTTCGGACCCGCCCACCCTGAACGAACTGATCGCCGGCATCGACCTGCGGGGCTGGCTGACCCAGGCGGCGATGCAGGCGCAAGGCGTGGCTTCGGGGGCCTTCTTCGTCATGGTCTATCTGGGCTTCCTGCTGGCCTCGCAGGCGGGCTTCAGGAAAAAGATCGTCGCCATGTTCCCGGAGCGCGGCGCCCGCAACGAGGCGATGGAGGTGTTCAACCGCGTGCGCGGCGGGGTCGAGGGCTATCTCTGGGTCCAGGCCGTGACCGGAGCCATGATCTGCGTCGTGGCCTGGGGTCTGATGCGGGCGGTCGGGCTTCAGAACGCGGAGTTCTGGACCTTCGTCATCTTCATCGTCGGTTTCATCCCCGTGCTGGGCGGGGCCATCGCCGGCTTGGCGCCCCCTCTGTTCGCCCTGGTCCAGTTCGAGAGCTACTGGCCGGCCCTCGTCCTGCTCATCGGCTTGCAGGCGCTGCTCTTCATCGTCGGCAACCTGATCCAGCCGAGGATGCAGGGCGATAATCAGAATATCGACCCGGTGGTGGTTTTGCTGGCCCTGGCGCTGTGGGGCAAGATGTGGGGCGTGCCGGGCATGTTCCTGTCGACGCCGCTGGCGGTCATGGCCATGGCCATCCTGGCCGAGTTCAAGGGCTCGCGCTGGATGGCGGTCCTGCTGTCAGGCGACGGCGAGCCCTACGCCGCGCGCAAGTCCGAAGCCGCTGACAAGCCGGATGAGGGAAGCTGGTTCAAGCGTCTCCTGGGGCGTGGCAAGCGGTCGCATGAAAAACGCGCGTCGGAAGACTGAACCTGCCCTTGATCCGCCATATCTGGCGACTATCTACCCAATCAGACGACGCGGCCTCCCCTCCCCCCTCCGGCCGCGAAGTCCA
>CAYWDO010000011.1:6731-9254 GCA_964456995.1 uncultured Brevundimonas sp.
GACGGCCCGCCGGGCGCGGCTGAAAAATCCCTGCTGCGTCAGGCCTTTGAGGACTACGCCGCCGATGAGGCCCCCGAGTTGGGTGGGGACGACTTGGCCGCCCTGCTGGGTCTGGTCTGGCGTTCGGCGAAGGCGCGTCAGACCGGCGAACCGGCCCGCGTGACTGTCGGCCCGCTGGCCGGCGCCGACGGCGGTCCGACGGGCTATGACGGCGTTCTGATCCTTCAGGACGATGCGCCCTTCCTGGTCGACAGCGTCCTGGGCGAGTTGGCCGACGCCGGCGTCACGGTGCGCGCCCTGTTCCATCCCATCGTTGAGGTCGAGGCGGGACGTCGCGACTCGCTGATCATCGCCGTGATCGACCCCCTGCCCCAGGAACGCCGCGACGCCCTGGGCGAGGGGCTGGCCCAGGCTCTGGCGGACGTCCGCGCTGCTGTCTCCGACCACGGAGCCATGGTTCAGCTGATGCGGGACGCGGTCGAGCAGCTTGAAGCCACGCCGCCCTCAGCCATCGATTCCGCCGTGCTGGACGAGAACATCGCCTTTTTGCGATGGGCCAAGAGCGACCACTTCGTCTTCCTGGGCGCTCGCGACTACGTCTATCCCCGCAGCGACGACGGCGGCTATGCCCCGGAAGCGCCGCTAGACATCTCCGACCAGGGCCTTGGCGTTCTCGGCGATCCCGAGCGTCGCGTTCTGCGCCGCGCATCAGAGCCCGCTGTCCTGACCGCCGCCATGCAGCGCCAGCTGGACCTCAGCGAGCCTGTGACCGTGGCCAAGGCCAATATTCGCAGCCGCGTGCATCGCCGGGCCTACATGGACTATGTCGGGGTCAAGCGTTACGGCGCGGACGGCAAGGCTTCCGGGGAGACCCGTTTCGTCGGCCTGTTCACCGCCGAAGCCTATGACAAGATGGCCAAGGAGGTGCCGCTGATCCGGCGCAAGGTGGCCAATGCCCTGGAACGCGCCGGCAAGGCGCCCGGCAGCCACAATTACAAGCGCCTGAAGAACATCCTCGAGAATTATCCACGCGACGAGTTGTTCCAGATCAGCGAGGACGAGCTGCTGGAGACGGCGCTCGGCATCCTGCACCTGTATGATCGCCCGCGTATCCGTCTGTTCTCGCGACGGGATCCGTTTGATCGGTTCGTTTCGGTGCTCTGCTTCATCCCGCGCGAACGCTTTGACGCCGGCCTGCGCCAGCGCATCGGCGGCATCCTGGCCAAGGCCTGGGGCGGCCGGGTTTCGGCCTGGTATCCGCAGCTGTCGGACCAGCCCCTGACCCGTGTTCACTACATCATCGGCGTCGAGCCCGGCGCTCACCTGAACCCGGATCCCAAGGCGCTGGAGGCCGAAGTGGCCGAGGCCGGTCGCAGCTGGGTCGATCGTTTCGAAACCGCCCTGCGCGCCGCCGACGTCGATGAAGTCGCCGTGGGCCCGACCAGCGCCAAATGGGCCGACAGCTTCGGCGTCTCCTATCGCGATCGCTATGACGCCGCCGAGGCCGTGGCCGACCTCGAGCAGTTCGACCGCCTGAACGACGGCTCAGCCGGGGACGGCGTCCATTCCGAGCCGGTGGCTGTCCGCGCCTTCCGCACGGCGGACGAAAGCCCGCTGCAGTTCCGCTTCAAACTCTATCGTCGCGGCTCGGCCGTCCCCTTGTCCGACGTCTTGCCGATCCTGGCCGACATGGGGCTGAAGACGCTGGAAGAGTCGGACCACGTCATCCGCACGACCGGCGACGCGCCTGTCTATATCCACGACTTCCTGCTGGAAGATCCACGCGGCGAAGCCCTGACGTTTGCCGACATAAAGGCGCCCTTCGAAGCCGCCTTCTCGGCGGTCTGGACCGGCCGCACAGAGAGCGACGGCTTTAATCGCCTGGTGCTGGAACTGGGCGTCCATTGGCGCGAGGCGGCCCTGATCCGCACCCTGGCCCGCTATCGCCAGCAGACGGGCCTCGACCCGTCTCAGGCCGTGCAGGAAGCCGCCCTGCGCGAATACCCGACCGTGGCCCGCGCCATCCTGGCGCTGTTCAAGGCTCGGTTTGACCCGACCCATGGCGGTTCGACCGACGACCGCGAAGCCCTGGTCGCCGAGCTGAACGACAAGATTGTCGCCCTGCTCCAGGACGTGAAGAGCCTGGATCATGACCGGGTGCTGCGCCGCATCGCCCTGCTGATCGGCGCCATCAAGCGCACCAACTTCTATCAGGTGGACGCCGAGGGAAGGCCGAAGCCGCATATCTCGATCAAGATCGCCTCGCGCGAGCTTGAAGACCTGCCCCTGCCCAAGCCCTTCCGCGAGATCTTCGTCTGGGCGCCGCACATCGAGGGCGTCCACCTGCGCTTCGGCCCGGTCGCGCGCGGCGGCCTGCGCTGGTCGGATCGTCGCGACGACTTCCGCACCGAAGTCCTGGGTCTGGTGAAGGCCCAGCAGGTCAAGAACTCGGTCATCGTGCCGGTCGGCTCCAAGGGCGGCTTCTATCCCAAGCAGTTGCCGGTCGGCGGCGACCGCGACGCG
>CAYWDO010000011.1:9354-17780 GCA_964456995.1 uncultured Brevundimonas sp.
GGCGACATGTCCGGCGACGTCTTCGGCAACGGCATGCTGCTGTCCAAGGCGATCAAGCTGGTCGCGGCCTTCGATCACCGCGACATCTTCATCGACCCCAACCCGGACACGGCCACGTCGTGGGCCGAGCGCCAGCGCCTGTTCGAGACACCGCGCACGAGCTGGCAGGACTATGACAAGAGCCTGATCTCGGAAGGCGGCGGCGTCTTCTCGCGCGCGGCCAAGACCATCACCCTGACGCCGCAGATCAAGGCCCTGCTGGACATCGAGGCCGACAGCGTCGACCCGACCACCCTGATGCAGGCCATCCTCAAGGCCCGCGCCGAGCTGCTCTATTTCGGCGGCATCGGCACCTACATCAAGGGTGCGGGCGAGACCCACGCCCAGGCCGGCGACAAGGCCAATGACGCCATCCGTATCAACGGCGGCGAGGTTCGCGCCCTGGTCCTAGGCGAAGGCGCCAACCTGGGCCTGACCCAGCTGGGCCGCATCGAGGCGGCGCGCGCGGGCATGCGTCTGAACACCGACGCGATCGACAACTCGGCCGGCGTGGACTCGTCGGACCACGAGGTGAACATCAAGATCCTGACCGGCGGCGCCATCGCCTCGGGCCATCTCAAGGCCGAGGACCGCAACGCCCTGCTGGCCTCGATGACGGACGAGGTCGGGCTCAAGGTCCTGGCCCACAACTACGATCAGACCCTGGCGGTCAGTCTGCAGGAAGCCGAGGGCGCGGCCGCCCTCGACGCCCAGCAGCGCTTCATGCAGCACCTGACGGCCCTGGGTAAGCTGAACCGCGCGGTCGAATACCTGCCCGACGATCAGAAGATGGCCGAGCTGAAGGCCACGGGCCAGGGCCTGACCCGGCCCGAACTGGCCGTGCTGACCGCCTATTCCAAGCTGGAGCTGTCGGACGACATCGTCGCCTCCAGGGCGCCCGAGGACCCCTTCTTCGAGGAGACCCTGGTTCGCTACTTCCCCACCCCGCTGGCGAAGTTCGAGGCCGACATGCAGGGTCACCGCCTGCGCCGCGAGATCATCGCCACGGTCATGGCCAATGAGATCGTCAACATGTGCGGCCCCACCTTCCCGGATCGCCTGCGCGGGGCGGCGGAGTGCGACACGACGGCCATGGTCACGGCCTTCGAGGCCGCGCGCCGCATCTTCCGCCTGGACGAGGCCTGGGACGCGGTGTCGGCCCTGGACCTGAAGATCTCTGCCGAGGCCCAGATCGCCCTCTACACCGAAATCGCCGTTGTGCTGCGGCGTCAGACCTTCTGGCTGGCGCGACGCGCGGCGCGTGAGGAGACGTCGGTCGGCGGCCTGATCGCCCACTATCGCCCGGCGGCGGACGCCCTGCGTCAGGCCGGCGGCGCCGTGCTGTCGCGCTTCGAACAGGCCCGTCTGGAAGAGCGGATCAAGCGTTTCACCGACCTGGGCGCGTCCGACGAACTGGCGCGCACCGTGGCCATGCTGCGGCCCCTGGTCGCCACCGCCGACATCGGCGATCTGTCGGCCGAGAGCGGCTGGTCGGCCCCGGCGATGGCGCGCCTCTATCACCAGGTGGGCGCCGCCTTCGACTTCGACCGTCTGCGGGCGGCGGCGGGCCAGGTGCCCTCGGCCGACCACTTTGACCGGCTGGCGGTGCGTCGCCTGATCCAGGACCTGATGACCGAACAGCAGCAACTGACCCGCGCCGTGGCCAAGGCTTCGGTCGAGGCGGTCGGCGCGGGAGAGGAAAGCGCGGAACAGGCGGTTGACGCCTGGGTCGGCGCCCGTCTGCCTCAGGTCGAGGCCCTGCGCGCTTCGGTCGACGAGATCGAGGCATCGGGCTCGGGCTGGACCTTCGCCAAGCTGACCATCGCCAACGGCGGCATCCGGGAAGTCCTGGCTTCAGCAAGCTGAAGCCCTTTCGCGAAAGGCGCTAACGCTCGCGACGCGGTCGCTCGCTGCTTGAGCGGGTGACGACGTCAGTATTGGCCACGTCGTGTGATTTTTTAGGGCCCGGTCGTTTCGCTTCGGCGAGGCGGGCGGGCCTTGGCGTTTGGGGCGGCTTCGGGCTAGGTGGTCGTCGCTGTTCAGAGATCCGCAAGGCAAGAAGACCCCCATGCCCAGGAAGTTTCTCGTCGTCGTCGACGACAGCCCCGAGTTCGGCTCTGCCCTCGGCTACGCCGCCCGGCGGGCCAAGTCGACCGGCGGCCGCGTGGTCCTGTTGCGCGCCCTGCCCGGCGGCTCGGACGAGCACTGGTCCGGCGTTCGCGACGAAATCCGCCGTCAGCAGCGCGAAGAGGCCGAGGCCCTTCTGACCCGTATAGGCGAGGAAGCCGCCGAAAAGTCGGGCGCCGCCCCCATCTTCCTGATCGAGGAAGGCGACCCCCAGGACGCCATCCGCAAGGCCGTCGGCGCCGACCCCGACATCAAGATTCTGGTGCTCGCCGCCGGATCGGGCTCGCGCGGGCCGGGGCCTCTGGTCTCAGCCTTGTTGAAGCAGGGCGGCGCCTTCACCGGCCGCAAGCTGCCCGTGACCATCGTCCCCGGCGAACTGACCGAGGCGGATATCGAGGATCTGGCGTAATTCTAGGGGTCGCTATCGCAAGCCGCGCGGCGGCTTGCTGCTTGAGCGAGTTTAGGGTTGCTATCGCGCGGCTCGCGGCTTCAGCGACGATTAGCGCCGCGCGTGGGGTCTTGAAGATGCCGCTCAGGGGGCGCATCTCCCGGCCATGTTCATTCAGACCGAACCCACGCCGAACCCCAATGTCCTGAAATTCCTGCCGGGCCGCGACGTGGCGCCCGAGGGCGTTCTGGAATACCGCACCATCGACGAAGCGACGGCCTCGCCGCTGGCCGAGGCCCTGTTCGAACTGGAAGGCGTCGAGGGCGTCTTCTTTGGCGCCGACTATGTCTCGGTCACGCGCGGCGCCCAGGCCCCCGAGTGGAGCCAGATGAAGGCCCCGATCCTGTCGGTCATCATGGATCACTTCGTCTCGGGCGCGCCGCTGACGCGCGGCGTCGAGGCGGCCGCGGACGACACCAGTGAAGACAGCGAGATCGTCGCCGAGATCAAGGGTCTGCTGGACAGCCGTATCCGCCCGGCCGTGGCCCAGGACGGCGGCGACATCCTGTTCGATCATTTCGATCTGGAAACCGGAGTCCTGCGTCTGCGGATGCGGGGCGCCTGCTCGGGCTGCCCCTCCTCCTCCGCGACGCTGAAGGCGGGCGTGGAACAGATGATGCGTCACTACATTCCCGAAGTGATCAGCGTCGAGCAGGTGATTTAAGGGCTACCGCTCGCGACGCGGTCGCTCGCTGCTCGATCGCGCGCGAAGCGCCAGGCCGCGTCGGGCCGAGAACGTGGAGCCTTTTTGACCGCGGCCCACAAGAATGGCCGCGTCGGGTCGGGAGGTCCAAGACCGACGAGCGCGGCCCACAAAAATGATGTTTCACATGAAACACTATCGTACGAACGGGCCGTGGGGCATGATCGCCGTATGGCCCGTTTCACATCCGATGATGACGCCGGGGCCGAGGGCCGCGCTCTCGGTGAGGCCCTGTCCGCCCTGCGCCGCGAGCGGGGGCTGAGCCAGGCCGAGGCCGGCCAGCGGATCGGCATGACCAGCCAGGGCTGGGGCTTGTATGAGGCGGGTAAACGCCTTGGCCTGTTCCGCCCCGACGTGCAGCGCCGCCTGACGGGCGCCTTGGACGCCACGCCCGAGGATCTGGCTCTCGTGCTGAGCGCAGCGGCTAGTCCATCCCCATCGCCCGACCCAGCCCTCAAAGCCCTGTCCGCAGGTTTGCAAGCGCGCGGTCGCGTCTATGAGCCGCCCCTGGCGAGCGAGCGCCGACGCCTGCGCTTGTCGACGGACGAATTGACGCCCTGGGCTTCGGCGGGGACAGTGCTGGAATATGCGCCGGGCCGTTGGCCGCGTCGCGATCAGGGCTGCGTCGTCGAGATGGCGGACGGCAGCCTGCGGGTGCGGCTCTATGTGCGCTCGGACGAAACCGAACTGGTAGTAAGAGGCGCAGGGGCCCTTTTGACCCTGGAGCGAATTAACAGGGCGCTGACGCGGTCTGTCTCGGCTGTCGTCGCCCGGCTCGAAGAATGATGAAACGAAAAGATTGTGTTTCATCCGTGCTTATGAAACTCTGGTGTTGTATCGTCACCGGAGACGCGGTTCATGCCTCGGCAAGCTCAGGATATAGACGCCGTTGTCGGTTCGCGGGTGGCCGCGCGTCGGTCGGCCATGGGTCTGTCGCAGACGGCCTTGGCCGTCGAATTGGGGGTCAGCTTCCAGCAGGTGCAGAAGTACGAGAAGGGCGCCAATCGCGTCTCCGCCTCGCGCCTGTATCAAGTGGCGACGGTGCTGGGCTGTTCCGTGGCCGACTTCTTTCCCGCACGGGCGGACAGCCTGGATCCCGCAGTTGGATTGTCGGCGCTGACGGCGACGGCGGACGGCCGCGCTCTGGCCGAGGCCTATCCCCGCATCAGCGATCCGGCCCTGCGCCACGCCTTGACGCGGGTGGTCGAGGCGCTGGCGTCGGCCTGACCGCCTCGATAGGAAGACCGCGATGAGAGTTCTGATCGTGGATACGGCGCTGGGCGCCTGTACGGCCTGCGTGGTCGAGGACGGGCGCCTTCTGGGCGTCCGGTCAGAGCTGATGACCAAGGGCCATCAGGAGCGGCTGGCCGGGATGGTCCGCGACGCCGTGGCCGACGCGGCCACGGAAACCGGCGGCGGTTTCGAGGCGCTGGACCGGATCGGCGTGACCGTGGGGCCGGGCTCCTTCACCGGCCTGCGCGTCGGTCTGGCCTTCGCGCAAGGGTTAGGCGCGGCGCTGGACCGGCCGGTCGTCGGTCTGTCGACGCTGGACGGCCTGGCCATTTCGATCAAGCCGGCCGGTCTGGTCGCGGCCGTCATCGACGCCCGCCGGGGTCAGGTCTATGTGCGGCTGTTCCGCGACGGCCGTCCTCTGGGTCAGGCCCAGGCGCTGTCGCTGGAGATGGCCGCAGAGCGCATTTCCGACGCGGCCGCCGGCGCTCCGCCGATCCTGGTCGGGTCGGGCGCGGGCCTGCTGGTCGAGGCCTTCCCCGAGCGTCTGGGCGCCGCGGTGACCGCCCGCCTGCCCGCCCCCTCGCCCGAGGCTCTGGCCTATATGACCGCTGTGGTTGATCCGACGGCGGCCCCGCCCCGCCCCCTCTATCTGCGTGCGCCGGACGCTGTCCCGCCCAGCCGTCTGCCGGGCCAGCCGCGCGCGCCTGCGACATCGTGACCGAGGCTCTCGCCGCCCTTCACGCCGAGGCGTTCGACACGCCGTGGGACGCGGCCAGCCTGACCGCCCTTCTGGCCTCGCCCGGCGTCTTTGCGGTGGAGCAGCCTGACGGCTTCATCCTGATCCGCGTCGTGGCGGACGAGGCGGAAATCCTGACCCTGGCCGTGCGGCCCGCCGCGCGCCGCAGCGGTCTGGGCGGGCGACTGGTCGAAGCCGCCGTGGTGCGCGCCGCCGCCCTTGGGGCTGAACGGATGTTCCTGGAAGTGGCCGAAGACAATGTCGCGGCCCGCGCCCTCTATGCCCGGGCGGGCTTCCGTGAGGCCGGGCGTCGGCGCAGCTATTATGCGCGTTCGGACGGAAGCCGAGAGGACGCTCTGATCCTCGCTCTCAACTTCGCCGCAACGCTTCCCTAAGACGGCGGCTCAGCCTATCTTGCCGCGCATGGACCGGATCGAAAAACTTTGCGCCGACCGCGGCATGCGTATGACCGAGCAGCGGCGTGTGATCGCCCGCGTTCTGTCGCAGGCCGAGGATCACCCTGACGTCGAGGAGCTGTATCGCCGCGCCTCGGCCATCGATCCGCACATCTCGATCGCCACCGTCTATCGCACCGTGCGCCTGTTCGAAGAGGCCGGCGTGGTCGAGAAGCACGACTTCGGCGACGGTCGCAGCCGCTACGAAGAAGCGGGCGACGATCATCACGACCACCTGATCGACACCAAGACCGGCGAGGTCATCGAATTCTTCGACGCCGAGATCGAGCGCCTGAAGACCGAGATCGCCAAGCGCCTGGGCTTTGAACTGGTCGGCCACAAGCTGGAGCTTTACGGCCACGCCATCCCCGGCGCCGAGCCGGGCGAGCGCGAAGGCCTGATCTACAAGCGCCACGCCGCGCGCGTGGAGCCGACCGAGGGCTGATCCCGCTCAGCGGTCCGCCTTGCCGTCATCGGCTTCGGCGATCATAAGCCGCGCATGACCGATACGCTCGAAAAGCCCATCGAAAAGGCGGAAAGCGCAGCCCAGGACCAAGGTCTGGCGGCGGCGTCCAAACGCCTGTTCATCAAGACCTACGGCTGTCAGATGAACGTCTATGACTCAGAGCGCATGGCCGATGTCCTGCGGCCTCTGGGCTATGCGACCACGGACGCGCCCGAGGGCGCCGACTTCGTCATCCTCAACACCTGCCACATTCGCGAACAGGCCGCCGAAAAGGTCTATTCCGAGCTGGGCAAGCTGAAGCAGATGCGCGAGCGCAAGCTGGCGCGCGGCGACGGCGGCATGACCATCGCGGTGGCCGGCTGCGTCGCCCAGGCCGAGGGCGAGGAGATCATGAAGCGCCAGCCGGCGGTCGATCTGGTGGTCGGACCCCAGGCCTACCACCAGCTGCCGGAGCTGCTGACCCGCACGGCGCGAGCGCGCGGCGAGCGCATCGGCGCCGACTTCGCCCCGCATGAGAAGTTCGACGCCCTGCCGGCCGCGCGCGGCGGCGAAGGCCCGACCGCCTTTTTGACCGTGCAGGAAGGTTGCGACAAGTTCTGCACCTTCTGCGTCGTCCCCTATACGCGCGGCGCTGAGTGGTCGCGCCCGGCGGCGGCGGTGCTGGCCGAGGCCCGCGCCCTGGCCGACCGGGGCGTGCGCGAAGTCACCCTGCTGGGTCAGAACGTCAACGCCTATGACGGCGAAGGGCCGGACGGAAAGCCCTTCACCCTGGCGCGACTGGCCTATGCCCTGGCCGAGATCCCGGGTCTGGACCGCATCCGCTATACGACCAGTCACGCCAACGACATGAGCGACGACCTGATCGCGGCCCACGCCGATCTGGACGCCCTGATGCCCTACCTGCACCTTCCGGTGCAGGCCGGTTCGGACCGGATATTGCGGCTGATGAATCGCAAGCACGGGCGTCAGAAATACATCGACCTGATCGCTCGCATCCGCGAGGCGCGGCCCGACATGGCCATCGCCGGCGACTTCATCGTCGGCTTCCCCGGCGAGACGGATCGCGATTTCGAAGACACCCTCGATCTGGTGCGTCAGGTGACCTATGCGGGGGCCTTCAGCTTCGTCTATTCGCCCCGCCCCGGCACGCCGGCCGCGACCATGGCTGGCCAGGTGGAGGAAGCCGTGGCGCTGGAGCGGCTGCACCGACTTCAGGCCCTGTTGTTCGAACAGCAGACGGCGTTCAACGCGGCTCAGGCGGGCAAGACCCTGAACGTCCTGTTCGAAAAGAAGGGCCGGTATGACGGTCAGGCCATCGGCCGCTCGCCCTACTTGCAGGCGGTCCACGTCGATGGCGCGGATCATCTTCTGGGCCAGATCGTTCCGGTCGAGATCGTCAGCGGCGCCCAGAACAGTTTGAACGGGCGGTTGGTCGATCCACGCACTATCTAACTCCGCACGCCTCTGACGAGGCGGATTATCGGCACCATGTCCCTCAGGCAGCCTCGCTCAGCGAGTGAGGCCTCAGGGACCCCAAAAAGGAAACCTATGGCGCGAGAGACCGAATTTCTGTCCCTGAGCGATCAGGCCCTGCGGGCCGTGATCGGTCCCAACAGCCGCCACGTCGCCCTGATCGAAGACGCCTTCAAGGTGCTGGTCGAGGCGCCCGGCGGCGGGGTCTCGATCAACGGATCGGCTCGGGACCGGGCGCAGGCCAAGCGGGTGGTCGAAACCCTGGCCAAGCGGGCCGATACGGGCGCCGAGATTACTGAGGCGGACGTGCGCATGGCCCTGGGGGCGGCGGTTTCGCAGCCGCGCCCCGACCAGGGTCGGGTCGTGCCCGACGGCATCAGCCTGCCGGTCGGCCGACGCGGGGCCATCGCGCCCAAGACGGCGGCCCAGGCCCGCTATCTGGACCTGCTCAGCCGTTGCGAACTGACCTTCGGGGTCGGGCCCGCGGGCACGGGCAAGACCTTCCTGGCGGCGGCTTACGGCGCCTCCCTGCTGCGGCGCGGACAGGTGGACCGGCTGGTCATCACCCGCCCGGCGGTCGAGGCGGGCGAGAAGCTGGGCTTCCTGCCGGGCGATCTGAACGAGAAGGTCGATCCCTATCTGGCCCCGATCTGGGAGGCGCTGAACGACATTCTGGGTGTCGAGGACGTGCGTCGTCGCCGCGAGAAGGGCGAGATCGAAGCCGCCCCCATCGCCTTCATGCGCGG
>CAYWDO010000011.1:17880-26615 GCA_964456995.1 uncultured Brevundimonas sp.
GTCGTCGCCGCGAGAAGGGCGAGATCGAAGCCGCCCCCATCGCCTTCATGCGCGGCCGCACCCTGAGCCACGCCTTCGTCATCGTCGACGAGGCTCAAAACACCTCGCGACTGCAGATGAAGATGGTGCTGACCCGTCTGGGCGAAGGCGCTCGGATGGTGGTGACGGGCGATCCTTCGCAGGTCGATCTGCTGAATCCGCGCGATTCCGGTCTGCGCCACGCCCTGCGCATCCTTGAGGACGTGAAGGGGGTCGGGGTTCAGGCCTTCAAGGCCGAGGACGTGGTGCGTCACGCCATGGTCGAGCGTATCGTGCGCGCCTATGACGCCGATGCGGCGCGGGGGCGGCCCGCCGCCGATCTTGAGGACGACGAAGACTGATGATCGAGATCGAGGTCGAGGACGCAGCCTGGACGGCTGCGCTGCCTGATGTGGACGCTGTGGTGTTGCGCGCGGCGACGGCCGCGCTGGGCGCGGTCGAGGGCGACGTGGTGGTTCTGCTGACCGACGACGCCGGGGTTCAGGATCTGAACGCCCGCTTCCGCGACAAGGACCGACCGACCAATGTCCTGTCCTTCCCAGCGGCCGAGAGCGCCTTTCCCCATCTGGGCGACGTCGTGCTGGCGCACGCCTATTGCGCCGCCGAGGCCGAGGCTCAGGGCAAGACCCTCTCCGATCATCTGAGCCATCTGGTCGTCCACGGGGTGCTGCACCTCTTGGGCCGCGACCACGAAGACGACGCTGAGGCCGAGGAGATGGAGGGCGAGGAGCGCGAGATCCTGGCCGCGCTCGGCGTCGCCGATCCCTACGCCATCGAACACGAGGCTGATGCATGAACGACCGTTTGTCGGCGCAGGGCCTTCGGGCCTTGGGGGGGGGCGTGCTGACGAACCGCTGGGGCCGGATCATTCTGGCCCTGCTGGCCGGGGCCGCGGCCGCCCTGGCGCACCCGCCGTTCGGGGTCCTGCCCGGTTTGCTGGGTTATCCGCTGCTGATGCTGCTGACCGAGCGGTCGCGCACGGTGAGGGGCGGCTTCTGGATGGGGTGGCTGGCCGGCTTCGCCTACTTCTTCATCGGCTGCTGGTGGGTGGCCGAGGCCTTCCTGGTCAACAAGGATCAGGCCTGGATGGCGCCCTTCGCCGCGAGCCTGCTGCCCATGGGACTGGGCTTGTTCTTCGGCGCGGCTACGGCCCTCTATCGTCGCTTCGCCCCGCGCGAAGCCGTGCGGCGGGTGTTGCTGTTCGCCGCCCTGTTCGCCCTGCTGGAGTGGCTGCGCGGTCATGTGCTGACGGGCTTTCCGTGGAATCCGACCGGCGCCAGCTGGCTGGCCGGCTCGGCCATGTCGCAGTTCGCCTCGGTGGCGGGCGTCTATGGCCTGGGGCTGGTGACGCTGGCGGCGGTTTCGGCCCTGGGTCTTTTGGCGAGCGGCGGACCCCGTCGTCCGCGCCTGATCGCGGCGGGTCTGGGCGTCGCCGTCCTGGCGGGCCTGTTCGCCTTCGGAACTCTGCGCCTGACCTCGGCCAAGCGGATCGACGGCCCGACCCTGGTGCGTCTGGTCCAGGCCGACATCCCCCAGGAATCCAAATGGTCGCCTGAGGCCTATCAGGCCATCGTCGATCGCTATGTCGCCCTGACGGCGCAGCCGGGCGCCGCCCTGCCCGACGTGGTGGTCTGGCCCGAGGGCGCCCTGCCCGCCACCGCCAACGACGTGTTCAACTCATCCGACGCCCAGGCCATCGCCGGCGCCTTGCAGACCGGCCAGACCCTGTTGATGGGCATCAGCCGGGGCGAGGCCGACGCCACCGCCGAGGGCGGGGCCCGCTACTACAACAGCCTGTTCGCCCTGCATGACGAGGGCGCGGCGGGCCTGCGGATCGGCGCCATCTACGACAAGCACCGTCTGGTGCCGTTCGGCGAATACCTGCCGATGGGGCAGTTGATGAGCCAGATCGGCGTGCGCAGCCTGGTCCACGTTCCGTCCGATTTCAGCGCCGGACCCAAGCCCGCACCGATCAGCCTGGCCAACGCCCCCAGCGTCCAGCCGCTGATCTGCTACGAAAGCCTCTATCCAGGCTTCACTCCGGCCAGCGGCGCGGCGCGCCCGGCCTGGATCGTCAATGTGTCCAACGACGCCTGGTTTGGCGCCTCCTCCGGCCCGCGCCAGCACCTGAACCTGGCCAGCTATCGCGCCATCGAGACGGGCCTGCCCATCGCCCGCGCCACCCCGACCGGCGTCTCGGCCATGATCGACCCCTGGGGCCGGGTCGTCGACGGCAAGCGGCTGGACCCGGGCCGTGCCGGGGTCATCGACGTGCGTCTGCCCGAACCCGCGGCCCCGACCCTCTATGGCCGTTGGGGCGACGGCCTGTTCGGACTGCTGCTGGTTGTGATGCTGGCGGGCGGCCTGTCGTGGCGCGGGCGCAGGGGGCGGGCATGACCAAGGCCGAAGATGAGGAAGATCGCAAGCGAACGCGCCACATCGACGAGCCTCTCGGCGCTCGCCTGCGCGTCCTGAGAGAAGACCGAGGGCTGACTCAGGCCGAGTTGGGTCAGATGCTCGATATCTCAGGCAACCAATGGGGACGCCACGAAAGCGGATTGAACCGAGTGCCTGCTGCGCGTCTTTGGCAGTTCTGCAACGTGATGAATATCGACGTGGCTGACGTTTACGAGGGTTTGCCGTTCAATATAGCCCCTCGCCGGGGCCGCGAGGTCGAAGCCGCGACGCCGAACCAGGCCCCTGGTTTTGGCGAGGAGGGCGCATCGGCGCCGACGC
Organism: uncultured Brevundimonas sp.; assembly: GCA_964456995.1. Lineage (GTDB taxonomy): Bacteria > Pseudomonadota > Alphaproteobacteria > Caulobacterales > Caulobacteraceae > Brevundimonas. The sequence goes on from CAYWDO010000011.1 coordinate 20,656, forward strand.
CGCCTCCCATGGGTGCGGACATGGCTGGCGTCGGCCAGCCGCTGGTTCAACGCATCGGCGCCGTCGTGCGACAACTGCCGGAGGCGCGTCAGCGCACGGCGCTTGCGATTGTTCGCGCGTTGAAGGGCGAGGAAGAAGGCTGAAGGGTCGCGAGGGATCGCCTGCACGCCCGGCACGCGAATTGTCGTGACACCGCCGGCTATCCGTCGCATTTCGAGACAGTTGAGTTCGGGCGTGGTTTTGAGCGAGAACGCATGATGGTCAGAGGCTCTGTAGAGGACGGCCCCCATCCGGTGGACCGTCATGTCGGTCGGCGCGTTTGTGAAAAACGCATCGCCTTGGGGTATAATCAGAGCGATCTGGGCCGGGCGCTGGGCCTGACTTTCCAGCAGATTCAAAAATACGAGAAGGGCGCCAATCGCGTCTCGGCCTCCAAGCTCTGGGACATCGCCCGCTTCTTCAAGGTCGATATCGGCTACTTCTTCGAAGGGCTGACCACGCCGACGCCCGGGATGGCCGAAGGGGCCGAGGGCGAAGCCGCGCCCTTCGTCCACGACTTTCCCACCACACGCCAGAGCATCGAAATCAGCCGGCTGGCCCCGCAGCTTTCAGTGCGCCAGCAGAAGCTGATCCTGGACATGATGCGGGAAATGACCAGTCCCGAAAGCGCGGCCGCCAAGGGCTAGGCGACTGGGACAGGAATTGAGAAAGGCGCGGATCGCTCCGCGCCTTTTTGCTGTCTGCTGTCCTGTCGGATCAACCGGCCAGGGCGGCTTCCGAGGCGACGATGCGGCTGGCGGCATGGACCACGGCGCCGATGCGAAGCGCAGCCTGCACCTGGACGTTAGGCACGCCGTGCTTGCGCAGTTCGCCTTCGTGGGCGTCCAGGCAGGCGCCGCAGCCGTTGATGGCCGAGACGGCGGTGGACCACAGCTCGAAGTCTAGCTTCTCGACGCCCGGGTTGGCGATCACGTTCATGCGCAGCTTGGCCGGCAGGGTCGTGTACTCGTTATTCTTCATCAGGTGCAGCGAGCGATAGTAGATGTTGTTCATGCCCATGATGGCGGCGGCGGCCTTGGCTGCGGTCAGGGCCTCGGGCGACAGGACGGTCGCGGCCTGGGCCTCGATCAGCTTGACGACCGGGGCGACGCCGATGGCGTGGGCCGAGGCCAGGAAGCAGCCCCACTTCTGCTGGTCGTTCAGCACCGTCTCATTGGCCAGCGAGGACAGGTTCAGCGAGATGTCCTTGCCATAGGCCGGAATAAGGTCGCGCAGGGCGTCGATGGACATGGAAACTTCCTTCAGATCAACGGCGCCGCTTGCGCCGGACACAATATGGGAGGGCCGACGCGCCCGTCAGGGCAGGGCGTCGGGCATGAAAAAGGCGGCGACAGTCGCCCGCCGCCGCCTCTTCCAGAGGGGGCGGCCCGAACCCTACAAACGCGGTCCGGGCCGTACCTGGGCCAGTACTTAAGCGGCCAGGGTCTCGCCGCCGACCGGGCGGTTGCAGGCGCACAGTTCGTCGGTCTGCAGGGCGTCGACGACGCGCAGCGTGTCTTCCGGCGAACGGCCGACGTTCAGGTTGGTGACATAGACGTGCTGGACGACGTTGTGCGGGTCCACGACGAAGGTGGCGCGCAGGGCGACGCCGTTTTCTTCGTCCAGGATGCCCAGGTCGCGGGCCAGCTTGCCGCCGGTGTCAGCGAACTGCCAGATCGGCAGTTTCGACAGGTCGGCGTGATCGCGGCGCCAGGCCAGCTTGACGAACTCGTTGTCGGTCGAGCCGCCGAGCACGACGGTGTCGCGGTCTTCGAAGTCCTTGCCCAGCTTGGCGAAGGCGGCGATTTCGGTCGGGCAGACGAAGGTGAAGTCCTTCGGGTAGAAGAAGATGACCTTCCACTTGCCGTCGAAGCTGTCCTGCGTCAGCGTTTCGAACGCCGAGACGCCGTTTTCTTCGTGGTCGTTGAAGCCCGGCTTCACGCCAGTGATCTTGAATTCAGGCAGTTTTTGACCGACGCCCAACATGCGGGTGCTCCATCTTTGCAAAGAATGAAAGGCGGCGACGCAGGGAGGCGCATCGCCGATGGGCATCAGATGGGCTTCGGCGGCCCGGAAGTCAAATCGATCATTTCGCAAGTGCGAATAGGTTTTGCTTATGCAGCAATTCCGGCGGAGCTATCACCACCATAACCTGAGCTGTTGTCGCCCAAAAAGTTTATCGATTTTCCTTTGGGCCTGAAGCGGGCGTAGGCTCCGCGAAATAATCGGCCAACAGGAGGAAAAACCATGGACGGACAAGCAGGCGGCCCCACCCCTCTCCACGACCCCAAGAAGGAGCCGGCGGCCTTGCGTTCGCTTCTGGGGCGCACCAACCGCGACTGGTGGCCCAACCAGATGGCCATGGACATTCTGCATCAGCAGGGTCGGTCGGGCGACCCGATGGGCGACGGCTTCGACTACGCCGAGGCGTTCAAGTCGCTGGATCTGGTCGCGGTCAAGCGTGACCTGACCGCCCTGATGACCGACAGCCAGCCCTGGTGGCCGGCGGACTATGGCCACTATGGCCCCTTCTTCATCCGCATGGCCTGGCACTCGGCCGGCACCTATCGCACCGGGGACGGGCGCGGCGGCGCCGGCGCGGGCCAGCAGCGGTTCGCCCCGCTCAACTCCTGGCCGGACAACGGCAACCTGGACAAGGCGCGCCGTCTGCTGTGGCCGATCAAGCAGAAGTATGGCTCGAAGCTCAGCTGGGCCGACCTGATGATCCTGGCCGGCAATGTCGCCATCGAAAGCATGGGCGGGCCGGTCTTCGGCTTCGGCGGCGGCCGCGCCGACGTCTGGGAGCCCGAGAAGGACGTCTACTGGGGCACCGAGGAAAACTGGGTCGGAGACGAGGCCAACCAGACCCGCATCCAGCCCGACAAGGGCATGGCGCTGGAAGACCCCCTGGCCGCCATCCAGATGGGCCTGATCTACGTGAACCCGGAAGGCCCCGGCGGCGTGCCCGAAGCCCTGGCCTCGGCCCGCGACATCCGCGAGACCTTCGCCCGCATGGGCATGAACGACGAGGAAACGGCCGCCCTGACCGCGGGCGGGCACACCTTCGGCAAGGCCCACGGCGCCGGCGACGCCTCCAAGGTCGGGATCAGCCCCGAGGGCGCCGACATCGCCCAGCAGGGCCTGGGCTGGATCTCGGGCCACGAAAGCGGCATCGGCGACCACACCATCACCTCAGGCATCGAGGGGGCCTGGACCCCCACGCCGATCACCTGGGACATGACCTATTTCGACATGCTGCTGGACCACGACTATGAGCTGGTCCGCAGTCCGGCGGGGGCCAAGCAGTGGCAGCCGGTGGGCAATCCGCCCGAGACCCTGGCGCCGGCCGCCCATACGCCCGGCAAGCGCGTGCCGACGATGATGACGACCGCCGACATGGCGTTCAAGGTCGACCCCATCTATCGCCCGATCATGGAGCGGTTCCGCGCCGACCCGGCCTATTTCGGCGACGCCTTCGCCCGCGCCTGGTTCAAGCTTTGCCACCGCGACATGGGACCCAAGGCCCGCTATCTCGGCCCGGACGTGCCCGCCGAGGACCTGATCTGGCAGGACCCGATCCCGGCCCACACAGGACCCGCCCTGTCGGATGCGGACGTGAAGGTACTGAAGGACATCATTGCGGCGTCCGGCCTGTCGGTCGCCGATCTGGTGTCGACGGCCTGGGCCGCTGCCGTGACCTTCCGCGGCTCGGACTATCGCGGCGGCGCCAATGGCGGGCGTCTGCGTCTGGCCCCGCAAAAGGACTGGGACGTCAACGAACCGGCCAGGCTGGCCCGGGTGTTGAAGGTCTATGAGGACATCAAGGGCGGCCTGAGCCTGAACGTCTCCATCGCCGACCTGATCGTCCTCGGCGGCGTGGTCGGGGTCGAGCAGGCGATCCGGGCGGCGGGCCACGACGTGGCCGTCCCCTTCACGCCGGGCCGAACCGACGCCTCGCAGGACCAGACCGACGTGGACGGCTTTGCGGTGCTGGAGCCCCGCGCCGACGGCTTCCGCAACTATCTGCAGGTCCGCTTCAACGTGCCGACCGAGGAGCTGCTGATCGACCGGGCGCAGCTTCTGGGTCTGACGGCGCCACAGATGGCGGTGCTGGTCGGCGGCTTGCGGGTTCTGGGCGCCAACCACGGCGGGTCGAAGCACGGCGTCTTCACGGACCGGCCGGGTCAGCTGACCAACGACTTCTTCGTCAACCTGCTGGACATGAGGACCGGCTGGAAACAGGTCGACGGCGAGGGCGACGAGACCTTCGTCGGCACGGATCGTCTGACCGGCGAACAGCTGTGGACCGCCACCCGCACCGACCTGGTGTTCGGCTCCAACGCCCAGCTGCGCGCCCTGTCCGAGGTCTATGCCTCGGCTGACGCGGGCGAGAAGTTCGTGCGGGACTTCGTCGCCGCCTGGACCAAGGTGATGAACGCCGACCGCTTCGATCTGCACTAGGCGCAAAGGAGGCGCCGCAGCCCGGCGGGCTCGCGGCGCCTTTATTCATCAATGGTTTCGATTGTCTTTGAAAACACGATAGAGCGCGCCTATGTGGGGCGGATGCTCCCCACCCTGCGACAGCTCCACTATCTCAAGCTCCTGGCCGAACACGCCTCGTTCAGCCGCGCCGCCGAGGCGGCCCACGTCAGCCAGCCGGCCCTGTCGGCGGGGGTGCAGGAACTGGAGAAGATCCTGGGCGCGCCCGTCGTCGAGCGCACGCGCGGCGCGGTGCAACTGACCGCCGTCGGCGCCGAGGCGGTCAAGCGCGCCGAGGACGTCCTGGCCCGCACCGAGGACCTGGTCGAGGCGGCGAAAAACGCGGGCAAGCCCCTGTCGGGTCGGTTCCGCCTCGGCATCATCCCCACCGTCGCCCCCTTCCTGCTGCCCCGCGCCCTGCCCGGCCTGCGCGACCAATACCCGGCCCTGCGCCTCTTCATCCGCGAGGACCTGACCCCGCGCCTGATCGCCGGGCTGAAGGCGGGGCAGCTGGACGCCGCCGTCATCGCCCTGCCCTATGAGGCGCCGGGCATCGACCACGCCCGCATCGGCGACGACGAGATTCTGGCCGCCGCCCCGGTCGGCCACCCCCTGGCGGGTCTGGGCCCCATCCCCGAGGGTATGCTGAAGTCCGACGACCTGATCCTGCTGGAAGACGGCCACTGCCTGCGTGACCAGGCCCTGGCCGCCGTCAACATCGAGGCCCCGCGCGGCGAAGACGTCTTCGCCGCCACCTCCCTGCATACCCTGGTTCAGATGGTGTCCGCCGGCCTGGGCGTCAGCTTCCTGCCGCAGATGGCGGTGACCGCCGGTCTGGCCGACAACCCCGGCGTCGTCGTTCGCCCCATCTCCGCCGACGCCCCCCGCCGCGAGATCGTCGTCGCCTGGCGCGCCGGCTCCAGCCGCGCCGCCGAAGCCCGGCTCCTCGCCGAAGCCCTCAAACTCGACTAGGCGGGCGGCGAGGCGCCGCGGCCCTTTGGCCGCTAGGCCTTCCTCACGCCCCCCCTTCCCCCGCCGTCATCCTCGGGCTTGACCCGAGGATCCAGCGCAGCGGGGCGCTCGGCCTGAATGCAGGGGCTAATTTTTCGCCGGTAGGGAATTGCCGTGAGCATCGACGTATCGCGGTTGAGGCGTCGAGCCCTCAGTACTCTCATAGTAGTTGCAGGTCGTGACAACCATCGTGACGCCGACGAGCAGCAAGAAGACGACAGGCAGCGCCTGCCAAAGGTTGCGATCATTCGGCTTCACGATTTGACCCGATTCTGACGTCGACAACAGGTTTGCAGACCTAAGCATTAATGCGTGGCCCATCGCCAAACAAAAAGGCCGGCGGATCGCTCCGCCGGCCTTTCCATTTCAGACTTGCGCCTGAGACCTATTCAGCCTCGCCGCGCGCCAGGTTGCGCAGGACGTAGGGCATG
>CAYWDO010000011.1:26715-30902 GCA_964456995.1 uncultured Brevundimonas sp.
GCCTGAGACCTATTCAGCCTCGCCGCGCGCCAGGTTGCGCAGGACGTAGGGCATGACGCCGCCGGCCTTGAAGTAGTCCAGCTCGGTCTGGTTATCGATGCGGCAGCGGACCGGGAAGCGGGCCATCTTGCCGTCCGACGGACGGAACATCTCGACCCACAGGTCCTGACGCGGCTTCAGCTTGCCGATGTTGGCGTCGGTCAGGCCACGGATGGTGACGATCTCTTCGCCGGTCAGGCCCAGCTTGGCCCAGCCGTCCTGCTTGAACTGCAGCGGAACCACGCCCATGCCGACCAGGTTCGAGCGGTGGATGCGCTCGTAGCTTTCGGCGATGACGGCGCGAACGCCCAGCAGGCGGGTGCCCTTGGCCGCCCAGTCGCGCGACGAGCCGGTGCCGTATTCCTTGCCGGCGAAGACGACCAGAGGACGGCCTTCCGACTGGTAACGCATGGCGGCGTCATAGATCGACATCGTGTCTTCCGAGGGGAAGTGCTTGGTGACGCCGCCCTCGATGTCCGGGGTGATCTTGTTGCGGATGCGGATGTTGGCGAAGGTGCCGCGCATCATGACTTCGTGGTTGCCGCGGCGGGCGCCGTAGCTGTTGAAGTCCAGGGCGTCGACGCCGTGGTTGGTCAGATAGACGCCGGCGGGCGAGGCCTTCTTGATCGAACCGGCCGGGCTGATGTGGTCGGTGGTGATCGAGTCGCCGAAGATGCCCAGGATGCGGGCCTCGACGATGTCGGTGACCGCCGAAGGCTCCATCGACAGACCCTCGAAGTAGGGCGGGTTGGCGACATAGGTCGACTTGTCGTCCCACTCATAGGTCTGACCGCCCGTGACCTTGATGGCCTGCCAGTGCTTGTCGCCCTTGAAGACGTCCTTGTAGCGCTTGGCGAACATGGCCGGGGTCACGGACTTCTTCTGGATGTCGGCGATCTCTTGCGAGGTCGGCCACACGTCCTTCAGGAAGACGTCATTGCCCTTCTTGTCCTGACCGATCGGGTCCTTGGTGATGTCGATGCGCATCGAACCGGCCAGAGCATAGGCCACGACCAGCGGCGGCGAGGCCAGGTAGTTGGCCTGGACGTCGGGGTTCACGCGGCCTTCAAAGTTGCGGTTGCCCGACAGGACCGAGGTCGCAACCAAACCGTTGTCGTTGATCGCCTTCGAGATGGCCGGGTCCAGCGGGCCCGAGTTGCCGATGCAGGTGGTGCAGCCATAGCCGACCAGGTTGAAGCCCATGGCGTCCAGGTCTTTCTGGAGGCCGGCGTCGGTCAGATAGTCGGTGACGACCTGCGAACCGGGGGCCAGCGAGGTCTTGACCCAGGGCTTGACCTTCATGCCCAGGGCATGGGCCTTGCGCGCCACCAGACCGGCGGCGATCAGGACGCTGGGGTTGGAGGTGTTGGTGCAGGACGTGATGGCGGCGATGACCACGTCGCCGTCGCCGACGGTGAACTTCTGGCCGTCCACGGCCACGCGGCCGGCGTCGTTCACGCGACCGAAGACGTCGGTCAGGGCGGTTTCGAACGCCGGAGCGGCGGTGGTCAGTTCAACGCGGTCCTGCGGACGCTTGGGACCGGCCAGCGACGGCACGACCGTCGAGATGTCCAGTTCCAGAACGTCGGTGAAGACCGGGTCTTCCGAGGTTTCGTCGATCCACAGGCCCTGGGCCTTGGCGTAGGCTTCGACCAGAGCGACGCGCGCCTTGTCGCGGCCCGTAGCCGTCAGATAGTCGATGGTGGCGCGGCTGACGGGGAAGAAGCCGCAGGTGGCGCCGTATTCCGGGGCCATGTTGGCGATGGTCGCCTGATCCTCGATGGTCATGTTCGGCAGGGCGGGGCCGAAGAACTCGACGAACTTGCCGACCACGCCCTTCTTGCGCAGCATCTGGGTGACGGTCAGGACCAGGTCGGTCGCGGTGGCGCCTTCCGGCATCTTGCCCGACAGCCTGAAGCCGATGACTTCCGGGATCAGCATGGGGATCGGCTGGCCCAGCATGGCGGCTTCGGCCTCGATGCCGCCGACGCCCCAGCCCAGGACGGCCAGGCCGTTGATCATGGTGGTGTGGCTGTCGGTGCCGACGACGGTGTCGGGATAGGCGACGGTCGTCTTGCCTTCGGTCAGGGTCCAGACGGTCTGGGCCAGGTTCTCCAGGTTCACCTGGTGGCAGATGCCGGTGCCGGGGGGCACGACGCGGAAGTTGTTGAAGGCCGACGAACCCCAGCGCAGGAAGTTGTAGCGCTCGATGTTGCGCTCATACTCGCGCTCGACGTTCTGGCCGAAGGCCTTGGCGTTGCCGAAGTGGTCGACCATGACCGAGTGGTCAATGACCAGGTCGACGGGGACCAGCGGATTGATCTTGGCGGCGTCGGCGCCCAGCTTGGCCATGGCGTCGCGCATCGCGGCCAGGTCGACGACGGCGGGAACGCCGGTGAAGTCCTGCATCAGGACGCGGGCCGGACGGAAGGCGATCTCGTGCTCGACGGCGCCCTTGTTCTCGATCCAGGCGGCGACGGCCTTCAGGTCGTCTTCCGTGACCGAGACGCCGTCTTCGTTGCGCAGCAGGTTCTCGAGAAGCACCTTCATCGAGCGCGGCAGACGGGAAATCCCGGCCAGACCGGCTTCCTCGGCGGCGGGAAGGCTGTAATAGGCGTACTTCTTGCGCCCGACCGAAAGGTCCTGACGGGTCTTGAGGCTGTCAATCGACGGCATGGAGAATAGTCCTCTGACAAACGCCGCCCGACAATTCGGTTGCGCCTTCGCGCGCTGGACGCCGGGGCGCACAGGTCCCAGGCGCGCGCGGCGAAAGCCTGCTGCGGCGCTTGCGCGTATAATCCTCGTCGCGCGGATCGTCCATGTATCCACAACGTCCTCGTGGACATTGAGAGAGGTTCGCAAATCGGCGGGGCCATGCTGAAGACGGTCGACATCCAGTCTCTGAGCCTGTCGCGCGGCGAGCGCGTCCTGTTCCAGGGCCTGTCGTTGCGGCTTTCGGCGGGCGAGGCCGTGGCTCTGACGGGCGCCAACGGGGCGGGCAAGACCAGTCTGCTGCGGGCTGTGGCGGGCTTCATCCGGCCGGATGCGGGCACGATCACATTTTCCGGCGGGCCGAATGCCGGACCCGGCTTGGACGGCGAGGCGCTGGAGCCCGAGACGGCGCGGCGCGACGGCGTCCACCTGTTGGGCCACCTCGAAGGCTTGAAGCCGACGCGGACGGCGCGTCAGGAGTTCGACTTTCAGACGGCGTGGCTGGGCGGAAATATTGCGGCGCGGGATGCGGCGATCGCTCGCCTGTCGCTGACGCCCCTGCTGGATCTGGAGACGCGCAAGCTGTCGGCGGGCCAGAAGCGCCGCCTGTCGCTGGCGCGGCTGATCGCGGCCCCGCGCGCCCTGTGGCTGCTGGATGAACCCCTGGCCCCGCTGGATGAGCGCTGGCGGGCCGTCGCGGCCGAGCTGATGGCCGACCATCTGGCCTCGGGCGGGATGATCTTGGCGGCAGTGCACGACCCCCTGCCCGTCCCGGCCCGCAATCTCGATCTCGGAGGCCTGTCTTGAGGGCCGTCCGCGTCCTTTTCGGCCGCGAGCTGTCGCTGGCCTGGGGCGGCGGCGGCGGGCCCTTGCTGGCGTGCGGCTTCATGCTGTGCCTGACCGCCATCCTGCCGCTGGCGGCGGGCGGCGATCCGCGGATCCTGGCCCCGGCCGCCTCGGGCGCCAGCTGGATGGCCCTGGCCCTGGCTTCGCTCTTGTCGCTAGAGCGCCTGTTCGAGCGCGATCTGGAAGACGGCGCCCTGGACCTCTTGGCGCTTGGCCCTCTGCCGCTGGAGGCGACCGTGGCGATCAAGGCTGTGGCCCAATGGCTGGCGACCGGCTTGCCTCTGGCGCTCGCCGCCCCGGTCGCGGCCCTGGCCCTGGGCCAACCGGCCCATCTGATCGGTCTGACGGCGCTGGCGGCGGCCATCGGCGGGCTGGGCTTTGCCTTCACCGGGGCGCTGGGCGCGGCTCTGGCGCTGGGGGCCAGGCGCGGCGGCCTGCTAATTGCGGTGGTGGTGCTGCCGCTCTTCATTCCGCCGGTGGTGTTCGGCGCGGGCGCCCTGACGCGAGCGGCGGACGGCGGCGATCCGCTGTCGGCCCTGGCCCTTCTGAGCGCCTATGTCCTGTTTGCCATGGTCATCGCCCCGGTCGCC
>CAYWDO010000011.1:31002-34261 GCA_964456995.1 uncultured Brevundimonas sp.
CCTGGCCCTTCTGAGCGCCTATGTCCTGTTTGCCATGGTCATCGCCCCGGTCGCCGGAGCGGCGGCGATCCGCAACGCCCAGAGTTGATAGGCATCCCTCTCACTACCGTTCATCCCGGCGGACGCCGGGACCCAGTTCTTTGGCGACAAGAGCAACGGCGGCCTTGGCGTTGGCTTGATTTTGCGTGTGAGGCTCTCACTGGATCCCGGCGTCCGCCGGGATGAGCGGGGTGGGGCTTAGCGCGGCTTCAGCGTGACGTAGAGGGCCCCGTCGCCGCCGTGACGCCGGTGGGCGAAGGCGAAGCCGGACACCACGCCGCGCAGATGCGGTCCGGTCAGCCAGTCATGCACCGAACTACGGATGACGCCGCCGCCGCGTCGTCCCTGACCTGTGATGACCAGAACCGAGCGCAGGCCGCGCGCCTGACAGCCCATCAGGAAGCCTCGCAACTGATCCTCGGCCTCGAACCGACCAAAGCCGTGCAGGTCGATGCGGGCCTCGATCGGATCGCGTTCGCGCGACAGGCGGCGCTGACGGCGCGGCTCCAGTTCCTCGGGCGTGGGGCGGGCGCGGCTCGACGCCGTGGGGGCAGGCGCGATGATCCCCAGCGCCGCGAAAGTCGGCGTCTGAGGGATCGGCGGCGCATTGCGCTTCTGGCCGGCGACGCCGCGCGCGGGCCTGGCCATAGCCGAGGGTGGTAGGGGCGCCGCCTCGGGATCGGGCAGGACGGCGCCGGGGGTGATGCGGGCGGCCTTGCGGCGCGTGGGCGGGGTCACTGTCCCGGTCACGCGGGCCCAGATGCGTTTGTCGTCGTCTGAAGTCGTTGGCGGGCCTTTTCGGGCCACCTCAGTCCTCGGCGTCGTCGAAGGCGTCGCCAGGCCCGGGCTCATGCGCCAGCAGGTCGCCGGGCTGGCAGTCCAGTTCGCGGCACAGGGCGTCCAGGGTCGAGAAGCGCACGGCGCGCGCCTTGCCGGTCTTGAGGATCGACAGATTGGCTACGGTCACGCCGACGCGGTCGGCAAGCTCCGTCAGCGACATGCGCCGTTCGGCGAGGATTCGGTCGAGTTGGACGCGGATGGCCATGGGTCAGCTTAACGTTTCCAGATCAGATCGTCAGTTCGGATTCGCGGCGCAGGCGCGCGCCTTCGCGGAAGACCTCCGCCAGGACGAAGACGACCAGGATGGAGAAGACGGGGGTGAGCAGGTCGCTGATCCCTTGCGGCTCCATGACGCCGGGAGCCAGGCGGGCGGCGACCAGGCCTTGCGCCACCCAGACGCCGCCGGTGACGATGGCCAGGATCAGGCCGATCTGGCGCAGGCGGCGCACATTGTCGGGCTGGAACGGATCGCCCAGGGTCAGGGTGCGGAAGATCTTTCGCAGACCCCGCAGGATCATCAGGAAGCCGCCGAAATAGGCGGTGATGGCCCCGACGCCGAACAGCAGCAGGGGGCGGGTCAGCGGCATCTGACGACCATCGGCGCCGTCGCTGACGGTCACGTTCAGATTGTCGATGGGAATGAAGATGGAGGCGACCCAGAGCAGCAGCAGCACGCCGGTGATCAGGGCCAGCAGGACATAGGCGACGTCCAGCGCAATCTTCAGCAGGCTGGAGACGGAACCGGGACCCAGGGTCTTGAGATTGGGGGTCTTGAGGTTGGCGCCCGGCAGGCGCGGCGCTCTTATCCCGATGGCTGGCAGTTTCGGGAGGCGCATGAAGTCAGGTCTCGGGCCGGGCGGTTCAGGGCGCGATCGCCGCGTGGGGTCCGGCAGACCCTCACGCGGCGCTATTCTTCGCGGTGTTCATGCTGATCGTCAAAGCCCCCTGTCCGATCAAGGTCAGGATCACAGGCTCTGGATGATCATGGCGACGGCGGCGGTCGGCAGGGCGGCCAGCAGCAGGGCGTTGAAGAAGGCGTGGCCGACGCGGTCCATCCAGATCGAGGTTTTCATCGCTTGCATCGTATCTCTCCGTGATTGCACGATTTTCGTGCGTTTCTGTGGTGTCGCTGGGTGAACGTTGCGTTGTTTCCGCTTCGTTTGAACGGTGCGACCCCCGTTCTTGAGATTGAAGATAGGGGCCACCCCGTCGAAAAGCACGTTACATATCGTTTAACGATGTTAAACTTCCGCAATGCATCGCAGGGGGTTAAGGTGGCCGCATGAATCTCAAGCTGATCAAGGGGATGCGGCTGGTGGCCGCGACCCACAACCCGGGCAAGGCGCGCGAGATCGAAGCGCTGCTCGACGGAAATTACAGAATCGTCACGGCCGGCAGCCTCAACCTGCCCGAACCGGATGAGACCGAGAGCACCTTCGTCGGCAACGCCATGCTGAAGGCCCGCCACGCGGCCGAGGCCTCTGGCGAGGTCTCGCTGGCCGACGACTCCGGCCTGTCGGTTGCGGCCCTGGACGGGGCTCCCGGCATTTTTTCGGCGCGTTGGGCCGGACCGGGCAAGGACTTCGCCCTGGCCATGAAGAAGGTCGAGGAGCGGCTGGAGGAAGTCGGTTCCACGGATCGCCGCGCTTGGTTCACCTCTGCCCTGGCTGTGGCCTGGCCTGACGGCCCCTGCGTGGTGGTCGAAGGGCGCATCGACGGCGACCTGGTCTTCCCGCCGCGCGGCGACGGCGGGCACGGCTATGATCCCATCTTCCGCCCCGAGGGCTCGGACAAGACCTTCGCCGAGATGGAAGACGCCGAGAAGGACGCCATCAGCCACCGCGCCCGCGCCTTCGCCCGGCTCAAGGCGGCGCTGATTGACTAAACACGGCCCTTCTCCCCTCCGGGGGAGAAGGTGGCTGCCGAAGGCAGACGGATGAGGGGGACGTCGGCTTCCTCTGCTACGAAGGCCCGAGATGCCCAACCCGCCCCCTCATCCGAGCGGCTCCGCCGCCTCCCTTCTCCCCCGAGGGGAGAAGGGAGGATTGAGCGACGCCCTCGCCCTCTACGTTCACTGGCCCTACTGCGCCCGCATCTGCCCCTATTGCGACTTCAACGTCGTGCGCGACCGGGGCCGGGTCGAGGAACAGGCCTGGCTGGTTCAGGCCATCCTAGCCGACATGGAGGCGCAGAGCCGGCTGGTCGGTCCGCGCCGTCTGGCCTCGATCTTCTTCGGCGGCGGCACCCCGTCCCTGATGCCGCCCGAGGCTGTGGCCGCCGTGATCGCGCAGGCCAAGGCCCTGTTTCCCCCGACGGGAGACATAGAGATCACGCTGGAGGCCAACCCCACCGACGCCGAGGCGGGCCGCTACGCCGCCCT
>CAYWDO010000012.1:0-16167 GCA_964456995.1 uncultured Brevundimonas sp.
ATCGGCGACGCCAAGTCCCTGGTCTGCCACCCCGCCTCGACCACCCACCGCCAGCTGTCGCCCGACGAGCTGAAGAAGGCGGGTGTGACCGAGGACACTGTGCGCCTATCGGTCGGCATCGAGCACATCGACGACTTGATCGCCGATCTGGAACAGGCGCTGGCGGCGGTCTGACCGTCAGCCCGCCAGGGTCGTGCAGCGGATCAACCGCACAGGGCGGTCGTTGGCGTCCATTCTGGTGATGATCAGCGTCTGCTTGGTCGCGGCCAGACGGATGCGTTCATAGCGCGCCTCGCCCTCTGCATCGCATTTCAGCGCCACCTCATAGCCGGTGCTGATCTGGGTGATGCGCTGAATGTCGCAGCGGTTTTCATAGCCCCGGAACTCGGTCGTCGTGATCTCGATCGGCACGCGGTCGCCGCGCGGGTTTGAGCACCAGTCGGCCTCGGCCGCCCAGCGCCCGATAAAGCTGATCGGCCCCGCGCCCGGCAGCATGGATTCGGCGCCGGGCGAATCCTGCGCGGGCGGGGCCTCGGCCGCCGGCCCCTCGATGGGTTGCGCCGGTTCGGTGGGCGGATTGACGCCGCCGCCGCGATCACAGGCGGCGAGCGCCAATACAGAAGCGGCCACGGCGGTTGTCAGGAAAATGCGCATCCCTGACAAACGCCTCTGGCTCCGCGCGGTTCAGTGTCTAACGACGCGCCGCGTCGCTGGTCGCGCGAACCTGACCGAACTCGGACGTCGGCTTCCACGTCGGCCATGCGTCGCTGTTGGCCAGTTGCAGACCCAGGCGGTACAGCAGGGTCAGGTTCTCGACCGCCGAGCGCAGGTCCCAGTCGGCGGACCATTCGTCGGTCGGCTTGTGATAGTCGGCGCCGAACTTGGCCTTCCACGCCGCCAGGCCGGCCTCCTTGCCACCCTCGACCCAGTCCACGCCGTGCCACGGCATCAGGGCCGGAACTCCCGCGCGGGCGAAGGGGAAGTGGTCAGAGCGGTAATAGAAGCCCTGCTCCGGCTGGCCGTCGTCGGAGACATAGCGGCCCTCTGCGGCCGCCAGGGCCTGGAGGTCGTCCTCAAGGCTGTTCTGACCCTTGCCGAAGATCGGCACGTCCTTCGTCGGACCGCTGAGGGGCAGCATGTCGATATTGATGTCGGCCACCGTCGTTTCCAGCGGATAGACCGGATCAGCAGCATAGGCGTAAGCGCCCAGCAGGCCCATTTCCTCGGCCGCCATGTGGGCGAAGACGATGGTGCGGTCCGGCGCGGGCGCGGCCTTCAGCTGACGCGCCATCTCCAGCACGCCGATGGTGCCCGAGGCGTTGTCCCAGGCGCCGTTGAAGATCTTGTCGTGGCCCGCCGCGTTCTCGTTGACGCCGACATGGTCCCAGTGCGCCGAATAGATGATGGTCTCGTTGGGACGCTTGGTTCCCGGGATCTTGGCCAGCAGATTGTAGGTGCGCAGGGTGTCGGTGGTCTCGGCCGTCTCGACCGACAGGGTCACGCCCGGCACGGCGAAGGCGCGGAAGTCGCCCGTGCCGAGACGCGGGGTCAGTTCGGCGATGTCCAGACCCAGGGCCTTGGCGGTGTCGGCGTTGATCGCGCCCGAGAACTCCAGATCGGCCGCGCCCGGCGTCAGGGTGCGGGTGCGGGCGTTGCCCTGGGCCTGGCGGGTCCAGGCGGTGTCGCTGGCGCCGAACTTGGACACGGTGATGACGCCGACCGCGCCCCGGCGCTTGGCCTCGTCCGCTTTATAGGCGCCGGCCTGGTAGTTGGTCGTATAGGGGCCGTTGAACAGGTCGCCGTCCGGCTCGCCGCTGACGACGACGACGACCTTGCCCACGACATCGAGGCCGCCGTAGTCGTCCCAGCCGCGCTCCGGCGCATGGATGCCAAAGCCGGCGAAGACCAGACCGGCGTTGGCGATGGCCGCCTGGCCGTCATTGCTGACCGCCCGCAAGATGATGTCGGTTCCCGGCGTCAGGACGTGCACCTGACCGTCCGCGCCGGTCCAGCTGGCCTTGGCGGCGTCAGCGACGGGGGTGAAGCGTTTCAGGTCGAT
Organism: uncultured Brevundimonas sp.; assembly: GCA_964456995.1. Lineage (GTDB taxonomy): Bacteria > Pseudomonadota > Alphaproteobacteria > Caulobacterales > Caulobacteraceae > Brevundimonas. The sequence continues at coordinate 2,060 of CAYWDO010000012.1, forward strand.
GACCTGCAGCCACTGGCCGTTCGGGCCGCCGGGCGCCAGGCCCATGGCCTCGTACTGGGCCTGCAGCCAGTCCAGCGTCTTCTTTTCGCCGTCCGTGCCGGGATAGCGCCCCTGGAAGTCGTCGGCGCTGATGGTGCGGATCTCGTCCGACAGGCGCTGGGCCGAAAAGTCCTGAGCCGCAGCCGAGCCGGCGGCGAACAGAAGGGCGGCGGCGGCGACGCCGCTGATGAACCGACGATGCATGGAAACTCCCGAGCCCTCCCCACGGGGGCTTTCGCGCAAAGTAATAAGGCGGCCTCTTGCGAGACCGCCCCTTACTTTTTTGTCATGTTCCGTAAAGACCGGCCCTTAGCGGCGTTGATCCGCGCTGGCGGCGCGGGCCGGTCCAAATTCGGACCCGTCCTTCCATTCCGGCCAGATGCGGCTGTTCGCCAGGTCGAGGCCGACCTTGTAGATGACTTCCAGATCCTGAAGCATGCCCGCATAGTCCCAATCGGCTTCCCATTCGTCAGCGGCCTGGTGATAGCGATTGGCGCGGTAGTCAGCGGCCTTGGCCAGGCGCGGCTCGATCGGGGCGTCGAGGAAGTCGCCGGTCGACGACAGATAGGCCATCGGCACGCCCTTCTTGGCCAGCGGGAAGTGATCCGAACGGAAATAGATGCCGGCCGCCGCGCCGGCGTCGCCGACGAAGCCGCGCCCCTGGGCCGCCGCCGCGGTGATGACCGGCTCATCCAGTTGGGAGTGTCCGTAACCCGTCACGCCCAGCTTGCTCATGCGGCCGAAGACAGCCGAGGAATCCAGATTGAAGCCGCCGACGGTCTTCTCCAGCGGATAGACCGGGTTGGCGGCATAGAACTCCGACCCCAGAAGGCCGCTTTCCTCGGCGGTGAAGCCGATCATGACGATGGTGCGCTCCGGGCGGGGACCGGCGGCGAAGGCCCGGGCGAGTTCGATCAGGCCCGCCGTACCCGAAGCATTGTCGATGGCGCCGTTGAAGATGCGGTCGCCCGAGGCGTCCGGCTCGCCCATGCCGATGTGGTCCCAGTGTCCGGTATAGAGGATGGTCTCATCCGGGTGGGTCGTGCCTTCCAGCTTGGCCAGCACGTTGTGGGTGACGATCTGATCGGTCTTCACGTCGAACCGGGCGTCAATGGTCGCACCCTTCAGTTCGACAGGCTGGAAGTCGCGGCTGCGCGCCTTGATCTTCTCCTGCTCGAAATCGAGCCCGGCGCGCTGGAACAGCTCAACCGCCACATCGCGCTGGATCCAGGCCTCCATCGGCACGCGCTCGGCCGAGGGGTTCTGACGCACGATGTCGAACTGCGGCACCGACCAGGAGTTGGCCACCGTGGTCCAGCCGTAGGAGGCGGGTTTGGTCTCGTGGACGATCAGAACACCCGCCGCGCCCTGACGGGCAGCCTCGTCATATTTGTAGGTCCAGCGGCCGTAGATGGTCATGGCCTCGCCGCCAAAGGTGTTCAGCGAAGGCTCTTCAAAGTCGGCGTCGTTGACCAGGACGACGATGACCTTGCCGCGCACGTCGGTCTTGAAGTCGTTCCAGTCGCGTTCGGGGGCCTTGGTCCCGTAGCCGACGAAGACCAGAGGCAGGCCCGACAGATCAACGGCCTCGCCCGGCAGGCGGGTGGTGATGGTGGCCTGCTGGCCCTGGGCGAGCGGTTGCGTCCAGTCGCCGACCTTGATCTGGCCGCTGACGTTGGAGACGGTGAAGCGGTTCAGGCCGACCGCCTGGGTCCAGCCGCCGTTCTCGCCGCCGGGCGCGAAGCCCGCCGCCGCGTACTGCTGGCTCAGATAGTCGATGACCTTCTGCTCCGCCGGGGTGGCGATCCCGCGTCCCTCGAAGCTGTCGTCGGACAGGACCTTGATATCTTTGGAGATACGCGCGGCATCGAAGTCGGGGCTCTGGGCGGCAGCGCCCGAAGCCAGGGCGGCGGCGAACAGCAGGACGGCGGCGGACGACATCAGACGCATGAAAACAGACCCTCGGCCAAATCAGAGGCCCGGAGCCTATCGGTCGAAATCCGGCGAGTCGATGCGACCTGTTCCGCCTGCGCCCACGAAAAAACCCGCCGGATCGCTCCGGCGGGTCATCTCGTATCGAATGGGTTTCGCCTTAGTGGGCGACGCCCTTCCAGATGCGGCGGTAGCTGACGTAGGTGATCCCTGCGAACAGCAGCAGGAAGATGATCACGCCAAAGCCCATCTGCTTGCGCTCGGTCGCCTTGGGCTCGGAGGTCCAGGCGATGAAGGCGGCGACGTCCTTGGCCATCTGATCGACGGTGGCCTCGGTGCCGTCGTCATAGGTGACCTGACCGGCGCGCAGCGGCGCAGGCATGGCGATGAATCCGCCCGGAGGAACGTGGCCCTTGGACTCGTCCCAGAACGGGGTCAGATCGCCCGCCATATAGGGGTTGTAGTGCTGGGACGACGTCATCGTCAGACCGGCCGGCGGGGTCACATAGCCCGACAGCAGGGAGTAGATGTAGTTGGCGCCATCGTGACGAGCCTTGGCCATGACCGAAAGGTCGGGCGGCATGGCGCCGCCGTTGGCGGCGGCCGCAGCCGTGGCGTTCGGATAGGGGTTGGGGAACTTGTCGGCGGTCGTGGCGTCACGCATCAGCGCCTCGCCGGTCTCGCTGTCGATGTCCGGAACCTGGGCTTCCTTGGCCAGAGCCTTCACGACCGGGTTGTCGTTCGGGTTCGGGTATTTGGGGTTCCAGAACGGCCCGTGCTTGTCGCCCAGGTTGCGGAAATGCATCAGGTCCATGCCGTGGCAGGAGGCGCAGACCTCCTTGTAGACCTTGTAGCCGCGCTGAAGTTGGCCCTGATCATAGGTGCCGAAGGGCCCCTCGAAGCTGAAGTTGCCCTCGCGCGGATGCTTGGCGCCCCCGGCGGCCATCGCCGGAGCGGCGATGGCGACCAGGCCGACAGCGGCCGTCAGGGAAACCAGGATCTTGCGGAAGGACACGGTTTTCTTCTCGTTCGAAATCATCGCGTTCAGCCCTTCTGCTCGGTGACGGGCAGGACCGGCTCGGAAATCGTCGCCGGGATCGGCAACGGCTTCTCGCGCAGGCCGATGAGCGGCATCAGCACCAGGAAGAAGATGAAGTAGTAGGCCGTCAGGAAGCGCGTCAGCCACAGGTAGGAGTTCAGCTGACCGTCAAGCAGGGTGAAGCTGGGCATGCCCGGAATGACCGGGGCGTCCGGCAGCTGACCACCGCACCAGCCGAGGCCGAAGCAGACGAACAGGAAGATGATGAAGCAGGTGCGCATCGTCGGGCGGTAACGCATCGAGCGCACCTTGGACGTGTCCAGCCAGGGCAGGACGAACAGCACGCCGATGGCGCCGAACATGGCCACCACGCCGCCGAACTTGTCAGGGATGGCGCGCAGGATCGCGTAGAAGGGCAGCATGTACCATTCAGGCACGATGTGGGCCGGGGTCTGCAGCGGGTTGGCCGGGATATAGTTGTCGGCGTGGCCCAGGGCGTTCGGCTGATAGAAGACGAAGACCGCGAACATGATCAGGAACAGGATGATCGCAAATCCGTCCTTGACCGTGAAGTAGGGGTGGAAGGGCAGCATGTCCTTCTTCTGGCGGTCCTTCGGGATCAGGATGCCGACCGGGTTGTTCTGACCGGCGGCGTGCAGGGCCCAGAGGTGCAGCACCACGCAGCCGGCGATGACGAACGGCAGCAGGTAGTGCAGCGAGAAGAAGCGGTTCAGCGTGGCGTTGTCGATGGCCGGGCCGCCGCGCAGCCAGATCAGGATCGGCTCGCCGATGACCGGAATGGCGCCGATCAGGTTGGTGATGACCTCAGCGCCCCAGAAGGACATCTGGCCCCAGGGCAGGACGTAGCCCAGGAAGGCGGTGGCGATCATCAGGAAGAAGATGACGCAGCCGATGATCCAGATCATCTCGCGCGGCGCCTTGTAGGAGCCGTAATAGAGCCCCCGCAGCATGTGCAGATAGACGGCGATGAAGAACATCGACGCGCCGTTGGCGTGGACGTAACGGATCAGCCAGCCGCCGTTGACGTCGCGCATGATGCGCTCGACCGAGGCGAAGGCCAGGGCCGTGTTCGGCGTATAGTGCATGGCCAGAACAATGCCGGTGATGATCTGCGTCATCAGGCACAGGGCCAGGATGCCGCCGAAGGTCCACCAGTAGTTCAGGTTACGGGGGGTGGGCAGGTTGGCGTAGTCCATGCCGAAACGGATGATCGGCAGGCGGGTGTCCATCCACCGCTCAATCGCGGTCTTGGGGACGTAGGTGGATTCGTGATCGCTCATGGGTCCTCTGTCCGTCCTCAGCCGATTTTGACGCGGGTGTCAGACATGTATTCGTAGTTCGGCACCACCAGGTTCAGCGGCGCCGGTCCCTTACGAATACGGCCCGAGGCGTCGTAGTGCGAACCGTGGCAGGGGCAGAACCAGCCGCCGAAGTCGCCGGTCCCGAAGGTCGGAACGCAGCCCAGGTGGGTGCACGAACCGATGACGACGAGATATTTCTCGTGGCCGGCCTTGGTGCGCTCGACATCAGTCTGCGGCGGCGAGCCGACGGCGCCCTCGGCGGACACCTTCTGGATCTCGGCCGGGGTGCGGTAACGCACGAAGACCGGCTTGCCCTGCCACTTGATGACGACCTGCTGACCTTCCTGAACCTTGGTCAGATCGAATTCGATCGACGCCAGGGCCAGGGTGTCGGCGGCGGGGTTCATCTGGTTGATCAGCGGCCAGGCCACCATCACGCCCGCACCGACTGCGGCGGCGCCGGCAGCGATGTGGATGAAGTCGCGGCGGGTGGCGTCGCCGCCCCCGTGTTGGCCATCAGGCCCTTCAGCATTCACGACCGATTCGGCCACGCTATCACCTCTGCACTCCCGAACGCCCGCCCCGGAAGGGGTTAGTCGTCGGCATGATCGTCTAGCGAGACAGTATTCAGTGTCGGCCGGTCCTCGGTTTGCGGCCCGTACCTGCAAGACGCTGATGCATCTTGCGAAACAGTCGCAACAAAGACCGCGACAAGACCCCAGCCCGCGCGTATGAGGGCCTTAGAATGCGTCTCGCCCTTTTTCAACCTGACATCCCGCAGAATGTGGGCGCCTGCATCCGTCAGAGCGCCTGTTTCGGCGTGGAATTGCACGTCATCGAGCCCGTCGGCTTCCATTTCGACGACCGCGCCATGAAGCGCGCGGCGCTGGACTATGGCCCGCTCAGTCATATGACCCGCCACGCGGACTGGGACGCCTTCCAGCGCGACCGCGCGCCGGGACGGCTGATCCTGTTCACGACACGGGGCGCGACGCCCCTGACGACCTTCGAATTCCAGCCTGACGATATTCTTTTATTCGGCAAGGAAAGCGCCGGCGCCCCCGACTACGTCCACGCCGCCGCCGACGCCCGGGTCTTCATCCCCATCCGCCCGGAGACGCGCTCGCTGAACCTCTCGGTCAGCGCGGGGATCGCCCTTTGGGATGGGCTGCGGCAGTTGGGCGAGTTGCCGGTGAGATAGGCTTCCTTCTCCCCTTGCGGGAGAAGGTGGCCGAGCGAAGCGAGGTCGGATGAGGGGTTGCGAGACGTCAAAGTCCAGAAGCCCTTTTTCATGGCGGCGAGACCCCTCATCCGGCCCTAACGGGCCACCTTCTCCCGCAAGGGGAGAAGGATTTGTTGCGCTATCGCTTGAGCGCCCCCTACTCCGGCGCGCCGTCGTTGGGCAGTTGCGCCAGGTTCGGGCGCTGGCCCCGTTCAGCCGTGGCGGCGCGTTCCACCGCGCGCATGGTGCGCAGCAGGTTTTCGCCGGCCAGCTTGCGGATGTCGGCCTCGCTCCAGCCGCGCCGCATCAGTTCGGCCAGGATGCGCGGATAGGCCTCCACGCTCTCGACGCCCTCCGGCAGGCTGTCGACGCCGTCGAAGTCGCCGCCCAGACCGACATGGTCGATGCCCGCCACGTCGCGGACGTGCTGGATATGGGCCACGACATCGTCAATCGTCGCCTTGGGCGCCGGATTGGCGGCGTTCCAGGCCGCCACGCCAGCCTTCACCGCCTCAGGGTCGCCAGGGTTCAGCGCCGACAGCCGCGAGACCTCGGCCGAGCGTGCTGCGCCCGCGGCGCGCACCGCCTCGCTGATGAAGCCCGGCACGAAGGTCACCATGACGATGCCGCCATTGGCCGGCATCATCCGCAGCACGGCGTCGGGCACGTTGCGCGGATGGGCCGTCACCGCCCGCGCCGACGAGTGCGAGAAGATCACCGGGGCGGTCGAAACGCGGATGGCGTCGGTCATCGTCTCCTCGGAGACGTGGCTCAGATCCACCATCATGCCGATGCGGTTCATCTCCTTGACCACCTGCTCGCCAAAGGGCGACAGCCCCCCCCACTTGGGCGCGTCGGTGGCGCTGTCGGCCCAGGTGGTGGTTTTGGAATGGGTCAGGGTCATGTAGCGCGAGCCGGAATCATAGAACTCGCGCAGCAGGCCCAGGGAGTCGTCGATGGAATAGCCGCCTTCCATGCCGATCAGGCTGGCGATCTTTCCGGCCTTGTGAATGCGGGCGATGTCGTCAGCGGTGGTCGCGATCTCGAAGACGGAGGGATAGGCGGCGGCGATGCGCTTGACCGTGTCGATCTGCTCGAAGGTGGCCTTGGCGGCCTCGACCGGCTCCAGACTGGCGGGGACATAGACCGACCAGAACTGGGCCCCGACGCCGCCCGCGCGCAGGCGCGGAATGTCGGTGTGAAGCCGGGTCGTCGCCGCCAGATTGGTCGCCAGATCAACGCGATAGGGATCGTTCCCGAAGCCCTGCCTCAAGGCCCAGGGCAGGTCGTTGTGACCGTCGATCAGGGGCGTGCGACGCAGGATCTGCATTACCCTTTCCTGCCCTGCGGCGTTATCGCTGGCTTGGGATTGGGCCAGGGCGGGCCCGGCCAGAACGGCGAGCGAAGCGGCGGCGAGCAAGGCGGTGCGGATCATGGTGTCCCCTCAAGACTGTTGCGGCCACGCTGGCACAGGCCGCGCGGCATGGGAACCGGGTCTGATCTGGATCAAGGCCCGCTTTCGAGACGATGGGCATGTAGCGCACACCCTGCACTGTTCACAAAGGCCGTCCGTCATGGTTGAAGCCCTGATGATCCAAGACACCCCCACCTTGATGGTCGAGCATCGCGAGCGCGCCCGCGTCTGGTTCGAGACCCTGCGTGATCAGATCCACGCCGGTTTCGAGGCCTTGGAGGACGCTGCGCCCGCCGACCTCTTCCCTGGCGAACCGGGCCGCTTCGTGCGTACGTCCTGGGACCGCAAGGAGGGCGGCGGCGGCGTCATGGGCATGATGCATGGACGTCTGTTCGAGAAGGTCGGCGTCCACTGCTCGACTGTCCACGGGACCTTCCCCGCAGACTATGCGAAAAACGTCCCCGGCGCCGCAGAAGACCCGCGTTTCTTCGCCACCGGCATCAGCCTGATCTGCCATCCGGTCAGCCCGCGCGTCCCGGCCGTGCATATGAACACACGCCTGATCTCGACAACCAGGACCTGGTTCGGCGGCGGCGGCGACCTGACCCCGGTGCTGGATGCGGACCGTCGCCAGGATCATCCCGACACCGTCGCCTTCCACGCCGCCATGCAGGGCGTCTGCGACGCCTACGATCCGGCCTGGCACGCCAAGTACAAGCAGTGGTGCGACGAGTATTTCTTCCTGCCCCACCGCAACGAACCGCGCGGCACCGGCGGCATCTTCTACGACCACCACGACAGCGGCGACTGGGACCGCGACTTCGCCTTCACCCAGGACGTCGGCAAGGCCTTCCTTGACGTCTATTCCAGGATCGTCGCGGGTCGCATGACCGAGGCATGGACGCCGGAGGAACGCGAGGAACAGCTGATCCGCCGCGGTCGCTACGTCGAGTTCAACCTGTTGTACGACCGCGGCACCATGTTCGGGCTGAAGACCGGCGGAAACGTCGAGTCGATCCTCAGTTCCATGCCGCCCGTGGTGAAGTGGCCCTGATCTAAGCGACCTTCGACCGTTCGCGCTGCGCCATCACACGGGCGATCCCGTCGAACAGGACGGCCAGGGTCAGCGGCTTGGTCAGATGGCCGTCCGCCCCCGCCGCCCGTCCCGCCTCGACGTGTTCGGCCATGGCGTTGGCGGTCAGCATCAGGATCGGCGTCCGCGTCCGTCCATCCTGCGCCTCAAAGGCGCGGATCGCGGCGGTGGCGGTCAAGCCGTCCATCACCGGCATCTGCATATCCATCAACACCAGGTCGAAGACCTCGCGCTTGAAGGCCTCCAGCGCCTGCGCCCCGTCCTCGACCGCGACCAACTCCATCGCCGTCGCGCCCAGCATGATCTCGATGACCTTGCGGTTGGCCGGATGGTCATCGGCCAGCAGCACCCGCAGCGGCTGTTCTCGCACGTCGCTGATCGGCTGAACTTCATCGACGGCCGCGCTCGCCTCTTCGACCGGAGGCAGAGAAATCTCGAACCAGAAGCGCGAGCCCTCGCCTGGCCTGCTGTCGCACTCCAGCCGCCCGCCCATCAGCTCCACCAGTTCGCGCGAAATGGCCAGGCCCAGGCCAGTGCCGCCGAACCGCCGGGTGATCGAGCCGTCCGCCTGCTGGAAGCGACCGAAAATGCGGGCCTTCTGCTCCTCGTCAAAGCCGACGCCGGTGTCAGTGACGGTGAAACGCACGCCGCCTTCTACGCCGGGCGCGACCGTCAGGCCGACCTGGCCCCTGGCCGTGAATTTCAGCGCGTTGCTGACCAGATTGGTCAGGACCTGCCGCACTCGCACGGCGTCGCCATCGACCAGACGATCCAGCGTCGCATCGACATGGGAAACGACCCCCACTCCCTTGGCCTCCGCCGGGATGCGCCAAAGGGCGGCCACATCCTGCACCGCCCGGCCCAGATGGAAGGGCGCGGTTTCGATCGTGACCTGACCAGACTCGATCCGGGCGCTGTCCAGAATGTCGGACAGCAGACGCTCAAGCGTAGCGCCCGATGAACGAATGACCTCGACCATGTCGTGTTCATCGACGTTCAGATCACGCTGCGCCAGGGCGTCGGCCATGGCGACCACCCCATTCAGCGGCGTGCGGATCTCATGGCTCATATTGGCCAGAAACTCGCTCTTGGCGCGGTTGGCGTCTTCAGCGCGACGGCGCGCGCTTTGCAGTTCCGCCGCCTGTCTCCACTGCCAGATCAGGGTCAGCAGAGCCGACAGCATGAAGACCACTCCGATGCCGACGATCCAGTTCTGCCAGCGAATGACGGTGCGTTGCAGTTCCGTGTTGGCGCGGGCGGTTTCCAGTTGCTGGCGACGCCGATCCAGTTGTTCCTGAATGTCGCCCGTGACCTGACGAATGCCAGCACTGAACCGCTGGGAGGTCTGGACGTCGCGGTTGCGCTGATAGGTGCGCAATATCTGATAAGCCTCGGTTGGGCGATCCTGGGCGAACAGAAGCTCCGCCTCAACAAGAGCGATATGGGAATCCACGCCGCCCTCGACATCCAGCCTCCGAAGCCGCTCCAGATCGCGCCTGGCGCCGTCTACATCGCCGGTGCGCGCCCTCGCCACGGCCCGCAGCGGCAGGATGTCCAGCATCAAGAAGGCGGCCGAACCCATGTCCTCGCCATAAGGAGCGACGCAAGCCAACACCTCCAGCGGATCATCCTTGGCGTCCGCCACCTGGGCGCACAGACTCGCATCATAGACGAGCAGGTTTTCCAGCCCGGTTCTGAGGGTCAGGCGGCGGTGGGCGGCGTAGTATTGCTGCGCCCGCTTCAGATCACCGACCTGAACCGCCATCTTGGTCAGGTTGTACAGGCTGTCGAAGTCGGGGCGCGGATAGACGGGATTGGCGTAGTCGATCTCGAACCGGCGAAAGGCGATCGTGGCGCCGACCACGTCGTTCAGCTTCATCAGCCCCATGCCCGTCACTTCCCACAGGCCTGCATGGGCCGTGGCGGCGAACGGGTCCTCGTCCGGGATATCCGTCTCGGCCTGATTGATCAGCTTCAGTCCCTCGCCCACACGATCCTGATCCATCAGGGTCAGAGCCGTCAGGCGGGCGGCGTGGGCACGCACAAACCAATCGACCCCCGCGGTGGTCATGCGGCCCATTTCCGCATCCACAGTCAGGTCGCCCTGATCATAGCGAGCGGTCAGTTCATTTAGGCGCGCGATCTGGATGTAGCGCTGATCCCGCTGCGCCTGCGCTCTTTCCTTCAGCTTTTCGTTCCACACGGACGCGCGGTCGAACTCGCCTTGATTCTGAACGGTCCAGACAACGTGATACAGCCGGTTCAGCCCTTCGCGGTCACGCCGCCTGTAGGCCGCGTCGCCAAAAGCCTCCAACTGAGCAAAACTCGTCCGGGCTGCACGTTGCTCCACAGCACGCAGCAGATCAGCCGCCGGCGGATCGGCCTGCGCCTGCGCCAGACCCGGCGACAGCAGAATGGCGGTCGCGAGGACCACGGCTTTGATTGACGACATCACACTTCCGGACTGACGCCTCACCATGGCACGCCAGAAGTTGCGCAAGTTTTAGCGTTCAGTGAACCCGACCAAAGTCGTGATCAGATGCCGCTGCCGTCCGCCTCGACCGGCGGCGGAGTCAGCAGCAGATAGGCCCGTATCCAGGCCGTCAGCACGGCCCGGTCGTTCGCCCCCTCCAGGCTCAGCAGCGCCTCGTCCGCCAGATCGTGAGGGATGCGATGCCCGCGCCGTCCCTCGATCAGGGCGGCGGCGTAGCCGGGCTGGAACTCGGGATGGCACTGGAAGCTGATCGCGTCCTCGCCCCAGGCCAGACCGGCATAAGGGGTGAAGGGGCTGGAGGCGATGACCCGCGTGTCGGGTGCGACCGCCACCACCTGATCCTGGTGCGACACCGGAATGGCGATAGATGGCGCGCGCGGATGCATCCAGGGCTCGTGGCTGACCACGTCGTAGCGGTGCAGGCCGACGCCCCAGCCCTTGTGCGACTTTTCGACCTTGCCGCCAAAGGCATGAGCTAGAACCTGATGCCCAAAGCAGATGCCCAGAAGCCGCGTCTTGCCCCGCGCGCCGCGCAACCATTCCACCAAAGGCGAGATCCAGGGCAGGTCGTCATAGACCCCCGCCGCCGAGCCGGTGACGATGGCCCCCGTAAACGCCGAGGCGTCCGCCGGCAGATGCCCCGACTGCACGTCGAACCGCACCGTCGGCACATTCTCGCCCAGCAGGGCGCGGAAACGGGCCGGATAGTCGTCAAAGGCGTCCCGCAGATGCTCGGGCGGGTGGCCGGTTTCCAGAATGGCGATTCTCGTCATTTCGGCGTTTTCCTGCGGGGAGAAGGAAGCGTCTGTCTCTGGATTGGGGTAGAAGTCGGGCGATTGCAACGAGGCCGCCCTTCATGACCGCCGACGCGCACGCGGATTCTCCCGTCGTCCTGATCAATATCTTCAAGTGCGACGCGCGTCGTCAGGACGAGTTGATCGAGCATCTGACGGCCATGGCCCAGGTCCAGCGCGGTCTGCCGGGCTTTGTCTCGGCGACGCTGCACCGGGGCCTGAACGGCCGCGTCGTCGCCAATCATGCGGTCTGGGCCAGCGCTATCGACTGGAAAGTCATGACGCGCCACCCCCAGGTGGTCGCGGCGATGGAGCCGATCATGGCCCTCGCCACCTTCGAGCCCCACCTCTATGAGCCGGGCGAAGTGGTCGAAGCCTAGCCGGCGCGCCAGACCTCGGCCCGCGCGCCGGCTTCGCCCAGGGTCGCGGTCACCCAGCCGCAGATTTCGGCCGCCGCCGCCTCGGCGCCTGAGGGCGGATTGACCACCGTCATGGTGCAGCCGTTCATCTTCATCGGATTGTTCAGGGGCCGCAGGCGCGCCTCGGCCACCAGCACCCTACCGACCCTGGCCTCCTCCAGCCGACGGATGAAGCCGTCAAACGTTTCCATGTCCTTCAGCGGAGTCCAGATGGCGACCGTCGCCGTGCGGTCGTGGCGAAGGATGGCGGCGGCGGTTTCGGCGGCGCGCACATAGTCATCCGGCCGCTCGAACGGCGGATCGATCAGGACCAGCGGCGCCTTGGCGGCCTTCGCCGCCTTCAGCGCCTCGAAGTAGCCGTCGCCTTCATGCCCCTCGGCGGCGGGCCAGTCGGCCAGGGCCTCGGCCAGCATGGCCTGAACCGGCGGGTGAAGCTCGAAACCGACGTAACGGTCGTCGTCTCCCAGCGCCCGCGCGATCAAGACCGGAGACCCCGGATAGAAGCGCACGCCGCCCTCAGGATTCAGCGCCGCCACCTCGGCCGCCAGGGCCTCGATCAGCGGCGGCCGGTTGTCGGCGGTCATCAACCGCGCCACGCCTGCCTCGGCCTCCCTCGAGCGCGCCCCGTCGCCTGACAGGTCATAGAGGCCCGCCCCGGCGTGGGTGTCGATGACCGTGACCGGCCCGTTCACCTGCCGCTCTTTCAACAACCACAGCACCAGGGCGTGCTTGACCAGGTCTGCGAAGTTTCCGGCGTGAAAGCTGTGACGATAGTTCATCCCGCTCCGTCTCCTGCCCTGCCTCTCTGGTCAAGAGGAACCGGCGAGGGTCGCAGTCCGTTGGCGTCCCACGCTCAGGATCACACGCCATGCCCGACGGCTCCGCCCGCATCACCCCCGCCCCGGACATCCCCGAAGGCCTCAGCTGGTGCAACGACGACGGTCCCGGTCTCAGCCGACGCCGCGCGGGCAAGGGTTTCGCCTATCGCGGCCGCGACGGAGCGCCCGTCCGTGACGCGAAGACGCTGGACCGCATCCGCGCCCTGGCCATTCCTCCGGCCTGGACCGAGGTGTGGATATGCCCGCGCGCCAACGGCCACATTCAGGCGACGGGCCGCGACGTCAAGGGACGCAAACAGTACCGCTATCACGCCGACTGGACCCGCCATGCCGCCGACGGCAAGTTCGACCGCCTGACCGCCTTCGCCCGCAAACTGCCCAAGCTTGGAGAACAGGTGGAGCATGATCTGTCGCGGCGCGGACCTTGTCGTGAAAAGGTGCTGGCCACCGCCGTGCGGCTGCTGGAGATCACCCTGATCCGCGTCGGCAACGCCGAGTACGCCCGCCAGAACCGCAGCTTCGGCCTGACCACCCTGCACAAGCGCCATCTGGAGGTGGATGGCGCCGCCCTGACCTTCGAGTTTCGCGGCAAGAGCGGCAAGGACCACCGGATCAGCGTCCGGGATCAGCGCCTGGCCCGCGCCCTTCGCACGCTGGAGGGCCTGCCCGGCCAGCAGTTGTTCAAGTACCGTGACGGCGAAGGCGTCCTGCATCCCGTCACCTCGGACGACGTGAACGCCTATATCCGCGACGCCATGGGCGAGCAGTTCTCAGCCAAGGACTTCCGCACCTGGGCCGGCACCGTCTCCGCCGCCCGCGCCCTGCGCGCCATGGAAGCGCCGTCGTCGCCGACGGACGCCCGGCGCAAGATCACGATCTGCGTCAAGGCGGTCTCCGGCCTGCTGGGCAATACGCCAGCGGTCTGTCGTGCGGCCTATGTCCATCCGCGCGTTCTGGAGTTGTTCGAAGCTGCGGCCCTGGCCGACGCCCTGCCCGGCCCGGATACTCAAGGTTTCGAGCCCGCCCTGATACGGCTGTTGTCGCGCCCGAGCTGACACGGCCGTCCGCCGGACACGAAGAAGCCCCCTGCCTTGCGGTCAGGGGGCCTCGGTTCGTGCTTCTGGGACGATTAGTCAGCCCAGTTCAGGACGACCTTGCCCGACTGGCCCGAGCGCATGGCCTCGAAGCCCTGCTCGAAGTCCTGATAGGGCATCTGGTGGGTGATCAGCGGCGTCAGGTCCAGGCCGGCTTTCAGCAGGCCCAGCATCTTGCGCCAGGTGGTGAACATCTCGCGGCCATAGACGCCCTTGATCGTCAGGGCCTTCAGGATGATGGCGCCCCAGTCGGTCTCCATCGGCTTTGACGGAATGCCCAGCATGGCCATGCCGCCGCCCATGATCAGGGTGTCGACGCATTGCTTGAAGGCGATGGGCGAGCCCGACATCTCCAGCGCCACGTCGAAGCCGACCTTCAGGCCCAGCTCATGCATGACGTCCTTCAG
>CAYWDO010000012.1:16267-21187 GCA_964456995.1 uncultured Brevundimonas sp.
GCCACCACGAACTCGGCGAAGGCGCCCTGGCGGTTCACGCCGATGCCGCGCGTGTCGGGGTCCAGGTGGAAATGGCCGGCGCGGGCCGCTTCGGAGTTCAGGTCGATAACGTGACCCTCGGCCGAGACGCGCTGGCCGATCTTCAGGCGGCGATCCACGTCCTTGCCGATGGCGACGATCTCGCCGGCGAACTCATGGCCGGTGATCATGGGGACGGGCACGTTCTTCTGGGACCACTCGTCCCAGTTCCAGATGTGGATGTCGGTGCCGCAGACGGCGGTGCGGTGGACGCGGATCAGCACGTCCTCGTCGCCCGCGACCGGGATCGGCGCCTCGATCAGTTCGAGGCCGACGCCGGGCTTGGTCTTGGCCAGGGCCTTCATGGTGGCGGTCATGGTTGGTGCTCCTGAAAGGTCAGACGCAGCCGCTAGGCCGCCTTGGCGAGGACCGCAAGCGTATCGTGCGAAACCCGACAGGAATCCAAGACTCTGCCGCCACGGTCCGCCCCTATTCGATCGAATGTCAGCCTCGGCGGCGCTAACGGCGATACGGCGGCGGAAACGTCTTGTTTTGGGACACGCGAATCAGACTAGCCAGCAAGCTGAAAATCAGTGATCGGCGGCGAGATGGTCTCGATGCTGTTTCCGACCTAGCAGGCGCATAACTCTATGAACACGAAGATGATCGTCGCCGCACTGGCTGGCGCGGCCCTGTCCATGGCGGCGTCCGCCGCTTCGGCCGGAACGCTCACCAACGTCTCCGTCACCCTGTCGGATAACCGCGTCTCGCAGCCGACTGATGTGACCGTCCGCTTTACGACGGCCACAGCGTTGAGCGGCGGCGCTACGCCTGGATATGGTGACTATGTATTCGTCACCAACCGGTTCGAGGGCATCACCATGGTGACAGGCCCTTGTAACGGCGACGTCGTCGTCAGGATCGATGGCGTCGCCTTGCCGGCCAGCGCCCTGGATAACTGCATGCTCACAATCAGCGGCTTTGTTCAGGTCCAGTTGAAACCTGGCCAGTCTGTGCCCGCAGGCTCCGATGTCGAGATCACGGTCGACAAGGCCAGAATGACGACGACATCCGTCTCGGGAATATACGCAACCCAGATATTCCGGACGGCGATCTACGTCGGCAACATCATCGATAGCCCGGCGGCCGAGCCGACCTACTCTATTGTCGCTCCTCCGCCGCCCGTCCCTGTGCCGACCCTGACGGAATGGGCCATGATCATGCTGACCGCCGGCCTGGGTGGTTTGGCCGCCTTGACCATTCACCGCCGCCGTCGCACGGTCTGATCAGATCAGACGATCGCAGGGGCGGGCCGTCGCGGTCCGCCCCTGTTTTTTCGACTTCATTTCCCGCTGAAGAGGCGACGTCGCCAACCCATGCCGCGCTTTTTCAAATCACCCGCTGTCCAGTATCTGGGTCTGTTCGCCCTGCTAGCGATCACACTGTTCAGCGTCCTGGCCACGCCGTGGGCCGAACGGCTGTTCGTCCAGCCCTTCACCCAACTGCTGGTCGACATCTGCGCCTTCGTGCTCGCGCCGTTTGACGGTCGAGTTCAGGCCCAGGGCGACATCCTGCGCTTTTCCGACGGGCGTGGCGCGGTTCAGGTGTTGGCGGGCTGCAATGCGGTCGAGGTGTGCGCCCTGCTGATCGCGGCCATCCTGGCCTTCCCCGGCCGGCTGCGTGACGGCCTGATCGGTGCGGGTGTAGGCGTCATCGCGCTGCAATTGGTCAACCTGCTGCGGATCATCAGCCTTCTGTATCTGTCGCGCGGGTCTGAATCGATGTTCGAGTTCTTCCACCACTATGTCTGGGACGCGATGATCGGCCTGGAAGGCCTGCTGGTCTTCTTCTTCTGGACCCGCTGGCAGAGCCGCCAGCCCGGCAACGCCGCCAAGCCTGCTGAGGGCGCTGCCTGATGCCCGCCTGGTTCAAGACACTGGGCGCCAAGTCGCCCGAGGAGGCCGCGCGACGCCGCTTCGGGCTGTGGTCGTTGGGGATGTTCATCCTGCTGCTGCCGCCCTGGTGGCTGTGGGGCGCAGATCTGGCGGCGACGGCTCTGCGTCCCCTGGCGGGCCTGGTGTTCCGGTTGTTCGGGCTGACGGGCGAGGTCGGGATGACCGCAGACGGTGGGTGGACTGTAGGTACGCATCTGACCAGTGGCGGCGTGCCTGTGAACTATGACGTGGCGCGGACGGCGATCCGGCGGCTGCTGCTGGGTTTCCCCCTGGCCGTGGCCTTCCTGACCGCCCCGCCGCGCACGACGCGTCCAGTCAGGGCGGCTGTTGTGACGATCACCGTCCTGACGCTGCTGTTCATCCTGTCGCTGACCAGCCTTATCTGGGGCGATCTGGCGGCGCAGTTGAACCCTGCCCTGGCTCCGCCGAGCGCGGGGGCGCGACAGGTGCTGGACCAGGCGCCCCTGCACCCCATCCTGGCCCAGATCGCCATCATCGGCCGCTACATCGGCATGTCGGTGGCGCCGCTGATCGCCGCCGTCGTGCTATGGGGCGCGCTGAATCCCGCAGGCCGCTCGGTCATCATGGCCGACGACAGCCTGAAGTCGTGAGGTCGTTGGGGGTCAGATGACCCCCAACTCCTTGCCCGCCTGCGTAAAGGCGGCGACCGCCGCATCGATCTGTTCGAAGGTGTGCGCCGCCGACATCTGGGTGCGGATACGGGCCTGACCGCGCGGCACGACCGGGAACGAAAACCCGATCACATAGACGCCCAACTCCAGCATCCGCGCGGCCATGTCCTGCGCCAGCTTGGCGTCGCCCAGCATGACGGGGATGATGGGGTGCTCGCCCGGCTGAAGCGTAAAGCCCGCCTCGGTCATGGCCGAACGGAAACGCGCGGCGTTGGCGAACAGCTGCGTGCGCAGGGCGTCGCCCTCCTCGCCCGCCGCGATGCGGATGGCCTCCAGCGACGAACCGCAGACGGCGGGCGCCAGGGCGTTGGAGAAGAGATAGGGCCGCGCCCGCTGTTTCAGCAGGGCCACGACGTTCGACCTGGCGCAGATGAAGCCGCCCATGGCGCCGCCCAGAGCCTTGCCAAAGGTGCCAGTGACGAAGTCCACATCCACGCCGTTGTGGGCGTAGGAGCCACGCCCCTTGTCGCCCAGGAAGCCCGTGGCGTGGCAGTCGTCGACCATGATCAGGGCGCCGTACTGATCGGCCAGGGCCCGGATGTCCTTCAGCCTGGCGATATAGCCGTCCATCGAGAAGGCGCCGTCGGTGGCGATGATGATCTCGCGCGCGCCGTCAGCCCGGGCCTGCTTCAGCTGGGCTTCCAGATCGGCCATGTCCGAGGTGGCGAAGCGATAGCGCTTGGCCTTGCACAGGCGCACGCCGTCGATGATCGAGGCGTGGTTCAGGCTGTCCGAAACGATGGCGTCCTCGGCCCCGAACAGGGGCTCGAAGATGCCGCCGTTGGCGTCAAAGGCGGCGGCGAACAGGATGGTGTCTTCAAAGCCGAGGTAGTCGGCGATGGCGCGCTCCAGCTCCTTGTGGATTTCCAGCGTGCCGCAGATGAAGCGGACCGAGGCCGTGCCCGCGCCCCACGTCTCCATCGCCTTGATGCCCGCCTGGGTCACGCGCTCGTCGCCGGCGAGGCCGAGGTAGTTGTTGGCGCAGAAGTTCAGGACCTCGCGCCCGTTCACCGAGATCACCGGCCCCTGACGCGAGGCGATGACGCGCTCGGGCTTGGTCAGGCCCTGGGCGTCGATGTCGGCCAGTTCGGCGGAGATGCGGTCATAGAAGACGGAGTTTGCAGTCTGGGTCATGATGGCTCGCTACGCTGAATCCTGGCCGGTTTGAACCCCCTGACGTCAGGTCGCCGGGGCAGGGTCGACCGAGGCGGCGACGACAGGCCGGAAGGGGCTGACGCGAACCTGCTTGCCGCACGGCGTCAACGCCAGCGGCAGGCTGACCAGAGCCGTGTCGCCGGGCGTGGTCAGACGCAGGGTCTTGGCTTCCAGACAGGTCTTCTCGCCCTCGGCCTCATGCGGCACGACATTCCAGGCCAGATCGAAGAAGGCCTTGGTCTGCGGCTTCAGCGGGACCGGCGTCGGGGCTCCGTTCTGGGCGAAATAGTTGCCCGGCTCCTGCACCGCCCTGACGGTGGTCATGGCGCGATCACGCGCGTCGGCCAGGGTGACGGTGGGATAGCCGGTCAGGCTGCAAGCCTGGGCGCCGACATTCTGCAACGCCAGGGTCGTGACGCGATTACCCATGCCCGCATCGCCGCCCTCGACCGACAGCTTCAGATCCGAACCGATGCAGGGCGTCAGGCTGGAAACAAGCTGACCGGGCGCGTTGGGCGACGGGGCCAGGGCCGCGACGGGACGGCTGCAACGCTCAATCACCGCACCCCCTGCCTGATCATTGGGACCAAGGCGGCTGAGGGTCGCGCTCTCCTGCCCGTTGCGGCTGGCGGTCCACCATTCCAGCCCCTGCCCGGCATAGCGGGCGCCGCTGGCCGAAACCGCGCTGGTCATGACGTAATCGCGCCCGTCGTAGGACACCCGAGCCGTCTGAGCGTCGGGATAGGTCACCGCGATGGTCTTGCCGCTTTCGCAGGCATAGCCCACGGCGGCGGCAGGCTGGCTGACCGGCGCCTCCACAGGCGAGGCGGCGGGCGCGGGCGGCGCTTCCTGCGAACAGGCGGCGGCTGCCAGGCCGAGACAGGACATCAGCGCAACGGCGGATCGGGTCATGGGCGTCTCTCTGCAAAGGTTACGACCCAACGCTGCGCCCGCGCAAAGGCTCCGCTTGCAAAGAAATCCATCGCCCCGGTTGCGCAATGATACACTATAACATATCAAGTTCGCGACATTGTAACGGGGATGCGTGCCTTGCGACTTCAAACCTTTCTGCTGACCGCCGTCGGGGCCGCCGCCCTCTC
>CAYWDO010000012.1:21287-25345 GCA_964456995.1 uncultured Brevundimonas sp.
GAACCGCGTCTGGACGGTTCCTACAACGAGACCTCGACCGCCACGCTCGGCGCCTCATACATCGGTTCGCGCGGCTATCTGGGCGCAGCCTATACCGAACAGACCAGCCGCTACGGTCTGGCCGGGCACACCCACGAATACGAGGGCTGCCACCCGCACGGCGACGAACTTCATTGCGGCGGCCACGACGATCATGACCACGACGACCACGATCATGAGGAAGGCGAGGAGCACGATCACGGCGTGCCCGAGGTCCGGCTGAAGAGCCGCCGCATCGACCTGCGCGGCGAGTTGAGCGACCCGCTGCCCGGCATCGAGAACGTCCGCCTGCGCGCCGGCTACACCGACTATCAGCATCAGGAGCTGGAAGAAGGCCTCGTCTCGACCACCTTCACCAACGAAGGCTACGATGGTCGCATCGAGGCCCAGCATCGCGAGATCGCAGGGTTCAGGGGCGTGGTCGGCCTGCAACTGAGCAAGAGCGACTTCGCCGCTGTCGGCGAGGAAAGCTTCCTGGCCCCCAGCACGACCAAGAACACCGGCCTGTTCGTGATGGAAGAGTACGAACTCGGCGACTGGCATTTCGAAGGCGCCCTGCGTCAGGAATGGCAGGAGGCGTCGGCCCTCGGCCTGGCCGACACCGAGCACAAGCCCTTCTCGATCTCGGGCTCGGCGGTCTGGCACTTCATGCCGGGCTGGACCGGGGCCGTGTCTGTATCGCGCTCGCAACGCGCGCCTTCGGCTCAGGAAATGTATGCCGACGGCGTCCACCTGGCGACCAATACCTATGAGATCGGCGACAGTAGCCTGGACGTCGAAACGGCCAATGCGCTTGAGCTGACCCTGCGCAAGACGGCGGGGTCCACCACGGCCTCGGTCAGCGCCTATCACTACGCCTATGACGACTACATCTTCGCCCGGACGCTGGATCAGTTCGAGGACTTCCGCCTGATCCGTTACAGCCAGTCCGACGCGACGTTCACCGGTCTGGAGGGCGAAGTTCGCCAGCAGTTGACCCCCTGGCTGTCGGCCAAGGTCTTCGGCGACTATGTGCGCGGCGAACTGAAGGGCGACGGCGGCAACCTGCCCCGCATTCCGGCGGCGCGTCTGGGCGTCCGGGCCGAGGCCTTCGCCGGCCCTTGGTCGGGCGACGTCGAATACAGCCGCACCTTCAAGCAGAACGACATCGCCGTCTTCGAAAGCGAGACGCCGGGCTACAACATGGTCAACGCCACCGTGGCCTATGACGTGGAACTGGCCGGGGTGAAGTCTCAGGTCTTCCTGCGCGGGACCAACCTGCTGGACGAACTGGCGCTGAACCACGCCTCCTTCCTGGCCGAAACCGCGCCGCAGCGGGGCCGCAACCTGGTCCTGGGCGTCCGCGCCCGCTTCTGATTTCATCAGAACTGAAAAAAGAAGGGGCGGCGTCCGACGGACGCCGCCCCTTTCTGCGTTAGATCACCGTCGGGCCTTCTGTGACATTTCCGCGTCATTACAGGCCGTTAATCTGCACTTGCCCCTTGTCGCCATCATTCGGCGTACATCGGTCTGCAAGCAGGACGACATCCTCCCGGGGAACACCGCCCCACGCCGCCCGCCTACTCAGGACACGCCATGTCGCCCGTCGTACTGCTTCTTGCTCTCGCTTCACTCGATCCCAATGCGGAGACGGCGACGGCGGCTGCCGCCCCCCAGGCGCAGACCCCTGTCCCGCCTGTGGCCGAAGACCAGGACGCCTATGACCTGGGCGAGATTCAGGTCGTGTCGAGCCGCAGCCGGGGCGCGGCCCTGGGCGACTATGAACCCGAACTGGTGCTGGATGAGGAACAGCTGAAGGCCTATGGCGCCAGCAGCATCGAGGAGTTGATGACCCTGCTGGAGCCGGTGACGCGCAGTTCGCGCGGCGGCTCGCCGGTCTTTCTGGTCAACGGCCGGCGCATCTCGGGCTTCCAGGAAATCCGCGGCATCCCGCCCGAAGGCATCGAGCGCACCGAGATCCTGCCCGAGGAAACCGCCCTCTCCTACGGCTATAGCGCCGATCAGCGCGTGGTGAACTTCGTCCTCAAGGCCAACTTCCGCTCGGTGACCATGCAGGCCAGCGTGCGCCGCCCGGATCAGGGCGGGCGCACGGTCAGCGATCTGGAAAGCAATATCCTGCGCATCGCCGGCAAGCAGCGCACGACGCTGGATCTGGAATACGAGAACGACACCCCCCTGTTCGAGACCGAGCGCGACATCCAGCGCGAAGACGGCGACCCGACCGCCTACCGCACCCTTCTGGCCAAGCAGGAACAGACGTCCGTCGCTGGGTCGCTGGTGCGCGACCTGAACGACACCATGGCCCTGACGCTGAGCGCCAGCCTGGAAGACACCTCGCGGCTGTCCTATCAGGGCCTGCCGGGCGTCAGCCTGAACCTGCCGGCCTCCAGCCCCTTCTCGCCTTACGCCGAAGACTTCCTGGTGCAGCGCTATCTGGATGCGCCGGACGCCCTGTCGCGCACGACCGACACCTTGGAGGGCAAGGTCGGCGCCCTGGTGGACGGCTATCTGGGCGACTGGCGCTGGACGGTGACCGGCGGCTATGATCGCACCGAAACCAAGACCCGCACCGGGCGCGGCCTGGACGCGACGGCGCTGCAAGCCGGGGTGACGGCCGGGACCGTCGATCCCTTTGGCGATCTGGGCGACCTGCCCGCATCGCCGTTCGACACCGCCCGGTCGGTGTCCAGCAGGGCCAATGTCGAGGCCATCATCAACGGCAACGCCTGGGAAGGCCCGGCGGGCGCCCTGTCCTCGACCTTCAAGGTCGGCTTCGACACCCAGTCGCTGGACTCCGAAAGCGTCCGTTCCGGCGTCTTCTCCGAACGCTCGCTGTCGCGCGACCGCACCAGCGCCTCGGGCAATTTCAACCTGCCCATCGCCAGCCGCGACCGCGAGGTCCTGGGCGTGCTCGGCGACCTGTCGGCCAACCTGAACCTGGCCTATCAGGACCTGTCCGACTTCGGCGGGCTGAGCGCCTACACCGTCGGCCTGAACTGGTCGCCGTGGACCCCGCTCAACGTCAACCTCAGCTGGGCCGACGAACAAGCGCCTCCGTCGGTTTCGCAGTTGAACGACCCCACCATCTCGACGCCGAACGTGCCGGTCTATGACTTCCGCACCGGCCAGTCGGTCAACATCACCCGCATCGAAGGCGGCAACGCCGGCCTGTCCGAAGAGACCAAGCGCGTGCTGAAGCTGGGCTTCAACCTGACGCCGCTGAAGGACAAGGACCTGCGGCTGACGGCCAACTACACCCGCACCGAGGTCGAGGGCTCCATCGCCGCCTTCCCGACCATCACCCCGGAACTGGAAGCCGCCCTGCCCGAGCGCTTCACCCGCGACACCGACGGCAATCTGCTGTCCATCGACGCCCGCCCGCTGAACTTCCAGAGCGCGGAACAACAGGAAATCCGCTGGGGCCTGAACTTCTCGACCCCGTTCGGCAAGCCCGACCCGGCGGCGGGGGGGCGCATGGGGCGCGGCCCTGGCGGACCCGGCGGTGGTCCGGGCGCTGGCGGTCCTCCCCCCGGCGGCGGCGGCATGCGAATGGGCGGCGGCGGACGCGGCGGTCGTGGGGCGGCGATGCAGCCCGGCCAGGGCCGCTTCAACGTCTCGCTCTATCACACCTATCGCATCCAGGATGAGATCACGATCCGCGACGGCCTGCCGGTGCTGGACCTGCTGGACGGCGCCGCCGTCGGCGCGCGCGGCGGTCAGTCCCGCAACGAGATCCAGTTCCAGGCCGGCCTGTTCAAGAGCGGCATGGGCGGCTTCCTGAACGCCAACTGGAAGGAATCCACGCGGGTCAGCGGCGGCGCCGACGCCAGCGACGACCTGAGCTTCTCGGACCTGACCACGGTCAACCTGAACCTGTTCGCCGACCTGTCGTCGCGTCAGACCTGGGTAGCGAAATATCCGTGGCTGAAGGGCGCGCGCGTCAGCATCGGAATCGACAACATCTTCGATCAGAAGCTGGATGTCAGGAACGGGCTGGGCGAAACGCCCCTGTCCTATCA
>CAYWDO010000012.1:25445-29713 GCA_964456995.1 uncultured Brevundimonas sp.
TCGATCAGAAGCTGGATGTCAGGAACGGGCTGGGCGAAACGCCCCTGTCCTATCAACCCGACTACCTGGATCCCCTGGGCCGGACGTTCAGGATCAGCCTGCGCAAAATCCTGTTCTGACGACACGAAAAGGCCCGGTCAGCGACCGGGCCTTTGTTGTTTTAACCCGCTCATCCCGGCGGACGCCGGGATGAGCGGTTGCAGAGGTCTTCAGTGCGCCTCTTTCGGTGTTTCCATCAGTTCGATCAGGACGCCGCCCATCTCCTTGGGATGCAGGAAGACGACCGGGGTGCCGTGGGCGCCGATGCGGGGCTCGCCGGCGCCCAGGATGGTCACGCCCTTGGCGCGCATCTCGGCGACGGCGGCGTGGATGTCGGCCACCTCGAAGCAGACGTGATGCTGGCCGCCCTTGGGGTTCTTGGCCAGGAAGCCGGTGATCGGGCTGGTCGCGTCATAGGGCTCGATCAGTTCGATCTGGGCCGTCGGCGTGTCGATGAAGCAGACCTTCACGCCCTGCGACGGCAGGTCGAACGGCTCGCCGATCTTCGTCGCGCCCAGGATGTCGCGATACAGCTTGATCGAATCCGCGATCGAGGGCGTGGCGACGCCGACATGGTTCAGGGCGCCAATCATCACTTCACATCCTTGGGCGCGGGCTGAGCATAGCCCAGGCGCTGGTTCAGCTTTTCGATCAGGTCCGCCGCCGTCTCGGCGATGACCGAGCCGGGCGGATAGACGGCGGCGGCGCCCATATCGAGCAGGGGCTGGACGTCCGACGGCGGGATGACCCCGCCGACCACGATCATGATGTCGTCGCGGCCCAGCTTGGCCAGTTCGGCCCGCAGTTCGGGCACCAGCGTCAGGTGCCCCGCCGCCAGCGACGAGGCGCCGACCGCGTGGACGTTCTTCTCGACCGCGTCCCTGGCAGCCTCGGCGGGCGTCTGGAACAGAGACCCGGCGGTGACGTCGAAACCGATGTCGCCGTATCCGGTGGCGACGACCTTCTGGCCCCGGTCGTGGCCGTCCTGGCCCAGCTTGGCGATCAGGATGCGCGGCGGGCCGCCGTCGTTCTCGACAAAGGTCGCGACCATGTCGCGGGCGCGAGCGACCTTGGGATCGTTCCCGGCTTCCTTGCCATAGACGCCCGAGACGGTCTTCACCGTGGCCACGTGGCGCCCAAAGGCCGCCTCCAGAGCATCGGAGATCTCGCCCACCGTGGCCTTGGCGCGGGCGGCCTGAACCGCCAGTTCCAGCAGGTTGGCGTTGCCCCGCGCACCAGCCGTCAGGGCTTCCAGCGCGGCGTCGGTCGCGGCCTGATCACGCTCGGCGCGCAGGCGCTTCAGCTTCTCGATCTGGGCCGTCAGGACGGCGGCGTTGTCGACCTTGAGCATCGGAATGTCGTCGGGCGTATCGTTCAGATAGCGGTTCACGCCGACCACGGTCTGCTTGCCGGTGTCGATGCGGGCCTGGGTCTTGGCCGCCGCCTCCTCGATGCGCAGCTTGGGGATGCCGGCCTCGATGGCCTTGGCCATGCCGCCCGCCGCCTCGACCTCGGCCATCAGGGCGCGGGCGCGGTTCGCCAGATCATGCGTCAGGCGCTCGACGTAGAAGCTGCCGCCCCACGGGTCGATGGTCCGGGTCAGGCCCGTCTCCATCTGCAACAGGATCTGGGTGTTGCGCGCGATCCGGGCCGAGAAGTCGGTCGGCAGGGCCAGGGCTTCGTCCAGCGCATTGGTGTGCAGGCTCTGGGTCTGACCGCCCGCCGCCGCCATGGCCTCGACCATGGTGCGGGGCACATTGTTGAACACGTCCTGGGCCGCCAGGCTCCAACCCGAGGTCTGGCAGTGGGTGCGCAGCGAAAGCGACCGCTGATCCTTGGGCGAGAACTTCTCGGCGACCTTTTCGGCCCACAACAGGCGGCCGGCCCGCATCTTGGCCACCTCCATGAAGTAGTTCATGCCGATGGCCCAGAAGAAGGACAGGCGCGGCGCGAACCGATCCACGTCCATTCCGGCGTCCACACCCGCCTTGATGTATTCCAGACCGTCCGACAGCGTATAGGCCAGCTCGATCTCGGCCGAGGCCCCGGCCTCCTGCATATGATAGCCGGAGATGGAGATGGAGTTGAACTTCGGCGTCTCCTGCGCGGTCCAGGCGAAGATGTCCGAGATGATCCGCATCGAGGGCGCGGGCGGATAGATGTAGGTGTTGCGGACCATGAACTCCTTCAGAATGTCGTTCTGAATGGTTCCGGTCAGGGCCGCGTGGGGCACGCCCTGTTCCTCAGCCGCGACGACATAGAGGGCCAGGATCGGCAGGACCGCGCCGTTCATGGTCATGGACACCGACATCTGATCCAGCGGAATGCCGTCGAACAGGGTCCGCATGTCCAGAATGCTGTCGATGGCCACGCCGGCCATGCCGACGTCGCCCTTTACCCGCGGGTGGTCGCTGTCATAGCCCCGGTGCGTGGCCAGGTCGAAGGCGATGGACAGCCCCTTCTGACCCGCCGCCAGGTTGCGACGATAGAAGGCGTTGGACTCCTCGGCGGTCGAGAAGCCCGCGTACTGGCGGATCGTCCACGGATTGCCCGCATACATGGTCGGATAGGGACCACGCATATAGGGCGCAAAGCCCGGCAGGCCGTGGATGGCGTCGAGGCCGTCCAAGGCTTCGGGGCCATAGGCGGTTTCGACCGTCAGGCCTTCGGGCGTCAGCCACGGGTCGCGGCTCGGGCCAGCGCCCGTAGCGGTCAGGTCGAGGTCGATCTTGGAGAAGTCGGGGAAGGTGCTCACTGGGCGGCCTCCTCGGACGCGATCTCAAAGGTCGCGGCGAAGCGCACCGGGGTCAGGGCGCCGTGGCGCACCGGGACGAAGGCGGGATCGGCGGCCTCGACCGGGGCCGGGCGCGGATCGGGATCGACGTATTTGGTGACGCCGACCATGTGGCGGGCGCCGTCCTTCAGCGCGGCTTCCAGCTGACCGCGCGCGCGTTCGACGCGCGGCTGGATCAGGTGGTGCTTCAGGGCGTCGACCACGCCGCCTTCGGCTTCGATCGACTGGAACTCGGTCCAGCCCGCCTCGGCCAGATCGCGGGTGCGGCTGTCCAGGAACCAGGACCCGGCGGCGGGATCGTCCACCCGGCCCAGATTGGCTTCTTCCATCAGCACCAGCTGGGTGTTGCGGGCCTGACGGCGGGCGAAGGCGTCGGGACGGCCCTCGGCGCGGGTGAAGGCGTCCAGCACCACCACGTCGGCGCCGCCGACCGCGCCGGCGAACCCGGCGGCGGTCAGGCGCAGCAGGTTGGGCCAGGGATCGCGCGCCGACAGCATCCGCCGCGACGAGCGCGCCTCGATGATCGCAGGGGTCTCATGCCCAAAGGCCTTGGACAGGCTGGCCCAGATCAGGCGCATGGCCCGCACCTTGGCCAAGGCGTCGAAATACTCAGCATCGACCGAGACGCCCAGAACCACGCCCTTCAGCGCCTGTTCGGTGCTCAGGCCCGCAAGCACGGCGGCCTTGACATAGGCGACGGCGCTGCCGGCGGCGAATGCCAGTTCCTGCCCTGCCGAACCGCCCGCCTCATGCACCACGCGGCCCGAGGCCAGGAAGAGTCTGGCCTCGGGATAGGTCCCGGCCAGACGCACGGCGGCCTCTGCCGCCTCGGTCACGGCGGCGTCGATCTCGCCCTCACCCGCCTCGGCGTAGGCCGAGATGGGGTCGAGGTGGAATTGCAGCTGGGCGCGGGGCGAGCCCTTGGCCACGGCCGCCAGTGCCTCGGCGGCCTTTACGCCATCGAAGCCCGCATCGAGCGCCACCGGCGCCAGTTCCAGAGCCACGCCGTCCAGCGCGGCGGCCAGGGTCGTCTCGTCGGTCGTGAACGCGCCCTTCAGCACCACCGAGGCGGCGCCATTTTCAAGGTCGGTCAGGACGGCGGCGTTGACCGCCGCCGCTTCGTCGCCCTCGACCAGGGTGCGTACATCCCACGCCCGCCCCTCGGCGTCCGTCGTGCGCGGTGCGCGCAGCGCCTGCACCCCGGTCGCGTCGGCATAGAGCGGCCGGATCAGCAGGCCGTCGGCGTCGAGGTGGAGCAGGCTTTCGATCGCCCGCCCCTTCAGCGCCTTCTCCGCCTGTTCCCGCCACTCCAGCGGCGTCGGCGTGGGAAAGGTCGTCATTTACGCAAACTCCACCAGCACATCGTCGGCGGCGACCGGATCGCCGGCCTTGGCGCCGACCGCCTTCACCACGCCGTCGTGCTCGGCCTTGAGGA
>CAYWDO010000012.1:29813-31750 GCA_964456995.1 uncultured Brevundimonas sp.
TCGCCGGCCTTGGCGCCGACCGCCTTCACCACGCCGTCGTGCTCGGCCTTGAGGATGTTCTGCATCTTCATGGCCTCGATGATGGCGACGGTCTCGCCCGACTTGACCTCCTGACCGACGGTCACGGGGATGTCGACGACCAGACCCGGCATGGGCGACAGCACCAGTTTCGACGTGTCGGCGGCGACCTTTTCAGGCAGGCGCTGATACATGGCGGCGGTGCCGGGCGTCAGGACGCGGACGCGGGCCCGGGCCGCCCGGTGGCGGATGTCGAAGCCGTCGGGCGCGCGCTTGACCTCGGCGGTGAAGGGCTCGTCGTCGAGGACCGCACGGAACTGGGCCATGCCCGGACGCCAGTCGATTTCCGACAGGGTCAGGTCGCGATCATCCAGCGAGATGACCAGATCCTCGGCCTCGTCATAGGACAGCGACACCTCATGGGCTTCGCGGTCGATCAGGACGGTCCAGTCGGTGCGTTCCGACGGATCGCCCGCCTGCTCGGCCAGGACCTCGTTCATCGCCGCGGCCACGGTGATGAAGATGTCCTTCTGCTCTTCGCTGGGTTCCAGGCCGCGGAAGCCGTCGGGGAACTCGTCCTTGATGTAGCTGGTCGACAGCTGACCGGACTTGAAGCGCTCCTGATCCATCACCGCCGACAGGAAGGGCACGTTGTGGCCGACGCCCGACAGGTGGGTGTCTTCCAGCGCGCGGGCCATGCCCTCGACGGCGGCGTCACGCGTCTCGCCCCAGGCGCACAGCTTGGCGATCATGGGGTCGTAGAACATGCTGATCTCGTCGCCCTCGCGGACGCCGGAATCGTTGCGGACGGTGTAGTCTCCCTGATCGCCTTCTTCCGGCTGCTCATAGCGCACCAGACGGCCGATCGACGGCAGGAAGCCGCGATAAGGGTCCTCGGCGTAGATGCGGCTCTCGATGGCCCAGCCGTTGATCGACAGGTCTTCCTGCTTGAAGGCCATGGTCTCGCCTGCCGCCGAACGGATCATCTGTTCGACCAGATCGACGCCGGTGATCAGCTCCGTCACCGGATGCTCGACCTGCAGACGGGTGTTCATTTCCAGGAAGTAGAAGCTGCGGTCCTGCCCGGCCACGAACTCGACCGTGCCGGCCGAGTCGTAGTTCACGGCCCGCGCCAGGGCGATGGCCTGATCGCCCATGGCCTTGCGCGTGGCGTCGTCCAGCAGGGGCGACGGCGCCTCTTCGATGACCTTCTGGTTGCGGCGCTGGATCGAGCATTCGCGGTCGAACAGCGAGACGATGTTGCCGTGCTTGTCGCCCAGCACCTGAATCTCGATGTGGCGCGGATTGACGATGAACTTCTCGAGGAAGACCCGGTCGTCGCCGAAGGCCGTCAGGGCCTCGGCCTTCACGGCGGCAAAGCCCTCGGCCATGTCGGCGTCGGAATGGGCGACGCGGATGCCCTTGCCGCCGCCGCCGGCGCTGGCCTTGATCATGACCGGATAACCGATCTCATTGGCGATCTTCACCGCCTCCTCGGTCGACTCGATCAGGCCCATGTGGCCCGGCACGGTCGAGACGCCCGCTTCAGCCGCGAACTTCTTGGACGTGATCTTGTCGCCCATGGCCTCGATGGCGTGCGGGTTCGGGCCGATGAAGGTGATGCCCTCTGCCTCCAGACGACGCGCGAAGACCGGGTTTTCCGACAGGAAGCCAAAGCCGGGATGCACCGCCTCGGCGCCCGACTGGCGCACCGCGTCCACGATCTTGTCCTGGATCAGATAGGACTGGGCGGCGGGCGACGGCCCGATGTGGATGGTCTCGTCAGCCATCTCGCAGGCCAGCGAACCGGCGTCCGCGTCCGAGTAAACGAGCACCGTCTTGATGCCCATCTTGCGGCAGGTCTTGATGATGCGAACCGCGATCTCGCCCCGGTTGGCGATGAGGATTTTCTTGAACAT
>CAYWDO010000012.1:31850-34216 GCA_964456995.1 uncultured Brevundimonas sp.
TGATGATGCGAACCGCGATCTCGCCCCGGTTGGCGATGAGGATTTTCTTGAACATGGTCAGATCCTGAAGGCGTTTGCTTTCGTCATCCTAGGCCCTGTGCCTAGGATCCAGACACGCGAGGCCGACTGTTCATTCACGTCGGCGGATCTGGACCCTCGCCACGAGGGCGAGGGTGACGGTGAAAGGGGGTATGGGGAATGGTCAATCGAGACGGCCTGATCGGCGTCTACATGATGGCGAACCGGATGCACGGGGCGATCTACGTCGGCGTGACCAGCGACCTGATCCTGCGAACCGATCAGCACCGACGCGCCGCTGTTGAAGGCTTCACCCGACGATACGGGTTGAAGCGACTGGTTTGGTACGAGGCCCACGAAAGCATTGTGGATGCGATCCAGCGGGAGAAATCGCTGAAACGCTATCCCCGCGACTGGAAGACCAATCTGATCGAGCGGATGAACCCCGACTGGTCCGATCTGTTTCCGGCCTTGGCGTCTGGCGGAGCCGAGGCGACGCCGGACGTTGAGGCCTATCGCGACTGGACGCCCGCCGAACAGGGCGCACCTGACTTGCGACCGCTGCCAAAGGACTGGCGAACGGACGAAGACTGAGCGTGCACTTCCTTCCGTCATCCTAGGCCTTGGGCCTAGGATCCAGACACGCGACGTCGCCGCAGAAACGCCGCCCGTGGAGTCTCTGGATCCTCGGGACAAGCCCGAGGATGACGCTGAGTGTGTGCGGAAAGCAGCCACGATCAACCTACAGCGGAATGTTGTCGTGCTTCTTCCAGGGATTTTCCTGGGTCTTGTTCTTCAGCGTGCGCAGGGCCTTGATCAGGCGGCGGCGCGTGCCGTGGGGCATGATGACGTCGTCGATGTAGCCCAGGCCCGCCGCCACGAAGGGGTTGGCGAAGCGTTCCTTGTATTCGGCCTCGCGCGCCGCCAGGGCCTCGGGGTCGCCGGCCTCCTTGCGGAAGATGATCTCGACCGCGCCCTTGGCGCCCATGACCGCGATCTCGGCGGTGGGCCAGGCGTAGTTGACGTCGCCGCGCAGGTGCTTGGAGCTCATGACGTCATAGGCGCCGCCATAGGCCTTGCGCGTGATGACCGTCAGCTTGGGCACCGTGGCCTCGGCATAGGCGAACAGCAGCTTGGCGCCGTGCTTGATCAGGGCGCCGTACTCCTGCTTGGTCCCCGGCATGAAGCCCGGCACGTCCACCAGTGTCACCAGCGGAATGTGGAAGGCGTCGCAGAAGCGGACAAACCGCGCGGCCTTGCGGCTCGAGTCAATGTCCAGAACGCCCGCCAGAACCTGAGGCTGGTTGGCGACGATGCCGACGGTCTGGCCGTCCAGACGGCCGAAGCCGCAGATGATGTTGCGGGCGAAGTCGGCGCCGATCTCGAAGAAGTCGGCCTCGTCGACCATCTTCAGGATCAGCTCCTTCATGTCATAGGGCTGGTTCGGATTGGTCGGGATCAGGGTGTCGAGGCTGGCCTCGTCTCGATCCGGCTCATCATAGCTGTCGCGCACCGGCGGCTTTTCGCGGTTCGACAGGGGCAGGAAGCCGATCAGGCGGCGAACCTCGCTGAGGGCCTCCAGATCATTCTCAAAGGCGCCGTCGGCGACCCCCGACTTGCCGGCGTGGACGCGGGCGCCGCCCAGGTCCTCGTGGCTGACGACCTCGTTGGTGACGGTCTTCACCACGTCCGGGCCGGTCACGTACATGTAGGACGTGTCCTTCACCATGAAGATGAAGTCGGTGATGGCGGGCGAATAGACGTCGCCGCCCGCGCACGGGCCCATGATGACCGAGATCTGCGGGATGACGCCCGAGGCCAGGGTGTTCTGCAGGAAGATGTCGGCGTAGCCGGCGAGCGATTCCACGCCTTCCTGAATGCGCGCGCCGCCCGCGTCGAACAGGCCGATGATGGGGGCGCCCGCCGTCAGGGCCATCTTCTGGATCTTGACGATCTTGGCCGCGTGGGCGCCCGACAGCGAGCCGCCGAAGACGGTGAAGTCTTTCGAGAAGACATAGACCAGACGGCCGCCGATGGTGCCGCGTCCGGTGACGACGCCGTCGCCCGGAATGCGCTGCTGATCCATGCCGAAGTCGTGGCTGCGGTGCTCCACGAACATGTCGGTCTCTTCGAAGCTGCCTTCGTCCAGCAGGACTTCGACGCGTTCGCGCGCGGTCAGCTTGCCCTTGGCGTGCTGGGAGGCGATGCGCTTTTCACCACCGCCCAGTTTGGCGGCGGCGCGACGGCGTTCAAGCTCCTCGAGGATGGCCTGGCTCATGGTGTGGGCTGCTCCCTGTAATCTTTGGTGATCACTGAGCCGCTTCGTTGCAAAAAGGCAATCGCAACTT
>CAYWDO010000013.1:0-3565 GCA_964456995.1 uncultured Brevundimonas sp.
CCACCCAGATGGACAGAGGGCGCGCGGCTGAACCGCGCGCCCCTGTGGCCTTCCCATTGTCGGGGAAGCTTATTTCCACTCGACCTTGAGGATCTCATAGGCCTTCACGCCGCCGGGCGTGTTGACCTCGACCACGTCGCCGATTTCCTTGGAAATCAGGGCGCGGGCGATCGGCGAGGCGATGGAGATCTTGCCCAGCTTCACGTCGGCTTCGTGTTCGCCGACGATCTGATAGACGCCCTCTTCCTCGGTGTCCTCGTCCACGAAGGTGACGGTGGCGCCGAACTTGACCTGGTCGCCCGACAGCTTGGACACGTCGATCACCTGGGCGCGCGACAGCTTGTCCTCGATGTCGGCGATCGAGCCTTCGATCCAGCCTTGGCGTTCCTTGGCCGCGTGATACTCGGCGTTTTCGGACAGGTCGCCGTGCTCGCGGGCCTCGGAGATGGCCGCGATGACGCTCGGCCGTTCGACCTGCTTCAATTGCTTCAACTGCTCGTCGAGGACACGGTAGCCCTCGGCCGTCATCGGCACTTTTTCCATTGTGTCGTGGTTTTCTTGTTTCGCCCGGAGACTAATGAGAGACGTTAATCGGCACAGACACGATCACGGGGCGCGCGTGATCGGGGTCAAGAGGGTAGGGCGCCCTTGAGGCAAACTCAAGAGCATCATCGCCGGTGGCGAACCATAGCCGTTGAATCAGGGCTTGGGCTGAACCGAGCGCGAGTCGCGCCCGATGGCGGTCCGCGCCTGATCATGGCCCAGAGCGCGGCGGACCGCGGTCCAGGCGATAAAGCCCAGAGCCGCGACCGCCAGCAGCATGAACAGACCCGATATCAGTCCCACCCCTGCCGCGATGAAGGCGATGACGACACATACGGCGGCCGCCAGGGCCGCGACGACTTGAATGACTGAGAGGCGCATGGGGTCGTTAACGTCGGCGCCGCCTGGGGGTTGCGCCGTCGCGCAGCCGTGATCGAATGTCGGGGTCAGGCGTAGGCGTATTCCCCGCCCCGCTCCAACGCCCGCTTCCACGCCGGTCGGGCATGGATGGCTTTCAGGAAGAGGGCGACGTTGGGATAGGCGGCCAGGTCGATGGCCCGGCTGGCGGCGGCCTCCAGAGGGAAGCTCATCATGATGTCGGCGGCGCTGAAATGGGGGCCGGCGAACCAGCCGGTGGCGGCCAGTTCTTTCTCCTGCCAGTCGGCATGGGCCTTGAGCTGGGGGTCGATAAAGGTGCGCTGCGCCTTGGCGGCTATGCCGTTGACGAGGGGGCGCAGAAGGCCCGGCGCGCGTCTGGGCATCTGGGCGAAGACCAGTTTCAGAAGCAGGGGCGGCATGGCCGAACCCTCGGCGTAATGCATCCAGTAGCTGAATTGGCGTCCCTCGGCTGTGCCGCGCG
Source organism: uncultured Brevundimonas sp. (assembly GCA_964456995.1). Classification (GTDB taxonomy): domain Bacteria; phylum Pseudomonadota; class Alphaproteobacteria; order Caulobacterales; family Caulobacteraceae; genus Brevundimonas. Next base: position 1,403 of record CAYWDO010000013.1, read on the forward strand.
CCGGCCGCAGTCGCCCCTCGGGATCGTGGGCGTCGAGCAGATATTCGACAATGGCGCCGGTCTCGGCCACACGGATGTCGCCGTCATCCAGCACCGGCGACTTGCCCAGAGGGTGGATGGCTCTCAGATCGGGCGGGGCCAGCATGGTCGCCGGGTTCCGCTCGTAGCGCTTGACCTCATAGGGCAGGCCCAACTCCTCCAGCAGCCAGAGCACGCGCTGCGAGCGGGAGTTGTTCAGGTGGTGGACGACGATCATGGGCGCGCTCCGTCTGTTGAGAGTTCAGCTTGAGCGCTTGACCTAGGGGACGTCCAGAGACCGCGTGACGATCAGCGTCGCGTCCGGCCGCTCCAGCGACTGCGGCCATGGGGTTTGGCGCGGGACTTTGCGCCGGACGAGGTGGAGGGCGCGGCGCCGGGGCGGCCGGCCTGATGACGCTGCCACATCTCGAACGCCAGGGTGGCGAAGGCCAGCTTGCCTGCGTGGCGGCCGGCGAAACCGCGTCCGCGACGGGACAGCAGGAGGCCGCCGAGCAGGGTGGCGATACGGGGGAGGCTCATGGGTGGTGCTCCGTGAAGGTCGGACGATTGGAAGGCTGAACGATCCAATCGCCTGACGGTTCAGAAGGCCTGTCCCGGCTTCAGGTTTTGGGCATCAGGGCTTCGGCGGCCAGGACCGAGCCTTCGACGCCCAAGGTGACGGCGGGTTCGGGCGTGATGCGGAACAGGGGCGAGTGGTGGCCGGGGGCGTCGTCCACCTGATCGGCGGGGGTGCCGCCGACGCTGAAATAGACGCCCTTCACCCCGCTTTCGGGGGTGACGAAATAGGCGAAGTCCTCGGCCCCCATGCCGCCGCGCGGCTTGTCGATCAGGATGTCCTCGCCCAGTCCGGCGATGAAGGCGGCGCGGACACGCTCAGCGGTGGCGGCGTCATTGACCGTCGCCGGGGTGTTCTCCAGCGCGGACCGCGTCACGGTCGGCAGCTTGTCGTCGGGCACGCCCAGGGCCAGGGCCGTGTTCCTCGCGATGCGGTCGATGCCGTCCAGAAGCTGGGTGCGGACCTCGGGGCTGTCGGCGCGGACCGTCAGCTGCATGTCCACGCGGTCGGAGATGATGTTGTGCTTGATGCCGCCGTGGATGGCGCCGACCGTGACCACGGCCCCCTCCAGGGGATTGGTCTCGCGGCTGCGCAGGGATTGCAGCGACACGACGATCTGCGAGGCCACCAGAATGGGATCGACGCCCAGGTGCGGCGAGGCGCCGTGGGTGCCGACGCCATGCACGGTGATGTCCACGCTGTCCGAGCTGGACGAGGTGGCGCTCAGGGGGGCTTCGATCTTGCCGATCGGGGTGTCAGCCGAGACATGGAAGGCTAGGGCGTAGTCCGGCTTGGGGAAGCGGGTGTAGAGGCCGTCGTCGATCATGGCGCGGGCACCGAAGATCCGCTCCTCGGCCGGTTGGGCGATCAGGACCAGGGTGCCGGACCAGTTGGCCTTGCGCGCCGCCAGCTGGCGGGCCGTGCCGACCAGGGCGGTGATGTGCACGTCGTGGCCGCAGGCGTGCATGACCGGCTTCTCGGTCCCGTCGGAATCGACCTGACGGACGGTGGAGGCGTTGGCGAGGCCGGAGGTTTCCAGCAGCGGCAGGCCGTCCATGTCGGCGCGGATCATGACGGTGGGCCCGGCGCCGTTCTTCAGCACCGCGACGACGCCCGTGCCGCCGACGCCGGTGGTGACCTCATAGCCCAGCGCGCGCAGTTCCTGCGCCATGCGGGCGGCGGTCTGGACCTCCATGCCCGACAGTTCGGGGTTGCGGTGGAAGTGGTCGAACAGGGCGCCGAGGTTGGCGTCATAGTCCGCCTTCACTGCGGCCTTGAGCCCGGCGTCTTGCGCCATGACGGGCGCGGTTCCCGCCGCCAGAACCGCCGCCAAGGCGGCCGTCATCATCCGTCGCTTCATGTCATCCCCCTGATCCCTGCGGCGAGCCTATGCCTTTCACAGGGGGCGGCAAGGGTCGAAATGAAGGCTCAGCGCCAGATGACGATGGCGACGGCCAGCAGGGCGAAGGCGTGAAGCGTCAGGATCAGGCCCAGCCAGGCGGCGAAGGGCTGTTTGCGCGTCTTGTGGCGCAGCAGCCGCTGGCCCAGCCAAGCGCCCAGGCCGCCGA
>CAYWDO010000013.1:3665-23405 GCA_964456995.1 uncultured Brevundimonas sp.
TTGCGCGTCTTGTGGCGCAGCAGCCGCTGGCCCAGCCAAGCGCCCAGGCCGCCGAACAGGGCGGCGAGCAGCAGGGTGCATTCGGGGATGCGCCGCCCGCTGGCCCTCGCCCGCGCCTTGTCGAGGGCGAACAGGCTGAAGGCGACGAGGTTGGCCAGGGCGAGGAGGCTGAGCGCGGGAAGCATGACGTATTCGGGTCTCTCAAATACCGCTCATCCCGGCGGACGCCGGGATCCAGTCCTTTGGCTACCCGGCTCAAAGGGCAGGATCGTGAGCGGGGCTCTTACTGGATCCCGGCGTCCGCCGGGATGAGCGGGATATATGGGGGCGTGAAAAAGCCCCCGACGATCGCTCGCCGGGGGCTTTTTCACGACTGGTCCGAGGCTCAGTTGTAGGACTGCAGCGGACGGACATCCAGTTCGCCGGCGCGGATGGCGGCGATGCCGTGGGCCGAGGCCAGAGAGCCGGCGGCGGTGGTGTAGTAGGGGATCTTCATCATCAGGGCCGTGCGGCGGATGGAGAAGCTGTCGGCCAGGGCCTGCTTGCCGTCGGTGGTGTTGAAGACCAGCTGGATCTCGCCGTTCTTCATGGCGTCGACGATGTTCGGGCGGCCTTCCAGCACCTTCTTGACCAGACCGACCTCGACGCCCTCCGACTTCAGATAGTCGTGGGTGCCGGAGGTGGCGACGACCGAGAAGCCCTGGGCCAGCAGCGACTTCACCGCCTCCAGAATGAAGGGCTTGTCGGCGTCCTTGACCGAGACGAAGGCAGAGCCCTCGGTCGGCAGGACGGTGCCGCCGCCGATCTGCGACTTGGCGAAGGCGCGGGCGAAGGCGGGGGCCAGGTCGGCCTCGCCTTCACGCTTCCAGTCCAGGCCCATGACCTCGCCGGTCGAACGCATTTCCGGGCCCAGGATGGTGTCGACCCCGGCGAAGCGGGCGAAGGGGAAGACGGCTTCCTTGACCGCGATATGCTGCAGTTCCTTGTCCACCAGGCCGAAGGATTTCAGCGGCACGCCGGCCATGACCTTGGCGGCGATGGAGGCGATCGGCTGGCCGATGGTCTTGGCCACGAAAGGCGCGGTGCGGGACGCGCGCGGGTTGACCTCCAGCACGAAGATGCGGGGGTTCTCGCTGTGCGGTTCCTCGATGGCGAACTGCACGTTCATCAGGCCGCGCACCTTCAGGGCCTGGGCCATGGCGGTGGTCTGGCGCTTCAGCTCGGCCACGATCTCGGGGCGCAGCGAGAAAGGCGGCATGGAGCAGGCGCTGTCGCCCGAGTGGACGCCGGCTTCCTCGATGTGTTCCAGCACGCCGGCGACAAAGACGTCTTCGTCGTCGCACAGGGCATCCACGTCTACCTCGGTGGCGCGGTTCAGATAGTGGTCGATCAGGACAGGATCGCTGCCCGAGACGCGCATGGCCTCGCCGACATAGCGGTCCAGTTGCTCGCGGTCGTGGACGATCATCATGCCGCGGCCGCCCAGAACGTAGGAGGGGCGCAGCACGACGGGATAGCCGACTTCCTCGGCCTTCTGCGCGGCTTCTTCGGCCGAGCGGGCCAGACCGTTCGGCGGCTGCTTCAGGCCGATGGCCTCCAGCATCTGCTGGAAGCGCTCGCGGTCCTCGGCCAGGTCGATGGAGTCGACGCTGGTGCCCAGGATCGGCACGCCGTCCTCTTGCAGGGCGTGGGCCAGCTTCAGCGGGGTCTGGCCGCCGAACTGCACCACGACGCCGATCAGATCGCCGTTCGAGCGCTCGACGTCGATCAGCTCCAGCACGTCCTCTTCGGTCAGAGGCTCGAAATAGAGGCGGTCCGAGGTGTCGTAGTCGGTCGAGACGGTCTCGGGGTTGCAGTTGACCATGATCGACTCGACGCCGATGTCGGCAAACGCGAAGGCTGCGTGGCAGCAGCAGTAGTCGAACTCGATGCCCTGGCCGATGCGGTTGGGACCGCCGCCGAGGATGATGGCTTTCTTTTTGTCCGAAGGCGCGGATTCGCACTCGGGGACCTGGCCCAGGGCGCCGCTCTCATAGGTCGAATACATATAGGCGGTGGCCGAGGCGAACTCGGCGGCGCAGGTGTCGATGCGCTTGAACACCGGGCGGACGTTCAGGTGGCGACGGGCCTTGCGGACCTCGACCTCGGTCTTGCCGGTCAGGGTCGCCAGACGGGCGTCGGAGAAGCCCTTGGCCTTCAGCTTGCGGAAGTCGGCGTCGGTCGCGGGCAGGCCCTGAACGCGGACATGGCCCTCGGTGCGGATGATGTCGGCGATCTGGTGCAGGAACCAGGGCTCGTAGAAGCAGGCGCTGTGGACTTCCTCCACCGTCAGGCCGTGGCGGAAGGCCTGGGCGATGACGCGGATGCGGTCCGGCGTCGGCTGGCCCAGGGCGCGGATGACGGCGGCGCGGGCGCCGGCATCGTCGTCGGCGTCGGCGACGCCCTCGATCTCGATGTCGTCAAAGCCGTTGAGGCCGGTTTCCAGACCGCGCAGGGCCTTCTGCATCGATTCCTGGAAGGTGCGGCCGATGGCCATGACCTCGCCGACCGACTTCATGGCCGTGGTCAGGTGGGGCTCCGAACCCGGATATTTTTCAAACGCGAAGCGCGGGATCTTGGTGACGACATAGTCGATGCTCGGCTCGAAGCTGGCCGGCGTCACCATGGTGATGTCGTTGGTCAGTTCATCCAGCGTATAGCCGACGGCCAGGCGGGCGGCGACCTTGGCGATGGGGAAGCCGGTGGCCTTGGACGCCAGGGCGGACGAACGCGACACGCGCGGGTTCATCTCGATCACGACCATGCGGCCGTCCGCCGGGTTGATCGCCCACTGGACGTTGGAGCCGCCGGTCTCGACGCCGATCTCGCGCAGGACGTTGATCGAGCCCGTCCGCATCAGCTGATACTCTTTATCCGTCAGCGTCAGGGCCGGGGCGACGGTGATGCTGTCGCCGGTGTGGACGCCCATCGGGTCGATGTTCTCGATCGAGCAGATGATGATGCAGTTGTCCGCCGTGTCGCGGACGACCTCCATCTCATATTCCTTCCAGCCCAGGACCGACTCTTCGATCAGGACCTCGGTGGTCGGCGACAGGTCCAGGCCGCGCTCCACGATCTCGTGGAACTCTTCGATGTTGTAGGCGATGCCGCCGCCGGTGCCGGCCAGGGTGAAGGACGGGCGGATGATGGCGGGCAGGCCGACGAAGGCCAGGGCGTCATCGGCTTCGTCGATGTGGTGGACGGCGCGGCTGCGGGGGCTTTCCAGACCCAGCTTGTCCATGGCGTCGCGGAACTTCTGACGGTCCTCGGCCTTGTCGATGACCTCGGCCTTGGCGCCGATCATTTCGACGCCGTACTTGGCCAGGGCGCCCGAGGCGTTCAGGGCCAGGGCCGTGTTCAGCGCGGTCTGGCCGCCCATGGTCGGCAGCAGGGCGTCGGGGCGCTCCTTGGCGATGATCTTCTCGACGATCTCGGGCGTGATCGGCTCGATGTAGGTGGCGTCGGCCACCTCCGGGTCGGTCATGATGGTGGCGGGGTTCGAGTTGACCAGGATGACCCGGTAGCCCTCGGCCTTCAGCGCCTTGCAGGCCTGAACCCCGGAATAGTCGAACTCACACGCCTGGCCGATGACGATCGGGCCGGCGCCGATGATCAGGATGGACTGGATGTCTGTGCGCTTGGGCATCGGCTGCTACTCAGTTCGTCACGACCGCGCACTCCCAGCCGTCGTAGTCGAGCTGGAAGGCCGCGGCCCAGGATTGCATCATGGCCGACACAGGCGAAAACGACGCCTCGTCGACCGCTATGGTCGTCTCCAGGACGGTCATGTCGTCCTGGCCCCGTGTCAGAAACCCGGCGCGGCGGGCCACCTCGTTGAGGTCGCCGTGGTCGCCGTTGCCATAGAAATAGAACAGCGTATGGCGCGGGGTGATCCCGCTGTCGCCCTGCTCGGCCAGAGCAGCGCGCACCATAGCATCCTTTTCCTCATGGCTGGTCAGCGGCGGGGCTCCACGCGCGCAAAGAACCGGACGCAAGGCGAGCCTGGCGACCGATCCGTTCGGGTTGTCGGTTAAGCGGCCCGTTTAGAGAGCCCGACCCCTGCTGGCAAGAGCCGCAAAGCCATGCAGGACGCAAAGAAAAAGGGCGGCCCTTGCGGGCCGCCCTTCAACGTCTTTTCAGACTGAACTTACCAGGGACGGAAGTTCAGGCCGACGAAGAAGCGACGACCGTAGGGGTCGAAGTTCGAGTACAGCGTCGTACCGAGGTAGGACGGCTGTTCGGCGTCGAAGGCGTTCACCACGCCGGCGCGCACGGACAGGTCGTCACGGACGTTCCAACGGACGGTGAAGTCGTTCCGCACGAAGTTGTCCGTGTTCAGCTGGTCAGCCGAACGCGAGTCGGCGTTCAGCACCCAGTCACGAAGCTGGACGATGTCCTGAGCGGCTTGCCAGTCGGCGGTCCAGTTGATGCTCCAGACCTCGTTCGGGGTCCAGGTCAGCGACGAGGACAGACGAACGCGCGGGTAGCTGCCGCCGACGGCCAGGGTGCTGGCCAGTTCGTCGAAGTCACCTGCGTCCGACTCGTTCAGGAAGTTCTTCTGCTCGATCAGCCAGCTGCCGGCCAGCGAGTAGTCCAGACGGCCCCAGTTGCGACCCATCATCTCGTCGAAGTCGAAGCTGTAGTTCGCCGTGACGTCCAGGCCGCGGGTCTGCAGCTTGGCGTAGTTCAGCGAACCCTGAATGAAGCCGCCGATCGGATCGTTGTTGGGGGCGCCGATGCCGAAAGCGATGCCCGGGTTGTTGCGGAAGATGGTCGAGCAGGCAGCTGCATTGAGGCTGTCGCCGTTGACGCAGTTTTCCGCAGCCGTCTGAGCCGACACCGAAGCGATGACCTGTTCGATCTCGATCTCGTAGTAGTCGAGAACCAGCGAGAAGTTCGGGATGAAGCGGGGCTTCAGCACCGTCGAGAAGGTGAAGCTGGTGGACTCTTCCGGCTCCAGGTTCGGGTTGCCGCCCATCGAGCCGGAGATGCCCGAGGTGTAGGTCGGGTTGAAATCGTCGGCGTTGGTGGCGGTGGCGCCGGCGAAGTCGAACGTCAGACCCTGCTGCGCCGCAAGGGTGGTGCAGTTCTTGACGCGGTTGGCCTTGGTTTCGGCATCAGCGACGGCCGCGATGTTCAGCGTGGCGCACGGGTCGGTGATGTTGTTGAGGAAGGTCTCGCTGTAGGGCGAGAAGTTTTCGCCCAGGTCAGGCACCCGAACCGAGGTGTTGTAGCTGGTCTTGAAGCTGATGTCCGGGATCGGACGATAGACCAGGTTCACGCCGTAGACATCGACATTGCCCACGGTCGAATAGTCGGCGTAGCGGTACGAACCGCTCAGCTCGGCGTATTCACCCAGGAAGCTGTCGCGGAACAGCGGGATCGACAGCTCGGTGAAGACTTCCTTGGATTCATAGGAAGCTTCCGGGAAGTCCGGGCCCGAGTTGAGGAACAGCAGGCGACCGTCGGTGTCGCGATCGCGGCCAGTGGCCTCGGTCGTTTCCTTGCGGTACTCGCCGCCGATGGCGACGCCGATCGGGCCGGCGCCCCAGAAGTCCCACAGGTTGCCGGAGACCGACGCCAGCACTTGCTGCTGCTCGTTGCGCTCTTTCACGCCGATGACGGCATCGACGTACTCGAGAGCTTCTGCGCTCTGGTTGCCCTTGCCGAAGATGTTCAGCGGGGTGCACTGGGCGATCGAGTCGCGACCGTATTGCGAGTCGCGCAGGTCGCCGCCGCGTTGCGGGTCGCCGATGTCGCCGTTCGGCACGCCCTGAGCGTTCAGCAGCTGGGCGCGGCAGACGATCTGGCCGGCCTGGCCGTTGACGATGCCGGCGGTGTCGACCACGGCGTCAGCGGCCAGGGCGAAGCGCTGGCCATCAACGCCACGCTCGCGGTTCTCGATCTCCACCTTGCCGTAGGTGTAGCCGATGTCCCAGGCGATGTCCTTGACGAAGCTGAACTGATCGAAGTCGCCGCGGGCGCCGACCACGTAGCGTTGCAGTTCACGCGTGTTGTCCTGCGTGCGGTCGGGACCGAACAGGGTGTGACGGGCGTTCTGCAGGGCGATGCCCGGCAGGGCGACGCCGGCCGAGTCAGCCGTCGGGCGGCTGTAGGGCGTCACGATGTTGTTGCGGATGGCTTCCTTGACGTTGGTCGGCAGGAAGGCGTTGTCGTCCCAGCGCAGGTCGAAGTTGTTCACCGCATAGATCGGGTTGGCGGTGTTGGCGCTGTAGGAGTTGACCAGATCGACGTCGAAGAAGGTCGGCTGACCACGGTCGAAGGTGTCTTCCGTGATGTACTTGGCTTCGCCGTACAGTTCGATGTTGTCGGTCAGCTTGAAGGTCGAACCGACCTGATAGCGTTGCGATTCCGAACGCGGAACGCGCGAGCCGGTCGAGAAGTCAGCCGGGTTTTCGCCGTCGCCGCCGATGTTGTACGGGCGGTTGATGCCGGTATTGCCGACGCGCTGGCCGAAGTCGGCCAGGCGAGCGCCGCCGTTTTCATACCAGAAGGTCTTGCCCGGCGTGACGCCGAAGCAGTTGGCGCTGTACGAGAATTCGCCGCCCGGGAAGCAGTCAGCGTAGGCCACGTTAGGGTTGGTCAGGTCGCTGGGACGCTGGACGTTGGCCAGGGTGGTCTGGCCCCAACGCGGGATGTCCAGGCGCTTGACGCCGCTGAAGACGTGGGTGTCGAGGCGGCCGTCGTACTGGGCGTTGGTCGGGTCGGCGTCGATGCCCAGGCGGACCGGAGCGCGACGGATCCAGTCGATGTCCATCGAGGTGACTTCGTCGGTCTGCTCGTATTCAGCGTGAGCATAGACGTTCAGACGGTCGTCGAAGAAGTTCTTGCCGATCAGGGCCGAGACGCGCTTGTTGGCTTCGCCGTCCTGGTTGATCATGCCGTAGTTGGCGTCGATCTCCAGACCTTCGAAGTCCTTGCGCATCACGAAGTTCAGAACGCCCGAGACGGCGTCGGCGCCGTAGACCGACGATGCGCCGCCCGTGACGATCTCGATGTTCTGGATCAGCAGGCGCGGGATGGCGTCGACGTCGACGGACAGCGAACCGCCCGACGAACCCACGTGACGACGGCCGTCGACCAGGGTCAGGGTGCGGTTCGAACCCAGCGAGCGCAGGTTCGGCAGCGACAGGCCGCCGTCGCCCAGGTTCGAGCCGGTGGTGTCCGAAGGAACAACCGAGTTCGACAGGGCCGGGATGGTGGCCAGATAGTTGATGACCGACGACTGACCGGTGGTCAGCAGCGCTTCACGCTGGACCTGGATCAGCGGCGTGGGGGCGTTGGTCGGGTCGCGACGGATGCGCGAACCGGTGACGACGATCTCGCCGACTTCGGTGGCGACGTCGGGTTGGGAAACGGGCTGCACAGCGTCGGCCGACTGGGCCATCGCCGGAGCGGTCAGCGCGATCGCGCTCACAAGCACCGTCGAACCGAGGAGGAATGCTCTCATTACTTTAATACACCTGACACAAAAAAGCCGGAAGCGGCCACACATTCCCCAAGGTGTGACCGAAATGGGGCTGAACTTGTCTAGGTTTGGTCAAACTGTGGTCAGATCGACGGCTTGTTGCCCTGGTGGTGCAAGCAAGACACAATTAAGACGATCTCTGTCTCATTATATGAGGTTACATTGTTCGGCGAATCAAATGCTTTGAAATCCAGATTTCTGTTCTCGGAACACTGAAATCCTCTATTCCCTGTCGATCGCCGCGATCCAGTCGGGCAGTTCCGCAATACGGCTCAGGGACACGTAGCGGGGGTGGTCTTCCGGGGCGTCGGCCAGTTCGTGCGCCCAGGTGATATGGTAGGGGATGTGGCAGGCGAAAGCGCCGGCCTCGAGCGCGGGCAGGACGTCGGACTTCATCGAATTGCCGGCCATGACGGCCTCGGCCGCGCCGGTGCCGTGGCGGGCGAAGACGCGGTCGTAGGTCGAGCGGTCCTTTTCGGACACGATCTCGACGGCGGCGAACAGCTCGCCCAGACCGGACGCCGCCAGCTTGCGTTCCTGATCCATCAGGTCGCCCTTGGTGATCAGCACCAGGCGGTAGGTCTCGGACAGTTCGGCCAGAACCTCATCGACGCCGGGCAGGGTCTCGACCGGATGGGCCAGCATTTCGCGACCGGCGGCCAGGATCTCGCGGACGACGTGGGGCGGGGCGGCGCCGTCGCACAGCTCCATCGCCGTCTCCAGCATCGACAGGGTGAAGCCCTTCACCCCGTAGCCATAGAGACGCAGGTTGCGGCGCTCGACCTCGGCCAGGCGCTCCATCATCACCGGCTCGTCGGCGTGATCGGCCAGCAGGTCCACGAACCGCTTCTGGCTGAGGCGGAAGATGGTCTCGTTGTGCCAGAGGGTGTCGTCGGCATCGAGGCCGACCGTGGTGATGGTCATGAGCGCGTCCAGGGTGAAGCGGGCGTGAAGCTGGCCGCTTCCTAAACCCGCGCTGGTGGCGACGGTAGGGCGCTGTGCAGTCCAGCGGCGGTTCGGCGGCGTATTTCTCCAAGACAAGGGAGCGCGAGGGACATGACCCAGGGTTCAGCGATCATCATAGGCGTCTCGGGCGGCGTGGGGCGGGCGCTGGCGCAGCGCCTAGCGGAAGCGGGCGACCGGGTGGTGCACGGCCTGTCACGCTCGCCCGTCGAGCCCATCGAAGGCGTGACGCACGGGCAAATGGATCTGGAGGACGAGGCCGGCATGGCCGCCGCCGCCGCGCGCATCGCCGAGGGGCCGGCGCCGACCCTGATCATTGTGGCGACCGGGGTGCTGCACTCGGGACACGCGCCCGAACGCAGCTGGCGCGAGCTGTCTGCCGATCACCTGATGCGCGACTACCGCATCAACGCCGTGGGGCCGGCGCTGGCGGCGCGTCACCTTCTGCCCCTGCTGCCGCGCGATCAGCGGGCGGTGTTCGCCGCCCTGTCGGCGCGGGTCGGGTCCATCGGCGACAACCGGCTGGGCGGCTGGCACAGCTATCGCGCGTCCAAGGCGGCGCTGAACATGATCCTCAAGACCCTGTCGGTGGAACTGTCGCGCACCCATCCGCAGGCGGTGGTCGCGGGCCTGCATCCCGGCACAGTGGACACGGCTTTGAGCGCGCCCTTCCAGCGTGGGGTCAAGCCCGAGCGGCTGTTCTCGCCGGAGTTTTCGGCCGCCAACCTGTTGGCCGTGATCGAGGGGCTGACGCCCGCCGACAGCGGCGGCGTATTCGCATGGGACGGAGTGCGCATTCCCGAGTAAAGGGCGCGCATGACCCAGACGGAAATCCTGCCCGACCCGCCGCGCCGCATTGGTTGGGCGCTGGCCGCCCTGGTGGTGGCCGGGAACATGATCGGGTCGGGCGTCTATCTGCTGCCCGCGACCCTGGCGCCGACGGGCAGCAGCAGCATCATCGGCTGGCTGATCTGCGGCCTGGGCGCCGTGACCCTGGCCCTGGTGTTCGGCGGTCTGGGCAGGATGCAGCCGGACGCCGACGGCCTGTCGGACTTCACCCGGCGGGGCATGGGCCGGTTCATCGGCTATCAGACGGGGCTGGCCTACTGGGCCGCCTGCCTGGCGGGCAACGTGGCGCTGTCCGTGGCCGGCACTGGCTATCTGGCCTTCTTTATTCCCGCGCTGAAAGAGCCGCTGTGGGCGGCGCTCAGCAATCTGGCTCTGATCTGGCTGACTTCGGCGGCCTATGCCAGCGGCGCGCGGACGGCGGCGCGGTTCGGGGCCATTACGCTCGGTCTGGGTCTGATCCCCATCGTCCTGGCCATCATCGCCGGAGCCATGGCATTCAGCGGCGACACCTTCGCAGCTTCATGGAGCCCGGGCGATCAGCCCTTGCTGAAGACGGTCCCGGCCTCGCTGGCCATCATCTTCTGGGCCTTCCTGGGCGTCGAGAGCGCAGCCGCCCTGTCCAGCCTGGTCAAGAACCCCGCCGTCGACGTGGGTCGCGCCTCGCTGGGCGGCGTGGTTCTGGCCTTCATCGTCTATGTGGCCGCCAGCGTCGCCGTCTTCGGCGTCATTCCGGCGGATGTGCTGGTGCATTCAACCAGCCCCTATGCCGATCTGGTGGCGCGGGTCATGGGCTCGTCGGTGGCAGGGCTCGTCGCCGCCTGCGCCGTGATCAAGGTGCTGGGCACCATCGCCGGCTGGACCATGCTGGCGGGCGAGACCTCGCGCGGGGCCGCCGAGGCCGGCTGGATGCCGCGCTGGTTCGGCGGGGCGCAGAAGGGCCGGACGCCGCTGAGCAATCCCATCCTGAACTGCGTCATCATGAGCGTCATGGTCGTCGCGAGCACACAGCCCACCCTGGGCGAGCAGTTCGGCGTCCTGATCGGCGTGACCTCGGTGCTGACGCTCTGCCTCTACGCCCTGTGTTCGGTGACGTTGTGGAAGCTGACGAAGAAGCCCGGATGGCGTGCTATGGCCGTCATCGGCGTGATCTTTTCGGTCTTCGCCATCGCGGCGGCGGCGGGCGGCTTTATCCTGCCCAGCGTCGGATTCTTCGCCCTGACCAGCCTGGCCTGGGTCTGGGTGCGAAAACGCCAGAAGGTATAATGCCGGTGGCGGTTGACCCCGCCCCTGCATCTCTTTAGTCACGCCGCCGTTTGCCCGCCTGTATTCATTGTTAGGAGCCTGCGCCATGACGACCCAGATTCTGTCCGGCGCCACTGGCGTCCTCGCGCTCGCTGACGGCACCATCCTGCAAGGCATCGGTGTCGGCGCTGTCGGCACGGCCCTGGGCGAGGTGGTCTTCAACACCGCCATGACGGGCTATCAGGAAATCCTGACCGATCCCTCCTACATGAGCCAGATCCTGGCCTTCACCTTCCCGCACGTCGGCAATGTCGGCGTGAACGTCGAGGACGTGGAGCAGATCGGCGATGGGTCGGGCACCGCGGCGCGCGGCGCCATCTTCCGCGACGTGCCGACTGATCCGGCCAACTGGCGCGCGACGCCGGGCGCCGGCGGCGGCCTGGACGCCTGGATGAAGCGCCGCGGCGTGGTCGGCCTGGCCGGGGTGGACACCCGCGCCCTGACCAAGATCATCCGCGACAAGGGCGCGCCCCACGCGGTCATCGCCCACCACCCGGACGGCCAGTTCGACCTGGAAGCCTTGGTGGCTCAGGCCAAGGCCTGGACCGGTCTGGTCGGTCTGGACCTGGCCAAGGACGCGTCCACGCTGCAAGCCTTTGACTGGAACGAGGGCGTCTGGGAATGGCCCGCCGGCTATCCCAAGGTGGATGCGACCGATAAGAGCGTCGTGGTCGTCGACTACGGCGTGAAGCGCAACATTCTGCGCGCTCTGGCTTCGACAGGGGCCAGGATCACGGTGGTTCCGGCGACGACCTCGGCCGAAGAGATTCTGGCCCGCGACCCCGACGGCGTGGTCCTGTCGAACGGTCCCGGTGATCCGGCCGCGACCGGCGAGTACGCGGTTCCCGAGATCAAGAAGCTGGTCGCCAGCGGCAAGCCCCTGATGGGCATCTGCCTGGGCCATCAGATGCTGGCCATCGCCCTGGGCGCCCAGACGATCAAGATGGAGCAGGGCCACCACGGCGCCAACCATCCGGTCAAGGACTTGACGACCGGCAAGGTCGAGATCGTGTCCATGAACCATGGCTTCACCGTGGATCGCGACAGCCTGCCGGACGCCGTCGAGGAAACCCACGTCAGCCTGTTCGACGGCACCAACTGCGGCATCGCCCTGAAGGGTCAGCCGGTGTTCAGCGTCCAGCACCACCCCGAGGCCTCGCCCGGACCGACGGACAGCCTCTATCTGTTCAACCGCTTTGCGGACCTGATGAAGAGCGCCTGACATCGCCCGCTCGCGCTATCTGAACTGGCTCGGCGCGGTCCTGCGCCCCGCCGCAGCGGGTTCGACCGACGCGGGCGACCGGGACGTCGTCCTAGGCTATGCGACCGGCTATGGCGTCCCCCATGTCGAGGCCTTCGTGCGCTCGCTGCGGGCGGTCTATGCGGGGGCGGTCGCCCTGTTCGTCCATGACGATCCGGCGTTGCTGGCCTTTCTGGCCGCCCATGATGTGGAGGCGGTCGTGGTGCCGACGCCCGACGCCTGGACGCCGCAGCCGGTGGTGGCGCGTTTCGCCGCCTATGAGCGCTACATCGCCGAACGGCCGGGTCTGGGCCATGTGCTGATGACCGACGTGCGCGACGTGGTGTTCCAGAGCGATCCCTTCACGCCGGCCCCGACCGGGCTGGAGGTCTTCGTCGAGTATGAAGCTGGCCGATTGGCGGACCACGCCTTCCAGATCAAACATCTGAAGGCGCTGGCGGGCGAGGATCTGGCGCGACAGCTGGAGGATCAGCCCTGCATCTGCGCCGGGACCATCGTCGGGCCGGCGGCAGAGGCGGCGCGTCTATGCCGGCTGATCCTGACCCTGGGCGCGATACCGCGTTCGGCGGTCGGCGGCGGCTTCGGCGTCGATCAGGCGTCGCTGGCCATGGCGGTCGGCTACGGGCTGATCCCGGCCCAGATTCAGGACAACTACCGCCGCGTCGCCACCATCGGCATGGCGTCGGACGGCATTCGCTTCGAGGACGGGCGCATCGTCAATCCTGATGGCGGCGTCAGTCCGGTGGTGCATCAGTACGACCGCCGCCCCGAACTGGTCGAGGCTGTGCGTGGGCTGTGGAGTCAGGCTCTGCCGGATCGTGTGAGCAAGGGCCCCGGCGGCTGGACCCGCTGGCGGCGCAAGACGGCGGCGTCGATCGAGCGGCGGCTGCCGGACCTGCGCTAGAGCGTCGGGCTGTCCGTCAATGGGCGGCGAGCTGGTTGCGAATCGAAATCGACCGCTTCAGGCGGTCGGCGCGCTGGCCCCAGCGCTTGGGATCGGTGGCGGTGGCGATCACGCCGATGACGGCGCCGCTGTCATCCTTCAGGGGGTAGGAATCAACGAAGACCGGCACAGGCGCGGCGCGGCCTTCGGCGCCTATCAGCCAGACCTCGTCGGTAATGGCTTCCCCCGTGACGATGGCGCGCACGACGGGCAGGGCCTCCATCTGGGCCACCGAGCCGTCCTGGGCAAAGACCTGGAAGCGGCCGACATAGTCTTCCGGTCGGGCGCCGATGGGGTCTTCGACGTCGAGGCCGGGGATTGTCCCCGCCACCATCAGAATTCTGCCCGAAGGCGCTTCATGTAGAATGACGGCGCCGCCGAGCTGCTCGGCCATGACCTGGAGCAGCGGCTGAAGGAGTGCGGCGGGCAGGAAGGCGTCGGGCATCGCAAAACTCAGAAAGAATGTCCGAGGGGTGTGCGCCCAATCTCTGAATTTTTCTGTAATTCCTGATGTTGCGGATAGCCTAGGGGAGATCGACGAAGGTCGAATGCCGCCGCAGTTCGCAGGCCTTGCGCACGGCCATAGGGGCGGCGGAAATCCAGTAGGCGGCGTCGTCGGAGCGACAGGCCGACTTGCGCTCCTGGCCCCGCCTACGCCGCGCGGCGGCGTTGTTGAGCAGGCGCGCGTGCAGGGCGCGGGGCGTCAGGAACGGAATAGCGGGGGAGCCGGGGACGGCGACGGCGTCGGGGCCTTGGGGCTCCACCGCCGGACGGGCGATGGCGATGAACATGGGCGCTCGTGATGATGTTGCACGACGTCGGATCGCCGACCGCGGCGGCGTCGTGGGCTTCGTCGCTTCTGCAACGACCGCAGAACAATCCACAAGTCTGTGGATAGTTTCATCGGTATCGGAAACAATATCGTTTTTAATCAGGCGCTTAATGACGCAAAACGGCCATTATGGTTAAGCATGTGTTAACGGGGCCGCTCGACGCCAGATGATCGCTTCTATCCAGCGATAGCAGTATATGCTGGCCGTCTCTGGAGGATGCCTATGGGTCTCGGTCTGATGCGGACGGCGGCGGCTGTTCTGAGCGCCGGTCTGCTGTTGTCGGCCTGCGCCAGCGGCGCGCGCAGCGATTTCGGCCTGAACGAGCGCGACGCTGCGTCCCCCGTGGGCTTTCCCAACGTGCGCTTCTCCGTCGAGGACGAGGCGGCGGCGCAAAGGATCGAACAGCAGCTGAGCGAAGGCGTGCCCAAGGGGCCGGACGGGCACTTCGACCTGATCGCCCTGTCCGGCGGCGGGGCCAACGGCGCCTTTACCGCCGGCCTGATCAACGGCTGGACCGCCAGCGGCAAGCGCCCTGACTTTGAAGTGGTGACGGGGGTGTCGACCGGCGCCCTGGCCGCGCCCTTCGTCTTTCTCGGCCCGCGCTGGGATGGGCGGTTGAAAGAGGCCTATGTCGGGGGCCAGGCGACCGGGTTGCTGAAAAGCCGGGGGCTGCGCGCCTTCGTCGGGTCGGGCGTGTTCAGCGGCGTGCCGCTGCGCCAACTGGTCGAGAGCAACATCGACGAAGTCCTGTTGGCGGAGGTCGCCGCCGAGCACGCCAAGGGGCGAGTGCTGCTGGTCGCCACCACGGATCTGGACGCCCAGCGCGGCGTCATCTGGAACATGGGCGCCATCGCCGAGCGCGGCGGGCCGGAAGCCCTGGCCCTGTTCCGTGACGTGCTGATCGCCTCGGCCAGCATTCCTGGCGCCTTTCCCCCGGTCATGATCCGCTCACAGGGGCGCGGCGCGGTGTTCGAGGAAATGCACGTCGACGGCGGCGTGATGAACCCCTTTGTCGCCCTGCCGCAGATGATGTGGAACTGGGATGACGCGGCCGGGGTGTTCGCCGGCGCGCGCCTGCACGTCGTGGTCAACGGCAAGGACGCCCCGCGCTTCGCCGTGACGCGCGACGCCGCCATCCCGGTGCTGACCCGCAGTCTGGATGCCGTGCTGGGCGGCCAGTTGCGCGCCACCATCGCCGCCAACCGCGCCTTTGCGACCCGCAACGGGCTGGAGTTCCACGTCGCCGCCATCCCCGAGGATTTCGACGGCGCCAACAGCCTGGACTTCAATCAGGACTCCATGATCGCCGTCTATGACCTGGGCGAAGCCCTGGGCCGCACCGGCGAGGCGTGGAAGTAGGACGGCGTTCGGAGCCGACGCATTCCATCCTCAATCTTCACAGGCTGTGGAAAACATAGTCGGGGGCGGCCATGTGTGACGACGCGGCGGCCCTTCCTCTCGCCGCCGCGCCGGGGTGTCTGACGACGTGCGTTTTGATGATCGTTTCCTTGAAGAACTGAAGGCTCGCCTTCGGCCGTCCGACGTGATCGGGCGGACGGTGAAGCTCAAGCGCCAGGGCCGCGAGTATGTGGGCCTCAGCCCCTTCTCGAAGGAGCGATCGCCCAGCTTCTTCGTCAACGACGACAAGGGCTTCTTCCACGACTTCTCGTCCGGCAAGCACGGCGACATCATCAGCTTCCTGCAGGAGACCGAGCGTCTCAGCTTCGTCGAGGCGGTGCAGCGGCTGGCGGGGGAGGCGGGGATGCAACTGCCCGCCGAGGACCCGCAGTCCGCCGAGCGCGAGGCCAAGAAGCAGGGCCTGACCGACTGGATGGACCTGGCCCAGAAGTGGTTCGCCGCCAACCTGCGCCGCTCGGCCGGCAAGGCGGCGCGCGAATATCTGGAAAAGCGCGGCCTGCCCGAGGATCAGTGGGAGCGGTTCGGCCTGGGCTATGCGCCTAACGACCGCGAGGGGCTGAAGGCGGCGCTGGTTCAGCGCGGGGCGCGGCCCGGCGATCTGGTCGAGGCCGGGATGCTGATCGCGCCGGAAAGCGGCGGCCAGCCCTATGACCGGTTCCGCGACCGGCTGATGTTCCCCATCCTGGACGCGCGCGGGCGGATCGTCAGCTTCGGCGGGCGGGCCATGAACCCCGACGACCGGGCCAAGTATCTGAACGGGCCGGAAAGCCCGCTGTTTCACAAGGGCGCCACCCTCTACGGCCTGCCCGAGGCGCGCCGCATCCTGGGGGCCGAGAGCCGGGGCGAGCAGGGGATCATCGTCGTCGAAGGCTATATGGACGTCATCGCCTGCCAGCGCGCCGGCCTGCCGGCCGTGGCGCCCATGGGCACGGCCCTGACCGAGGAGCAGATGGAGCGGCTGTGGCGGGTCTCGGCCGAGCCGGTGCTGTGCTTCGACGGCGACGCGGCGGGCTTGCGGGCGGCCTATCGCTCGATCGAACGGTCGCTGCCCCTGCTGAAGTCGGGGCGGTCCTTCCGCTTCGCCCTGCTGGAGGCCGGTCAGGACCCGGATGACATCCTGCGCGACAAGGGGGCGCCGGCACTGCGTCAGGCGGTGTCGGATACCCGGGCCTTCGTCGAGGTTCTGTTCCGCCGCGAGGCCGAGGCCGAACCGCTGGACACGCCCGAACGCAAGGCGGGCCTGAAGGGGCGGCTGCGTCAGGCGGCCTCCGCCATTCAGGACAAGGACCTGGCCGAGCAATACCGGCGCGACCTGTTCGAGCGTTTCGACGCCCTGTTCCCGCGCCAGCAACAACAGCAACAGTCGTCGCAATTTCAGGGCGGACGGCCCGGTCCCAGCGGGCGCTGGCGCGGCCCGCCGCCCAAGCTGGGTCAGACGACCGAGGGCGCCCAGGCCATGCACGCCCTGTTCCGCTCTATCGAACCTTTGCCCGCCGCCCTGGCCCATGGCGCCGTCGATGATCCCGAGCGAATGGACGACCATCTGGAAGCCATCGCCAAGCACGGCTTCGGCGATCCGGCGCTGGACGGGCTGGCGCAGGAACTGGTTCGGTTACGGTTTGGGGGGCAGAGCCTTGACTCTGCCGCGATACGTCGCCATCTGGCCCACTCGGGTCATGATGCCTTGATGCACGAGGTCGAGAAGGCGGCGGCAAAGTCCGGCGCGCCCTTCCTGGCTGCAGACAAGCCCCTCGGCGAGGCGAGGATCCGGTGGTCGCAGGCGTTTGACGCTCTGACCCGCGTTGCGGCGTTGGAGCAGGCGCTGGCGTCAGCAAAGTCGGAGGCCCACAAGGCGTTCGACACCTCGGCCTTCACGCTTGTGAAAGCCGAGCGCGATGCTTTGCGACGGGCCATCAAGACCGGAACGATTTGGGAAGACGCGGCTTCTTCGTAACCAACGAAGTTGTCGGGCGTTGTATTTTCGCCGCAGGGGACTGATCACCCCCGAGCGGTCGTGGAGACAGACTGAATGAGTGCGCAGACCGAGACGCAGGAAACCGAAGCCAATTCCGACGGGCCCTTGCTCGATCTGACGGACGCCGGCGTCAAGAAATTCATCAAGCAGGCCAAGGCCCGCGGCTATGTCACGATGGAGGAGTTGAACAAGGTCCTCCCCAGCGAAGAAGTGACCCCCGACGCCATCGAAGACACGCTGGCCATGCTGTCGGAAATGGGCGTCAACGTGGTTGAAGCCGAGGACGACGCCACCGAAGCGACCGGCACCGACGTCGCCGCCGCCGCCGAAACCTCGGTCGCCGAGGCCCCGGCCAAGGCCGCCTATGACCGCACCGACGACCCCGTGCGCATGTATCTGCGCGAAATGGGTTCGGTCGAACTGCTGAGCCGCGAGGGCGAAATCGCCATCGCCAAGCGGATCGAAGCCGGCCGCGACGCCATGATCTCGGGTCTGTGCGAAAGCGCCCTGACCTTTGAAGCCATCATGGTCTGGCGCGAGGAACTGGCCAACAACCGCATCCTGCTGCGCGAAGTGATCGACCTGGACGCCACCTACGGCATCCTGAATCCGTCCTCTCTGCCGCACAACCAACCGCCCGCCGCCCTGCCTGGCGCCGCCCCCGCCCCGAGCGAGGAGAAGCCTGAGGGCGAAGACGACGACGAAGACGACTTCGACGACGGCGGCGGCATGTCGATCTCGGCGCTGGAAGCCGAGCTGCGTGACGGCGTCATGGAAGTTCTGGACGCGATCGCCGCCGACTTCAGCGGCTTCCGCAAGCTGCAGGACAAGCTGGTCGAGGCCCGCCTGAAGGGCGAGGTGCTCAGCGCCAAGGACCACAAGGCCTACGAGACGCTGACGAAGACGATCTCGGATCGTCTGAAGACGATGAAGCTGAACAACAACCGCATCGAGGCCCTGGTTGAGCAGCTTTACGCCATCAACAAGCGTCTGATCGGGCTGGAAGGGCGTCTGCTGCGTCTGGCCGATAGCTACGGCATTTCGCGGCCTGAGTTCCTGAAGTCCTACTTCGGCTCGGAGCTGGATCCGAACTGGGCCGAGCGCGTCAAGGAAATGGGCGTGCGCTGGACCAAGTTCAGCGACAACGAAGCCGCCCAGATCGCCAAGATCCGCAGCGACGTCGCGGCCGTGGCCACCGAGGCCGGTCTGCCGATCGACGACTATCGCCGCATCGTCCAGACGGTCCAGAAGGGCGAGCGCGAGGCCCGTCAGGCCAAGAAGGAAATGGTCGAGGCGAACCTGCGCCTCGTCATCTCCATCGCCAAGAAATACACCAACCGCGGCTTGCAGTTCCTGGACCTGATCCAGGAGGGCAACATCGGCCTGATGAAGGCGGTCGACAAGTTCGAGTACCGTCGCGGCTACAAGTTCTCGACCTACGCCACCTGGTGGATCCGTCAGGCGATCACCCGCTCGATCGCCGACCAGGCACGCACCATCCGCATCCCGGTCCACATGATCGAGACGATCAACAAGATCGTCCGCACCAGCCGCCAGATGCTGCACGAGATCGGCCGCGAGCCGACCCCGGAAGAACTGGCCGAAAAGCTGGCCATGCCGCTGGAGAAGGTCCGCAAGGTCCTGAAGATCGCCAAGGAGCCGATTTCTCTGGAAACCCCGATCGGGGACGAGGAGGACTCGCATCTGGGCGACTTCATCGAGGACAAGAACGCCATCTTGCCCATCGATGCGGCCATCCAGTCGAACCTGCGCGAAACCACGACCCGCGTCCTGGCCTCGCTGACCCCGCGTGAGGAACGCGTCCTGCGGATGCGCTTCGGTATCGGCATGAACACCGACCACACGCTTGAAGAAGTCGGCCAGCAGTTCTCGGTGACGCGTGAGCGTATTCGTCAGATCGAGGCCAAGGCGCTGCGCAAGCTGAAGCACCCGTCGCGGTCGCGGAAGCTGCGGTCCTTCTTGGACAGCTAAGACGATCAGGGGCGGCTCCGATGGGGCCGCCCTTTTTCGTTGCGAGATCCCATGGCGCGAAAGCACGTCAATCTGGGCATGGCGCCGGCCAAGGGCGACCTGCCGCAAAAGGTCTGCGCCGCCTGCGGCTTCCCGTTCGCGTGGCGCAAGAAGTGGGCGCGGGATTGGGATCAGGTTCGGTTCTGCTCTGATCGCTGTCGGGCCAGGGGCGCGGCTGAAGACCGTCGATAGACGGCTCTCTGGCTCGTGACCGCAGGCGAGGAGGGAATCAGATAGCGTCCCGGCGATGTTGTCCCTGTCTCGCGTCTCGCCTGTCCTGATCTGCCTCGGCGTCGCGCTGGTGCTCAGCAGTTGCGTACGCCGCCCGGCCGAGCCCTTGAGGCCGGCCTATCCCGCGCGGACAGAAGCGCCGCTGGTCGGGGGACTGATCGATCGAGCGATTGATGGCGGCACCCAGGCCCTGGTCGTCCGTGAGGGGGGCAACCTTGGGCAATGCCTGGCCGAGTTGAGCGCCGCGCGCGTGCGGTTCAGCCCTGTGCCCGACCGCCAGAACACCCCGACCTGCGGCCTGAGCCAGGGCGGGGTTCTGGGCGCCGACCTGGGGACGGTGGCGCGGATGTCGCCGGGCGAGGTGGAGATGACCTGCCAGACGGCGCTGGCCCTGAGCATCTGGCG
>CAYWDO010000013.1:23505-33813 GCA_964456995.1 uncultured Brevundimonas sp.
CGCCGGGCGAGGTGGAGATGACCTGCCAGACGGCGCTGGCCCTGAGCATCTGGCGGCGACAGTCGCTGGAGCCGGCTGCGCGAGAGATACTGGGCTCGGACGTGGTCCAGATCGATCACATGGGCGCCTACGCCTGTCGCAACGTGAATAACGGCGGGGTCAGCAACCGCGTCAGCGCCCACGCTCGGGCCATGGCGCTGGACGTGTCCGGCGTGCGCCTGCGCGACGGCCGGCGCATCACCCTGACCGACAACTGGCAAGGCGATGCGTCGGAAGCGCGTTTCCTGCGCCGTATCCGCGACGACGCCTGCCGCATCTTCGGCACGGTGCTGAGCCCGGACTATAACGCCGTGCACCGCGATCATCTGCATCTGGAGGCGACGGACACGCGGTTCTGCCGCTGACCGTCGCCGGTCGGCGTATCAGCTCTCGAAGATCGGCTGGAAGCCGCCCCACATCATGCGCTTGCCGTCGAACGGCATGTCCATGTCGGAAAAGTCCGGGTCATTCTGCATCTTTTCCCAGCAGGCGTCGGCGGTGGCGCGGTCCGGCCATTTCAGCCAGGAGAAGACGACCGCCTCGCCTTCCTCGAGCTTCACCGCCAGGTCGAAGCCGGTCACCTTGCCGGGCGGGATGTCCTCACCCCAGGTCTCGACCTGTTCCAGGGCGCCATACTTCTGGAACAGGGGCCAGGATTTGCGGGCGGACTCGAGATAGCGCTCCTTGTTCTCGATTTTCACGGGGGTCAGGAAGCCGGTGATGTAGGACATTCTGGTTTCTCCTTGGGAGGTTGACCCCTACGCTTACCGCGCGGCGGCTCGCTGCTTGGGGGGCAGGGGGCGGATGGTTTCTGGCGGGCTGAATCGTGTCTTGGTGGAAAACGACAGGCGCTCAGCCTCCGCCCATCTGGGCGGCGAAGGCTTCAGGGCCTTGGGCGGCGGCTTCCGGGTCCATCCACATGACCTCCCAGATATGGCCGTCGGGGTCTGCGTAGGCGCGGCTGTACATGAAGCCATAGTCCTGAACCGCGATGGCGTCGGCCCGCCCGCCCGCCTGGACGGCGCGGTCGTGCACCGCGTCCACGGCCTCGCGGCTGTCTTCGGAGACGCAGATCAGCACCTGGGCCGTCTGGTGCGCGTCGGGGATGGCGCGGTCGGTGAAGCTGGCGAACTTCTCGTAGGTCAGAAGCATGGCGTGGATGGTGTCGGAAAAGACCAGGCAGGCGGCGGTGTCGTCCGAGAACATCGGGTTCTTGGTCGCGCCCACGGCCTCGTAGAAGGCGACCGAGCGGGGCAGGTCGGTGACCGGCAGGTTGACGAAAATCATCTTTGACATGGCGTTCTCCCTCTCTCTGATGATGCAAGTCTTGCGTCTCGATGTTATGTTAGTCAACCATGAAGTTAGAAAAAGTAACTAAAGAGTCTGTCGGTCGGTCGCGCCGCTATCACGACGCCTGCGGCGCGGCGCACGGGCTCGACCTCATCGGCGAGCGCTGGGCGCTGCTGGTGATACGAGAACTCATGATGGGGCCGAGGCGTTTCAGCGACCTGCGCAAAGACCTGTGCGGCCTGTCGGCCAACGTCCTGACGCAGCGGCTGGAGGGGCTGGAGGCCTCAGGCATCGTCCAGCGCCGCAAGCTGCCGCCGCCCGCCTCGGTTCAGGTCTATGAGCTGACCGACTGGGGCTATGAGATCAAGCCGGTCTTCATGGTGCTGGGCCGCTGGGCCGCGCGCTCGCCGCAGCACGACCCGACCCTGCCGATCAGCGCGGTCTCGGTCATGCAGTCGTTCGAGACCATGTTCGATCCGGTGAGGGCGAGCGAGGCGGTCATGCGCCTGGGCTTTGCAATGGACGATGATCGGATGGTCGTGACCGTGGCGGACGGCGTCATCACAACGCGGCGCGGAGCGGTCGAGGATGGCGACGTGGTGGTGCGCGCAGCCTCGCCGGTCGTAGCCGCCGCCGTCTATGGCAAGGTTCCGCTGGCGGCGCTGGAAGGCGAGGGGGCGATGACCATCGCAGGCGACCGCGACGTCTTCGCCCGCTTCATCGATTTCTTCCATCTGCCGGAAAAGGCGGGCGTGGGCTGAGAGCCCGTACGCGATTTACCGGAAGCGTCGGGCCATCAGGCGAGGATCAGGGTTTGCTCTCCGCCATGAAGGCCTCCCATTTGGGAAGGTCCATGTAGGTCTGCAGCCTTTCCATTTCAGCATTGACGGCCGGGTCGCCCATCAGATCTGTCATGGCGACCTTGCCCAGGGTCTCGAAGGCGGTCCCGATCGCGGCCTCACCTTCGTATTGGATGGCCATGGCGGTTTCAGTGCGGCAATCTACCAGGACGAGGCGCTCCATCAGCGTGACTGTCTCGCGGCTGGCGTTTTCACGCTCCTCCGGGGTGACGGTCGACATGGCCTTGACCGTTTCAGCGGCGGTCATGGCCGAGAAAATCCACCGTACAAAGGACAGTCGGTCGGTCGCCGTCGAAGACTTGACCAGGCAGCGGCTAAGGTCGTCCGTATAGATTCCCGCGCTGGCGTTTCCAGCGCACGTCAGCAGCACCGCGGCGCCGGCTGCAGCGATCATGGTCTTCATAGGCGTGTCCCCAGCTTGTTTTCCGCATTCTTGCTACCGTCGATATATAGACAAGCCAAGCGGCGTGGGACTGAGGTGGTCTAAACCAGCACGTCCAGCAACGTGCCCATCATGTCGTCCGCCGTCCGCGCCACGGCGGCGTTGGCGGAGAAGTCGTGTTTGGCGCGGATCTGCTCCACCGCCTCGACCGCCAGATTGTCCAGCGAGCCCTCGGCGGTGCGACGGGCGCTGGCCTCGAAGCGGCTGGCTGCGCTCTGCATCCCGGCGGCGGCGATGCTCAGGGGCGGGATCGTCATGGCGGTCTCCGGGCGGCGAGGAAGGTCTGCGAGCGATCAGGATCGTGGCTTTGAGGTCAAGAGCGCCTGAACAAGCGTGGTGAACGGCGGTCTTTTTGCGGAAAAGCGCCGCATCGGGGCCAATATTAGTGTATAGAGAGGGGGTTCTCCTCGCCCGGCCGGCTGTTCAGCCTTGGCCGGGCGCGGTCGTTTCGGCGGCCGCCTTGCTCTTTTTCAGGTCGTATATGCCCTTTCCCGCGATCCACCCCGCGCTAGACCGCGCTCTCGTCAACAAGGGCTATGCAGAGCCCACGCCGGTCCAGGCCGCAGTTCTGGATGGCCACGGCGAGGCCGACATGCTGGTGTCGGCGCAGACCGGATCGGGCAAGACCGTGGCCTTCGGCCTGGCGGCGGCCTCGACCCTGCTGGGCGACAAGGAAAACTTCGGGCCCGCCGACGCGCCGCTGATGCTGGCCATCGCGCCCACCCGTGAATTGGCCCTGCAGGTCTCGGCCGAGCTGGAATGGCTGTACGGTCAGTCGGGCGCCAAGATCACCACCTGCGTCGGCGGCATGGACGCCCGCAAGGAAGCCCGCGCGCTGAACTTCGGCATCCACATCGTGGTCGGCACCCCCGGCCGCCTGAAGGACCACATCGACCGCGGCAACCTCGACCTGTCGGCGCTGAGAGTGCTGGTGCTCGACGAGGCCGACGAGATGCTCGACATGGGCTTCCGCGAGGACCTGGAATATATTCTGGAGCAGTCGCCGCCCGAGCGCCGCACCCTGCTGTTCTCGGCCACTATCGCCCGCGACATCGCCACCCTGGCCAAGCGCTATCAGCGCGACGCCGTGCGCATCGACACTGTCGACCGCAGCGCCCCGCACAGCGACATCGAATACCGCGCCCTGCGCATCGCTCCGAACGAGATCGAGCACGCCGTCGTCAACGTGCTGCGCTTCTATGAGGCGCCCGGCGCCCTGGTCTTCTGCTCGACCCGCGACAGCGTGCGTCATCTGCAGTCGTCGCTGCTGGAGCGCGGCTTCTCGACCGTCTCCCTGTCCGGCGAAATGGGCCAGCGCGAGCGCACCGACGCCCTGCAAGCCCTGCGCGACGGCCGCGCCCGTGTCTGCGTCGCCACCGACGTGGCCGCGCGCGGTCTGGACCTGCCTGACCTGGGCCTGGTGATCCACGCCGAACTGCCGATCAACAAGGCGACCATGCTGCACCGTTCGGGCCGCACCGGCCGCGCGGGCAAGAAGGGCGTCTCGATCCTGCTGGTGCCGCACACGCGCCGCCGCAAGGCCGAGATGCTGCTGAACTCGGCCGGCGTGGACGCCACCTGGGCCGGCGCGCCGACGGCTGAAGAAATCCTGGCCAAGGATGAGACCCGCCTGCTGGGCGGCGACATCTTCGAACAGGCCGTGACCGAAGAGGACATGGTCCTGGCGCGTCGCCTGATGAGCGAACGCACCGCCGACGAAATCGCCGCCGCCCTGATCCGCGTGATCAAGAAGGACCTGCCGGCGCCGGAAGACCTGCTCGATCCGGGCGCGATCCATCAGCCGCGCGGACGCGACCGCAACGCCGCCGCCGGCGGCGGTGAGGACTTCTCGCCGACCCCGTGGCCGGGCGACCGCCTGCAGGCCGACGAAGTCGTCTGGTTCCGCATGGATGTGGGCCGCAACAAGAACGCCGACCCGAAATGGCTGATCCCGCTGATCTGCCGCGTCGGTCACATCACCAAGAAGGAAATCGGCGCGATCCGGACCTTCCCCGATGAGACCCGCTTCGAGATCGCCAAGACCCACGAAGGCCTGTTCCGCGACGCCCTGAAGAACAGCCCGCGCGACGACGTCACCATCACCCCGTCGGAAGCTCCGACGCCGGGCGGCGGCGGCGGCTTCAAGAAGCCGTTCAAGAAGCGCGATGACGATCGCGGCGGCGACCGTCCGGCCTTCGCCAAGAAACCGTTCAACCGCGACGAACGCACCGGCGACGGCCCGCGCCCGGACTTCAAGAAGAAGCCCTACGCCCCGCGCACCGACGCCGAGCGCAGCGCCCCGCGCACGGACGGCGACAAGCCTTACGCCAAGAAGCCCTTCGGCGCGAAGCCGGGCGGTTTCAAGCCGGGCGGCAAACCGGCCGGCGCCAAGCCGTTCAACAAGGCCGGCAAGCCCGGCAAGCGCTTCGACTGATCCATGATCGCTGACTTGCCCCCGGTCCGATCCGGGGGCAGGCTGCGGCCATGACCGCAGGCGATCCCCAGACTGGCCGCGACCCTGGAGAGCGATACGCCTCCTTTGCGGCCTTCTATCCCTATTACATCCACGAACATTCCAACCGGACCTGCCGCCGCATCCATGTGGTCGGCACAGGGCTGGTGATCGCCGCCTTTGCAGCCTTCTGCATCACGCTGAACGCCTGGTGGCTGCTGGCCATGCCGCTGGTCGGCTACGGCTTCGCCTGGGTCGGGCATTTTGTCTTCGAGAAGAACCGGCCGGCGACCTTCAAATATCCGCTGTGGAGCCTGATGGGCGACTTTCGCCTGTTCTTCGAGACGGTGACGGGCCAGCGCAGGTTCTGATCACGTCCCCGTGCGATCGGGTCGAAGCGTCGCCTTGGGCGCCCATATGTCGGTCACGCTTTCAGTAGAAGGAGACCGCGTATGGAACTCGAAAACCAGGTCATCATCGTCACCGGCGGGGCCAGCGGCATCGGCCGTGAAGCCTGTCTGGCGCTGGCGAAAAAGGGCGCTGACCTGATCGTCGCCGACTTCAACCTGGCGGGCGCCGAAGCCGTCGCGGGCGAGGTTCAGGCTCTGGGGCGCAAGGCGCACGCCTTCAAGGTCGATGTCTCCAAGGCCGATGAGGTCAAGGCTCTGGTTGATTTCGCCGTGGACCGGCTCGGCACGTTGAACGGCATGTTCAACAACGCCGGCATCGGCCTGGTGAAGCCCTTCCTCGAGATGGAGCCGGCTGACTATCTGAAGGTGATCGAGGTCGATCAGCACAGCGTCTATTACGGCCTGCTGTACGGGGCGCGGAAGATGGTCGAACTGGGCGTCAAGGGCGCCTTCGTCAACACGGCCTCCATCTATGGATCGGTCGCCGCGCGTGGCAGCTTCAACTACAATGCGGCCAAGGCGGCGGTGGTCTCGATGAGCCGGTCGGGCGCGCTGGAGCTGGCCGAGTACGGCATCCGCGTCGTGGGCGTGGCGCCAGGCTTTATCGATACGCCGATCCTGGGCGATGATCCGGCAGCCAAGGCGCCGCTGGCGGCGCAGCATATGCACAACCGCCTGATCCAGCCCGAGAAGGTCGCCAGCGTGGTCGCCTTCCTGTTCACCGATGCGGCCAGTGCTGTGAACGGGTCGACCGTGGCGGTGGACGACGGCTTCCTGTCCTTCAAGGTCTGACGAAGGGCCTGTGACGCAGCAAAAAGGCGACCGGATCGCTCCGGTCGCCTTTTTTGTCGGTAGGGCTGTGCGCCTGTTAGTTCGAGGCTGTTTCCCAGGCCGGGGGGCAGCCGTCGAAGTCGCCGGCGTCAGCGATGGTCAGGGTCTTCATGTTCAGGTTCATGGCCTGGCGCATCGAGCCGCGGCCGTGGCCGGTATAGAGGTCGATCTTGGCGCCCTTGATGGCGCCGCCGGTGTCGGACGCATACCAGTAGCCGTCGTGGACGGTGCCGTCGCTCATGCGCAGGCCGACGGTTTCGCGGATGAACAGCTTGGTGCGGCGCGGGATGACGCGCGGATCGACAGCGACCGTGCGCATGGCGATGGGGCGGCAACCGAGCGAATCATTGCCCGTCGCGCCGCCGCCGCCGGCATGATAGAGGCGCGCCGATGCGCGCCAGTCGGGATCGCCCGCCATCAGATCGGCCTGTTCGGCCGAGAGGGCGTCGATGGAACCTTCATCCGCCGCAGCGGTTTCCATTGCAGCTGCGTCGATAGCGACGACAGCCTCATAGGACTGAGGCTCTCCGGAACCGGAGAAGGCCATTGCCCAGAACATGGCAAGCGCGGCGGCTGTGTTCAGCATCGAACAGACTCAGGAAGCACCGGTCCCGACACGATCCGGCAGCGGGTTTTTGACCGCCAATTGCGGCAGAAACGTGTCCTTTGAGATCAGGCGTGGGCTCGCTGCACGATCATCGTTCCATTAGTCCACAGGGCCATGAGCATATCGTACAAATGTCACAGCATATGTGGCAGCAACGAATTCAGTATTCGTGCCTCATGGGTTCTATACTATGGGGAACAGCTGTCCGGTTAACACCTAAGTCTGGCCATGTAACACTTTATTGCGAAGAAAGTCTGCGTTCAGGCGCAAGGTAACGGCTGCGTCATCGCGCGTCCACGTCGTGACGCTCGCGGCTAGAGGTCGAACGGGGAATGGGATAAGCGGTCGTTTCCTCTCGAAATTTTCAGCCGGTGTCCCCTGATGAAGCGTCAAGTCAAACGCCTGATGATCTCCGCCGCCGCATTGATGCTGGTCGCGGCCCCCGCCGTTCATGTGGACGCCTGGGGCAATACCGGCCACCGCCTGATCGGCGTGGCGGCCATGCGCGCGCTCAGCGACGACCTGCCGGCCTTCCTAAAGACGCCGGGCGCCATCGCCGATGTCGGCGAACTGGCGCGCGAGCCCGACCGCTGGAAGGGCGCCGGCCAGCCGCACGACCGCGAGCGTGACACGGCCCACTTCATCGACTTCGACGACAACGGCTTCGCCATGAACGAGAAGGGGCCGTCCATCGACGCCCTGCCGCGTCTGAAATCGGACTTCGACACGGCCCTGGTGCAGGCGGGCATCAAGATCGACGAGGTCGGCTATCTGCCCTACGCCATGATGGACGCCTATCAGAACCTGGGCCGCGACTTTGGCTACTGGCGCGTGCTGACCGCCGCCGAGGGCCGCGAAATGGATCCCGGCAAGAGGGCCTGGTACCGCGCCGACCGCGAGCGCCGCGAGGCCTTGATCCTGCGCGACATCGGCGTTCTGGCCCACTACGTCGGCGACGGCTCTCAGCCGCACCATCTGTCGATCCACTTCAACGGCTGGGGCGACTATCCGAACCCGGAAGGCTTCACCAACTCGCGTCGCACCCATGGCGTGTTCGAGGGCGAGTTCGCCTCGCGCGTCGCCCGTCTGGACACGGTGGAGGCCGCGATGGCCCAGCCGCAGGTCTCCAGCCTCGACCTGCGCGCCCGCACCGCCGCCTATCTGAAAACGACGCTGGGCACGGTCATTCCCTTCTACCGTCTGGAAAAGGCGGGCGGATTCAGGGACGCCGATCCGCGCGGCGCGGCCTTCGTCAACGAGCGTCTGGCGGCCGGCGCCTCGGAACTGCGCGACCTGATCATCCTGTCCTGGCGCGAGAGCGGCACGGCTTCGGTCGGCTGGCCCGCCGTCAAGGTGGCCGAGGTCGAGGCCGGCACAGTCGATCCCTGGACCTCGATGATCGGCGAGGACTGACCTTTTCTTCCTTCTCCCCTTGCGGGAGAAGGTGGCCCGCAGGGCCGGATGAGGGGTTTCTCAACGTCAGAAAAGGATGAGAGGGTCTGCGGCGGCGCGACCCCTCATCCGTCTGGCTTCGCCAGCCACCTTCTCCCGCAAGGGGAGAAGGACTATTGAGCGCCCCATGACTGAACTTACGCCCCCCGTCGTCATCCTCGACAAGTCCCAGATGGCCGAAAATATCGGCGCGGTCGCCCGCGTCATGGCGAACTTCGGCCTGACAGAACTGCGCCTGGTCAGCCCGCGCGATGGCTGGCCCCAAGAACGGGCCTGGACCATGGCCTCGGGCGCCGACTGGGTGCTGGAGGGCGTGCAGGTGTTCGACAGCGTGGCCGAGGCCGCCCACGACCTGCACACCGTCTTCGCCACCACCGCCCGTCCGCGCGAGACGCGCCAGCCGGTGCGCACCCCGCGTGAGAGCGCCCGCATCCTTTATGACGACACGTCCTCGGGCTTGAAGACTGGCCTGCTGTTCGGCGGCGAGCGCGCGGGGCTGGAGACGACCGACATCGCCCTGTGCGCCGGGATCACCACCATCCCCATCGACCCGCGCCACCATTCGCTGAACCTGGCCCAGGCGGTGGCGATCAACGCCTATGAGTGGCGCACCCTGATCCTGGACGCCCCGCCGCCGCGCTTCCGCGAGGGCGAGCCGCCGGCGGCGAACGCCCTGCTGGTGGGCATGTATGAGCATCTGGAGGCGGAACTGGACGCCGGCGGCTTCTTCCACCCGCCCGAGAAGAAGCCCTCTATGAGCCAGAACCTGCGCGTCATGCTGGGCCGCGCCGCCTTCACCGAACAGGAAGTCGCCACCATGCGCGGCGCCATCCACGCCCTCGCCAAGGGCCGCGGCCGCGTCCTGGCCAAGCTGGCCGAGAAGCGCGCGGCGGAAGACGCGAAGAAGGGCGAGTGAAACTCGCCCTGATCTACCCCCTGGCCGCCCTGGCGGAGATCGGCGGCTGCTTCGCCTTCTGGGCCTGGTTGAAGCTGGATCGGTCGCCGTGGTGGCTGGTTCCGGGCGTGATCAGTCTGATCGCCTTCGCCTGGCTGCTGACGCTGGTTCCGGCCGAGACGGCGGGGCGGGCGTTCGCGGCCTATGGCGGGGTCTATATCTGCGCCTCGCTGGCGTGGATGGCGCTGGTCGAGAAGACGGCGCCAGACCGTTGGGACCTGATCGGCGGGGCGGTCTGCCTGATCGGGGCGGGGGTCATCCTGTTCGGGCCGAGGGGCTAGAGGTCCGCGAAGAAGGCGGGCACGGCCTCGGTGGCGGGGCCATAGACGCCCTCGTCGAACAGGCGCGCGCCTTGCGTCGGCTCCAGGTTGATCTCCACCGTCCGGGCGCCGGCCATGCGCGCCGACTGCACAAAGCCCGCCGCCGGATAGACCGCGCCGGAGGTGCCGATGGAGACGAACAGGTCGCAGGCGTCCAGCGCCGCCTCGATCCGCTCCATCGCCAGCGGCATCTCTCCGAACCAGACGATGTGCGGACGCAAGAAGCCCTGCGGGTGATGCGGCGAGGCGTGCGCGGCCTGCAGATCGCCGGTCCAGTCGCAGACGACGCCGGACGCGGTGCAGCGCGCCTTCAGCAGTTCACCGTGCATATGGATCAGCTCAAACCCCCCAGCGGGCGGCGTCTCGGCGTGCGCCCGGTCGTGC
This sequence comes from uncultured Brevundimonas sp., assembly GCA_964456995.1. Classification (GTDB taxonomy): domain Bacteria; phylum Pseudomonadota; class Alphaproteobacteria; order Caulobacterales; family Caulobacteraceae; genus Brevundimonas. Next base: position 33,548 of record CAYWDO010000013.1, read on the forward strand.
AGATCATCGACGTTCTGCGTCACCAGCAGGAAGTCGCCGTCCCACCGCGCCGCCAGATCGGCCAGGGCCCGATGCGCGGCGTTGGGCGCAACCGTCGCCAGATGCCGCCGCCGTTGGTTGTAGAAGTCCTGCACCAGGGCCGGGTCAGCCGCGAAGCCCTCGGGCGTCGCCACCGCCTCGATGCGATGGCCCTCCCACAGCCCGTCCGAGGCGCGAAACGTCGGCACGCCGCTCTCGGCCGAAACGCCGGCGCCGGTCAGGACGAC
>CAYWDO010000014.1:0-12496 GCA_964456995.1 uncultured Brevundimonas sp.
CCAGCCGCGCCACCGCATCGGCCTCGATGTCAGCATAGAACAGGTTGTAGGGGCGCGCCTTGCGGCGGTCGGCCCAGCCGCTGAACTCGCGGAAAGATTCCGACTTCAACACGGTGTGGCGCAACAGGCCGTCCCGGCACTGTGTCGCGATCTGCCGGTCGATGAAGGCCGGCCGAACGCCCCATTCAAGGCCCGTGGCGTTGGCGGCGCCCAGATGCCGGCGCGCTGGAACCACCATGCCGTCGTCGCTGCCCGACACCGGGTTCACGCAAAGCGACGGACGGTCGCCTAGTTCGACCAGTTGTCCGCGATCATTCCAGACCAAGGCGCGACGCAGCCGACGACGCGCGGCGCCCTCATCGCCCTCGCCCACCTGGGACCAGCCGACGACGCAGTCTGTTTCATCCCGTGCATGGCAGGCTGCGATCGGCGCCGTCTGTTTCAAATCAACGATGGCGTCCATCAGATAGACCGCGACCAGACGCTCGCGCAGCGCTGAATCCTTGGCTACGCGCTCATGCACCAGACGGGCGATCAGATCCGCCCCCTGCTCCACGCCCGCCAGAATGATCGGCCCGCGAGGGTGGACGGCCAGCCATTGATCCAGCGCCTTCTCCACGTCGCCATAGGCGAAGGCGCGGGCTTCACGCGCGTCCTCGCGCAGGGTCAGACGGGTATAGAGGCTGGCCTGGCGATAGCGCGGCGCGCTGATGGCGCCGGCACGCGCGAACGGCCCGGCGTAGTTGGGGATCACCACCCGTTTCAGATAGGCGTCGGCCTTGCGGTCCCCGATCGGACCGTTCCACCCTGACCCGCCGTCATAGGTGGTGGACTGTAGGAAGAAGACGGCGGCGTCGCCCGCACCAGGCGCCCGAGCCTCACGCAGGGCCCAGGCTGCAGGCTGGCGGTAATCCGGCGCGGGCGGCGGCTCATAGGTCTGGAACGGAACCTGAGGATCCAGCCCTGCCTTTAGGATGTCGCCACGCCACACAGCTACCGCGGCCACCAGAATGAAGACGAGCGCAAACCCCGTGTAGCCGACCCATTGGCGCAAGGTCAGGCTGGGCATCTTCATCGATAGGGATCCGGCTGCGACAGGAAGTCCTGAACATAGCGACGCACGCCCTCTTCCAGCGGCGTCGACTGGCCGTTGAAGCCGACCGCGCGGATGCGGTCCATGCTGGCCTCGGTAAAGTACTGATACCGGTCGCGGATCGCCTCGGGCATATCCACATAGGCGATGGAGGCTTCCTTGCCCGCTGCCGCGAAGGTGGCGCGCGCCAGGTCGGCGAAGGACCGCGCCTGACCCGAGCCGGCGTTGAACACGCCCGACACGTCCGGCGTCTGCAGCAGCCAGTCTATGATGTTCACAACGTCATCGACATAGACGAAGTCGCGCAGTTGCCCGCCATCGGGATAGTTGGGATTGTGCGAGCGGAACAGGCTGACCGTCTCGCCCGCCTGAACCTTGGGCCAGATCTGGGCCACGACCGACTTCATCCCGCCCTTGTGACCCTCGTTCGGCCCATAGACGTTGAAGAACTTCAGCCCCGCCCACTGACGCGGCGCCTGTCCGCGATCCGCCTGACGCACGGCGTACTGATCGAACAGGTATTTCGAATAACCATAGGCATTTAGCGGGCGAAGCGCGTTCAGACTCTCAGGATCGTCGCGATCCTCGAACCCGTTATCGCCGTCGCCATAGGTCGCCGCCGACGAGGCGTAGATCATCCGTACGTCGCGAATGGCGCACCAGTCCCAGATGTCGCGCGACAGGCTGAAATTGGTGCGCAGGATCAGGTCCGCGTCCGGCTCGGTCGTTGAGGAGATGGCGCCCATGTGCACCACGGCCTCGATCCGCTCGGCGTGACGCTCCAGTTGCTCGAACAGTTCCTCGGGCGCCCACAGGTCGGCGATCGGGTGTTTGGCGATGTTCTTCCACTTGGCGAGATCAGCCGTTTCCAGCCGGTCGCAAACCACCACGTCCCAGGCGTCGCTCTCGCACAGCCGGGCCACGATGTTGGAGCCGATGAAACCAGCCCCGCCGGTCACCACGATCATGCGCGGGGTCATTCGGCGGCTCCGGTCGTCATCTTTTCAATGGTCCTCGTGGTGGAATAGCCGTCCGCGAAATCGGCCAGGCGAACCACGCCGCCCCAGCTCTCGACCTCGGTCGCGCCGACCACCTTGTCCTTGGTGTAGTCCGCGCCCTTGATCAGGACGTCGGGCCGCAGCCGCTCGATCAGGGCCATCGGCGTTGGATCGTCAAAGGCTGTCACCCGATCCACGCTGGTCAGACCGCCGATGACGGCGGCGCGGCTGTCCAGATCATTGACCGGCCGCCCTTCGCCTTTCAGACAACGCACCGAAGCGTCGGTGTTCAGCGCCACCACCAGCCGGTCGCACCAGCCGCGCGCCTGGGCCAGATAGGCCACGTGGCCGCGGTGCAGAATGTCGAAACAGCCGTTGGTGAAGCCGACCTTCAGGCCCTGGCGTTTCCACGCCTCGACCTGATCCAATAGCTCGTCCAGCGGCGTGACCTTCGACTGGGCCAGGGCCGCGTGCTGGCTCATCTCGGCCTCGATCAGTTCGGCGGGCGTGACGACCGCCGTGCCGCTCTTGCCGACCACCACGCCCGAGGCCAGGATAGCGAACTGCACCGCCGTCTCCAGCGACGCGCCGGCACCCAGCGCCAGACCCAAGGCCGCCAGCGAGGTGTCGCCGGCGCCGGACACGTCATAGACCTCGCGCGCCCGACCCGGGAAATGCACCACGTCGCCGTCGCGACGGGCCAGGGTCATGCCCTTGCCGGCGCGGGTGACGACGACCGCCTTGGCCGTGGTGGCCGCCAGCAAGGCCGCCAGCGCCGCCTCGACCTCGGTGTCCGTCTCAACCGGCAGGCCGGTGGCCCCAGCCAGTTCGCTGGCGTTCGGCTTGATCAGATCGACCGCGCCATAACGGGCGAAGTCGCGCCCCTTGGGGTCCACGATCACCGGCGCGCCGTATTCGCGCGCGGCCCACAGCGCCGCCTCGATCAGGGCGTCGTCCACCACGCCCTTGGCGTAGTCGGACAGCAAAATAGCCTTGGCGTCCTTGAACACCGCCTTCTCGCCATAGCCGCCGGCGGCGGGCTGCTCGTCGTCCAGCCGCAGCAGTTGCTGACCGGCGGCGACGAAGCGCGTCTTGACGATGGTGGCCGCGCCCTCGGGACGGACCAGGGCGTCCTCGACCCGGTCCTCGGCGGCGATCAGATCGGACAGTTCGGCGCCCGCCGCATCCTGACCGACGACCGCGCCCAGTCGGGCCTGCCCGCCCAGAGCCGCGACGTTGCGGGCCACATTGCCCACGCCGCCGGGCATGGCCACGGTGCGGCGCGCGCGCAGGACAGGGATCGGCGCCTCGGGCGAGATGCGGCTGACCTCGCCATAGACATAGCGGTCCAGCATCAGGTCGCCGACGCAGGCGACCTTCAGCTCATGCACCTGCGCCAGCAGACCTTGCAGCGCGCCCAAATCCAGTGATCGTTCAGCCATCACGCCGAACTACCGGATTCAGGCCGGGTTCGCCATCGGCGCCTTGGCTCCGACCTTGATCGCCAGGTCGTCGAAGGCGATCAGCTCGGCGGCCAGGGCCTCGAACTGGTTCAGCGGCACCATGTTGGGGCCGTCCGACGGGGCGTTGTCGGGGTCCTCGTGCGTCTCCAGGAAGACAGCGTCCACGCCCACGGCCACGGCCGCGCGCGCCAGAACCGGCACGAACTCGCGCTGACCGCCCGAGGACGTTCCCTGCCCGCCCGGCTGCTGCACGCTGTGGGTCGCATCAAAGACCACGGGGCAGCCGATCTCGCGCATGATCGGCAGGGACCGCATATCGCTGACCAGGGTGTTGTAGCCGAAGCTGGCGCCGCGCTCGCAGGCCATGACGTTGGGGTTGCCGGCGCCGACCACCTTGGCGATGACGTTCTTCATGTCCCAGGGGGCGAGGAACTGCCCCTTTTTGATGTTGATCGCCTTGCCGGTGGCGGCGGCGGCCAGCAGCAGGTCGGTCTGCCGCGAAAGGAAGGCCGGGATCTGCAGCACGTCCACAGCCTCGGCCACACCTTCGCACTGGGCCTCGGAGTGGACGTCGGTTAGGGTCGGCAGGCCGGTAACTTCGCGGATTTCAGCAAAGATCGGCAGAGCGTCCTTCAGGCCGATGCCGCGCGCGGCGCTGGCGCTGGTGCGGTTGGCCTTGTCAAAGCTGGTCTTGTAGATGATGCCGACGTTCAGCCGCTCGCCGATCTCCTTTAGACGATGCGCCGTCTCCAGCGCGTGCTGGCGGCTTTCCATCTGGCAGGGGCCGGCGATGAAGACGATGCGGCGACCGCCGCCGATCACGACGGGCTTCTTCAGGCCAGCGGACAGTTCGATGACGGCGTTGGGACGGTTCACGGCGGCGCTTTCGGCTGTTGGAATCGATAAAGTCGCGGTTTGTGGCGCAACTTTGCGTCCGACAGGTGGCGTCGAACCCTCGGCTTCGCAACCTACAGGGCGACTCAGCGCCTGACCACACAGCTGGGCAGCCTGTGTTATCGTGCCGCCATGCACACGCCTTCATACAGCCCTCTGATCTCGACCCAGGCCCTAGCGGATCGCCTCGGCGCGCCCGACTTGCGGATCATCGACGCCAGCTGGTGGTTGGACGGACGTGACGCCCGAGCAGACTTCGAGGCCGAGCGCCTGCCTGGCGCGGTCTTCTTCGACATCGAGGCTGTCTCCGACCACGCCAGCCCCTACCCGCACATGCTGCCTACACCCCAGGCGTTTGCCGAGGCCCTGGGCGAGATGGGGATCAGCGAGAGCGACGACATCTTGGTCTATGACGCCCAGGGCCTGTTCTCGGCCGCCCGCGTCTGGTGGACGCTGCGGACCATGGGCGCGCAGCGAGTCCGCGTGCTGGACGGCGGCCTGCCGAAGTGGCGCGCTGAGGGGCGGCCTCTGGAACGCGGCCCTGTCGATCTGAGCAAGGCTGCGACCTTCGACGCCGCCTTGAACGCCGACCACGTCGTCGATCTGGATCAGGTCCGTCAGGCGTCAGCCGGCGAGGTTCAGGTCGTGGACGCGCGAGGCGCTCCGCGTTTTCGCGGAGAGGCCCCCGAACCCCGCCCGGGCGTCCGCGCCGGCCATATGCCCGGCGCGCTCAACCTGCCCTTCGGCAAGTTGCTGAACGCGGACGGAACCTTGAAGCGCGGTACGGCTCTGGAAACCGCCTTCCGCGACGCCGGAGTCGACCTGGACCGCCCCGTCATCACCTCCTGCGGGTCCGGCGTCACCGCCGCGATCCTGACCCTTGGCCTGGCAGAACTCGGTCGGTCGTCGCGGCTCTATGATGGGTCGTGGGCCGAATGGGGCGCGCGCGCCGACACCCCCGTCGTGGTCGCCTGACCCCTACGTCGGAACCGGGGCTGCTTCGTCCGTATCCTCCTCGCCGCGCGACACCACGGTCGCCACGACCAGATCGCCGGTCACGTTCAGTGAGGTGCGACACATATCCAGGAAGCGGTCGACGCCCAGGATCAGACCGATCCCTTCCGGCGGCACGCCCACCATGGCCAGGATCATGGCGATGACCGGCAGCGACCCCGCAGGCACGCCCGCCGTGCCGATCCCGCCCAGAATACAGACCAGCATGACGATGACCTGCTGACCCAGGCTCAGATCCACGCCGAAGAACTGAGCCAGGAACAGCACCGTCACCCCTTCGAACAGGGCCGTGCCATTCTGATTGGCCGTGGCCCCGACCGTCAGGACGAACCGGGCGATCTTGCGTGGCAAGCCCAGGTTCTGTTCGGCCACACGCAGCGACACCGGCAGGCTGGCGTTGGAGGAGGCGGTCGAAAAGGAAACGACCATGGCCTCGCGAATGTCCCGGAAGAACTTCAGCGGCGACATCCCGCCCATCGTGGCGATGCAGATCGGATAGACCACGAACATATGGATCGCCATGGCCCCCACGGCGACACCGACAAAGGCCGCCAGTCTCACCAGCAGCTCCCAGCCAAACAGGGCCGCCAGATTGAACATCAGGCAGGCGATGGCGATGGGCGCCAGTCGGATGACCAGGTTGATCAGCTTCATCATCACCTCGAACAGACCTTCGATGGTCTGTTGCAGGCGATCCGTCGCCGGGCTCTTGGTCATCACCAGTCCGATGCCGAACAGCAGGGCGAAGACCATGACCGGCAGGATTTCGTTCTGCGCCGCCGCCGTGAAGACGTTGGACGGCACCAGATCGAGGAAGAAGTCCCCCGCGCGCACCGAATCCGGCGCGCTGCTGACGATGGAGGCCGCGCCGCTACGCCCCTGCTCCAGCAGCTGCTGAGCCAGCGCCGGATCCACCCCGTCGCCAGGGCGGAAGACATTGACCATCGCCATGCCGATCACGACCGCGATGGCTGAAATGAAGACCGTGAACAAAAGACTTTTGGTGCCGGCTCTCCCCAGCGTCTTCAGGTCGCCCATCTCCGCCACGCCGACCACCAGCGCCGAGAACAACAGCGGCAAAACCAGCATGAACAGCAGTCGCAGGAATATCTGCCCCGCCGGTCCCGTGACGTTGGAGGTCAACCACAACACCCAGGGTGCGTCACCGCCGACCGTCAGATTGACAGCCAGTCCGCCTAACAATCCGACCACAAAGCCGATCAACATCAATACGTGAAGCGGCAGCTTCTTCTTGGTCGTCGTGGTCATACGTCCCCCGTTTCGTCGCCTACGTAGTTATCGAATAGGCAGACCGTAGATCAGGCCGCCCGGCCTGGCGCTCCATTGCGCGTTCAGCCCCCTGGCAAGATTCAGCGCCGATTGCTGGCCAAGGTTCCGTTCAAAGATCTCGCCATAGTTGCCGCCCGACGCGATGGCGTCACGCGCCCAGCTTCGGGGGAGCCCCACAGAAGGCCCGAATTCGCCCTCCTCGCCCAAAAGGCGGCGGATGCGCGAATCCTGACTGTCACGCTGCAACTCGGCCACGTTGCCCTTGGTCACGCCCAACTCCTCGCCCAGGATCAGGGCGTTCAAGGTCCAGCGGATCACCGCGGTCCATTGGTCGTCGCCACGCCGGACGACGGGACCCAGCGGCTCCTTGGAGATCACGTCGGGCAGGATGGCGTGGTGCTGCGGACTGGCCAGCGTGGTCCGGGCTGCCGCCAAAGCCGAGATGTCGGCGGTGAAGGCGTCGCATTCCTCGCGCGCATAGGCCTGACGGGCCTCTTCCTCGGTCTTGACCACGACGGGGCGGTATTCGATGCCCCGCGTGCGGAAATAGTCCTCGACGTTCAGTTCGGTCGTCGATCCCGACTGGACGCAGATCCGCGCGCCGTTCAGTTCAGATGCGCTGTTCAGGTTCAGGGCGCGGCGCACCAAAAAGCCCTGACCATCGTAATAGTTGATACCGGCAAAGCTCAACTCGCCGCCAGCGTCGCGGCTCATGGTCCAGGACGTATTGCGCCACAGCACATCCACGCGCCCGTCGCGCAGTGCCTCGAACCTCAGCTCGGCGGTCAGGGGCACGAACCGCACCGCATCGGGATCGCCGAAGATCGCCGCCGCCGTGGCTCGACAAAAGTCGACGTCAAAGCCCCGCCATGCGCCGCGATTATCGGTATAGGCGAAACCGACCAGTCCCTGATTCACGCCGCAGTTCAGCCGCCCGCGCTGCTTGATCGCCGCAAGCGTGGGGCTGGCGACGTCCACCGGCATGGGTGTCGTGGTGGGGCGCGAGGTCGGGGGCGTCTCGTCCTGATCGGTCCTGGCCTGGCGGTCGCAGGCGCTTGTCGCCAGCAGCAGCGCCAACGATATTCCCGTCACGATTCTCGCCGCCCGCATTCTGTCACCCTCGTCAGCTTGCGCCCCCGCCTTCTTTAGAGCCCTCTAGGCTCAGAACCGCAACCCGCCGGAGCCCTCATGCCCCGCCTTTCCGAGCGCACCCGCCTGATCGCCTCCGCCACGCGACGCGGCCAAGGCCGTCGGCCGGTCAATCCTCCGGTCGAGCGCGCCTCCACCATGCTCAGCGACGACCCGGCATCGATGCAGGATTCGACGCCGGGGCCGGTCTATGGCCTGGACGGGACCAGCGCCGCGCGTGAACTGCGCGCCGCCCTGGCCGATCTGGAGGGGGCCAACGACGCCTTCCTCGTGCCGTCTGGCCTCGCCGCCGTGACCGTCCCCCTGCTGGCCCTGTTGCGCCCCGGCGACGAGGTGGTGACCAGCGACGCCGTCTATGGTCCGACCCGTCGTTTTCTGACCCGCCACATGGCCGCGCGCGGGATCGCCACGCATTTCCATCCCGCAGACGCCTCGACCTCGGAAATTCTGTCGCTGTGCGGCGAACATACTCGCCTCCTGCTGATCGAATCCCCCTCGTCCCTGACATTCGAGATCCTCGACGTTCCCGCCCTGGTTCAGGCGTGCAAGACGCGCGGCGTGCTGACCGTGATGGACAACACCTGGGCGGCAGGCCTGGCCTTCCACCCGCTGGAACACGGCGTCGACGTCAGCGTCCAGGCCGTGACCAAATACGCCGCCGGCCATTCCGACCTGCTGATGGGCGCCATTGCCGTTCAGGACGCCGAGGTCGGCCGCGCCATCCTGCACACCATCGAGGACATGGGCTGGCACGTCTCCCCCGACGACGCCTGGCTGGCGCTGCGAGGGCTGCGGACACTGCCGCTGCGCTACAATGAAGCGCTCAAGTCCGGCCTTGAGGTCGCCGAATGGCTGCAAGCCCGGCCAGAAGTTGAACGCGTTTTGTTCCCGCCCCTGCCCGGCTCGGTCGGCCACGACCTTTGGCGGCGCGACTATTCCGGCGGCGCAGCCCTGATGGGCGTCGTCATGAAGGGCGGCGACAAGGCGACGGCTCACGCTTTGATGAACGCACTAAGCCTCTTCGGCATGGGCTATTCCTGGGGCGGTTTCGAAAGCCTGATCACCCACGAAACCCCGCAACTGGCCCACCGCCAGCACGCGCCTGCCCTAGCCGGGCAGTTGCTACGCCTGCATGTGGGGCTGGAAGATCCGGCCGATTTGATCGACGACCTGGAAAAGGGCCTTGAGGAATGGCGCGCCCAGCAGGACTCGAACCTGCAACATCCCGCTTAGAAGGCGGGTGCTCTATCCGGTTGAGCTATGGGCGCCTTCGGCCGCTACCGCCGCAATCGGACCTAGTGGGTCCAGGACTGCTTGCGATTGGTGGCGAAATTGTCGGCATAGGCCTTGAGGATGACCGGCGCTTCGTTCGGCTCATGCAGACGGAAGGCGATGCCGTGACGTTCGGCGTATTCGACCGCTTCTTCCTTGGTGTCGAAGGACAATCGGACCTGGCCGTTCATGTCGCTGGAGCTGGTCCAGCCGGTCAGGGCGTCCTGGGTGCGCGCCGAGGCGGGCTCAAATTCCAGCCGCCAGTCGTTGGTCTTGGCCTTGCCCGACTGCATCGCGGTTTTGGCCGGACGATAGATGCGAGCGAGCATGGGCGGGAATCCTTTGGGCGACGTTTCTTGCCGGGTCCATAACCCGCCGTCGCAGCCCGGTCCAGCCATTCGCCGCTACAAGCCTCAGGCGGCGAGCGTGGTCGAACCCGCGTCGATCCAGCGGCGAGCCGCGCGCTGGGCCTCGGCGATCTCGTCGTGCTCCATCTCGGCGCTCATCTCGCGACGATAGATGCGGGCTTCGACTGAACCCTTCATGGCCGCCAGGTTGAAGATCATGTGGGCCGAGACGCGGTCGATGGGGCATCCGTCCAGACCGGCCGAGTAGGCCAGCCCGAGTCGGAACAAGGCGTCTCCGTCCATCTCGACCGTGGGCAGCGGCAGGGCCGCCATATCAACAGCTAGGGGCGCGGTTTCGTGCGCGGTCATGGTCAATCCTCCGGGCTTTGGTCGTTCTGACCCTGCCTTTCGAACCCCATTCAAATACCAGCGGTTTGAAGTTAAAGTTAACGCGCTCGCTGGCCGAACAAAACCTTGCGCGCCTCCTCGGCCGCCTTGCCAGACGCCGCCAGGTTGGCGCGCCATTCCTCGCCTACCGCCCTGCCCGCCTTGACCGCCGCTCGCTCGCCTACACGCTCTAGCCAGGCCGCCAGATTCGGGAACGCCGTCAGGTCCTGCCCCTGGTGCGTCGGCAGGATCCAGGGCCAGATCGCCATGTCGGCTATGGAATAGTCGCCCGCGACATAATCCCGGTCGGCCAGCCGCCGCTCCAGAACGCCGTAGAGGCGATGGGTTTCGTTGGTGTAGCGCTGGACGCCATAAGCGATCTGCCGCTGGTCCTTGATCATCGCCGGGGCGTATTGGCGGAAATGATGCGTCTGGCCCGCCATGGGGCCCAGGCCGCCGATCTGCCAGAACAGCCACTGATCGACCTCGACCCTGGCCCGCGCATCGGTCGGATAGAAGCGGCCGGACTTCGCGCCGAGATATTGCAGGATCGCGCCGGACTCGAAGATCGACAGCGGCTGCCCGTCTGGGCCTTCGGGATCGACGATGGCGGGCATCCGGCCGTTGGGGCTGAGGGCCTGAAAAGCCGGCGCGAACTGTTCGCCAGCGCCGATGTTCACCGGCTTGATCACATAGGGCAGGCCCATTTCCTCGAGGGCGATAGAGATCTTCCAGCCGTTCGGCGTGGGCCAGTACCAGAGCTCTATGGGCTGGGTCATCGTTGTCGCTTCCGCTTCCATCGGGGCCTCACAGATGGCGCGACAAGGTGAACCAGACAAGGCGGAAAGCTGACATCGCCATTCAGCGGGAGTTCATGCGCCAGGACCGACCTTGGCCTCCTGTTCAACGGGCCGTCCGAAGCTTCCCTCCGGCGCCCAGACCATGGAGACGTAAGGATGAACCGCCTCACCAAGGCCGCCGTCGTCGCCCTGGCGCTGGCCACCACGGCCGCGCCGTTGGCGGCCCAGGCCCAGAACCGCGATCACCGCGAGTATCGTCAGGATCGCCGGGAGGACCGTCGCGATGATCGCCGTGACAATCGAAACGACCGTCGCGAGTTCCGTCAGGACCAACGCGACGACCGTCGCGAATGGCGTCAGGATCGCCGGGACGACCGCCGCGACTATCGTCAGGACCAGCGCCGAGCCGACCGTTGGGACCGCAACAATCGCGACTGGTGGCGCGGTCGGCCTGAATTCCGTGACTACCGCGGCGCTCGCAACGGCTACTGGTATGCGCCGGGTCGCGGCTACTATCGCGTCGATCCCCGCTACCAGAGCTATCGCTGGCGTCAGGGCGCCTATCTGCCCTCGGCCTATCGCGGCTACTATGTGAGCGACCCCTATTATTACAACCTGCGTCCTGCGCCGCGCGGCTATCGCTATGTCCACGCCAATAACGACATTCTGCTGATCGCCGTGGCCACAGGCCTGATCGCCAGCGTGCTGCACGACGTCTACTAGGCCTCGCGCACTGTTTTCAGTTAGCCCCGCAGAGCTTGGCTTTGCGGGGCTTTTTGATGCGTTTCCTTCAGTTGTCCATCGACCGGCGTTCAGCCGTGGTTCATGGCGGCGGCGCCAGGTTGATGCTTAAGCCGCCCTCTCGGCGTGCAAGGAAGAAGACCATGAAACGTTCTCTGATGGTGTTCACGGCCATCGCCAGCTTCGCCCTTCCGGCACTTGCTCCCGTGGCGACCCTGGCGCAGTCGCAACAGGTTCAATCCGAAGACGGATCTCGCGATCAGCGCCCTCAACGTCGCACGGACCGTCGTGACCAGTCCGCCTCGCCTCAGCAGAGACGCGACGGCCCGCGCGCAGAAACCCGGCCCGAGCGGCCTGATACGCCGCGTCCCTCACGCTCGGAAGGCGAACGTCCTGATCGACCGGCGCGCCCCACGGATCAGGGTCGACCCCAGACGCCTCGTCCTGAACAGCCGAATCGACCCAACCGACCAGACAGGCCCGATGTGCGGCCGGACCGTCCCGGTTCGCAACAGCCGGGTCGTCCTGGCCGTCCTGATGGAAACCAATCCAACAGGCCGGACCGTCCCAACCGCCCGCAACAGCCGAATCGGCCGGACAGACCCGATTGGAACCGGCCGGACCGACCTGGCAGCCAGCAACCCAACCGCCCGAACAGGCCTGATCGCCCGGACTGGAACCGACCGGATCGTCCCGATCGACCCAACCGCCCTGATCGACCTAACCGTCCTGACCGTCCTGACCGTCCGAACTGGAACAATGACCGCGACTATCGCGACTTCCACAACCGCTGGAACCGCGACCAGTGGCGCCGTGACTGGAACCAGCGTCACCGCAGCGACTGGTGGCGCAACGACAGCCGCTTCCGGGGCTGGAACGGCGTGCGGCTCGGCTTCTATTTCGCGCCCGGATACGGCTACTACAGCGTGCCGCGGACCTATTGGAACCGACAGTACCAGGTCGGCCAGTACCTGCCAGAGGTCTTCTGGCGCTATCAGGTCAACGACTGGCGGACCTACGGCCTCGGCTACCCGCCTCCGGGGACGCG
>CAYWDO010000014.1:12596-16649 GCA_964456995.1 uncultured Brevundimonas sp.
GTCGCCTTCATCACCTGACCGACGAACCAGCCCAGCGCCTGCGGCTTCTCCGCCACCGCCGCCGCCTTGTCCGGGTTGGCGGCGATGATGTCGTCCACGGCCTTCTCGATGGCGCCGGTGTCCGTCACCTGCTTCAGGCCGTGCTTCTCGACCACCTCGGCGGGCGAGCCTTCACCGTTCCAGACGTAGTCGAACACTTCCTTGGCGATCTTGGACGAGATGACGTTCGTCTCGATCAGCTCGACCAGTTGGGCCACGTGCGCCGCCGGCAGCGGGTTTTCGCTGAAGTCCTTGCCGTCGGCGGCCAGACGCGCGGAGACCTCGTTCGTCACCCAGTTGGAGACCAGCTTGGCGTCGCGGCCCTTCGCAGCCGCCTCGAAGTAATCGGCCTTGGCCTGCTCCGAGATCAGCACCACGGCGTCGTATTGCGACAGGCCGTAGTCGGCCATCAGACGACGGCGCTTCTCGTCCGGCAGCTCGGGCAGATTGGCCTTGATCTCGTCGATCCAAGCCTGTTCCAGCTCCAGCGGCAGCAGGTCGGGGTCGGGGAAGTAGCGATAGTCCATCGCCTCTTCCTTGGACCGCATCGAGCGCGTTTCGCCCGCCGTCGGATCGTACAGACGGGTTTCCTGAGTGATCGAGCCGCCGTCCTCAAGGATCTCGATCTGGCGACGCGCCTCGTAATTGATCGCCTGAGAAATGAAGCGGAAGCTGTTGACGTTCTTGATCTCGCAGCGCGTGCCCAGGAAGCCGAAGTCGCCGGTTTCCTTGAACTTGGCGTAGTTGCCAGCGCGGCAGACCGAGACGTTGACGTCGGCGCGCAGGTTGCCCTTGTCCATGTCGCCGTCGCAGGTGCCGAGATAGATCAGGATGGTGCGGATCTTCTTGACGTAGGCCACCGCCTCTTCCGGCGTGCGGATATCGGGACGCGAGACGATCTCCATCAGCGCCGTGCCGGCCCGATTCAGATCGACGTAGCTTTCGGTCGGCGACAGGTCGTGGATCAGCTTGCCCGCGTCCTGTTCCAGGTGCAGGCGCTCGATGCCGACGTTGAAGAAGCTGCCGTCCTCGGCCTCCACCTCGACCACGCCCTCGCCCACGATCGGGTGATACAGCTGGCTGATCTGATAGCCGGTCGGCAGGTCGGGATAGAAGTAGTTCTTGCGGTCGAACTGGCTCTTCAGATTGATCTGCGCCTTCAGGCCCAGACCCGACTTCACCGCCTGCTCGACGCAGTGCTTGTTCAGGGTCGGCAGCATGCCGGGGAAGCCGGCGTCGACCAGCGACACCTGCTCGTTCGGCCCCGCGCCAAAGCCGACGGCCGCGCCCGAGAACAGCTTGGCCTTCGACGCCACCTGGGCGTGGATTTCCAGCCCCATGACGATTTCCCAGTCGCCGGTGCGACCTTTGATCAGTGTTTTGTTGTCAGACATGCTCACCACCACTTGGCCGGTTTGGCGACGAAACCGGCGGAGTCTTCCAGTGCGGCCGCGACCTGGAAGACGGTCGCCTCATCAAGGGCCTTGCCGATGACCTGAAGGCCCAGCGGCAGACCATCGCTGCTCAGACCCGCAGGCACCGAGATTCCGGGCAGACCGGCCAGGTTGGTCGTCACCGTGAAGACGTCGTTCAGGTACATGGTCAGCGGGTCGATCTGCTTGTCGCCCAGCTTGAACGCCGCCGTCGGGGTCGACGGGGTCAGGATGGCGTCCACCTTGCCCCAGACATTGTCGAAGTCCTCGGCGATGCGGCGACGCACCTTCAGCGCCTTGACGTAGTAGGCGTCATAGAAGCCCGCCGACAGGACATAGGTGCCGATGGTCAGGCGGCGCTGAACCTCCTTGCCGAAGCCCTCAGCGCGCGAGGCGGCATAGAGATCATCCAGCGACGAGAAGTCCTCGGCGCGATGGCCGAAGCGCATCCCGTCATAGCGGGCCAGGTTCGACGAGGCCTCCGCCGGGGCCACGATGTAATAGGCCGGCAGGGCGTATTTGGTGTGCGGCAGGCTGATCTCGACGATCTCGCAGCCGGCGGCCTTCAGCCACGCGACGCCCTGCTGCCACAGCGCCTTGATCTCTTCGGACATGCCGTCGATCAGGTATTCCGCCGGAACGCCGATGCGCAGGCCCTTGACCGACTGACCGACCGACTGGGTCCAGTCAGGCGTCGGGATGTCGAGGCTGGTCGAGTCCTTGGCGTCGAACGAGCACATGGACTTCAGCAGGATGGCGGCGTCCGTCACCGTCTTGGTGATCGGGCCGGCCTGATCCAGCGACGAGGCGAAGGCCACCATGCCGAAACGGCTGGCGCGGCCATAGGTGGGCTTGATGCCGACCGTGCCGGTGAAGGCGGCGGGCTGGCGGATCGAGCCGCCGGTGTCCGAGGCCGTCGCGGCCAGACACAGATCAGAGGCCACCGCCGAGGCCGAACCGCCCGACGAACCGCCCGGCGTCAGTTCGGCGTCCGAGCCGTGGGCCTTCCACGGGTTCTTCACCGGACCGAAGGCCGAGGTCTCGTTGGCCGAGCCCATGGCGAACTCGTCCATGTTGAGCTTGCCCAGCATGACCGCGCCGTCGCGCCACAGATTGGCGGTGACGGTGGATTCATAGGGCGGCACAAAGCCGCGCAGCATGTTGGAGCCGGCGGTCGTCTGCACGCCCTCGGTGCAGAACAGGTCCTTGATGCCCAGCGGCGCGCCTTCCAGCGCCCCGCCCTCGCCCTTGGCCAGTTTGGCGTCGGAGGCGCGCGCCTGTTCCAGCGCCTTGTCCGCCGTCACCTCGACATAGGCGTTCAGCGCCGGGTTCGAGGCCTCGATATTGGTCAGGAAGGCGCGGGTCAGCTCTTCCGACGAGAAGGTCTTGGCCTTCAAGCCGTCAACGGCGTCTTTGAGGGTCAGCTTGGTCAGATCGCTCATGACTTAATCCACGACCTTGGGCACGACGAAGAAGCCGTCCGCCGACTTCGGGGCGTTCGACAGGACCGCATCCACCTTGGCGCCGTCGGTGACGACGTCTTCGCGCAGACGCAGGGGCTGGGCGACGTTGGAGGTCATCGGCTCGACACCCTGCACGTCGACCTCGTTCAGCTGCTCGATCCAGTTCAGGATGCCGTTCAGCTCCTGGGCCAGCGGCTCCAGGCGGTCCTCGGGGGTCTTGATGCGGGCGAGGTGGGCGACCTTGCGCACCGTCGCGGCGTCGATAGCCATGGAAATCTCCGAAATTCATCCAGCCGGGGCGCGCGGGAGTCGCCCGGACTGACTCCTGTCGTGGGTTAACCGCCCGATGCGGCTTCGACAAGCGTTCCGCATTGCAATATGGGGAGGCCGTGCCCGTATTCGACCTGACAGACCTGCCCGCCGCCTGCCCGCCCGACACCCCTTGGATGGGGCTCGATCTGGGCGAGAACACCATTGGCGTGGCCGTGTCCGACACCAGCCGCATGATCGCCAGCCCGCTCCAGCTGATCCGAAAGGTGAAATTCAGCCAGGACGCCGAGCAGCTGATCAAGCTGATGAACGGCCGCAACGTCTCGGCCCTGGTCATCGGTTTGCCGCTGAACATGGACGGTTCCGAAGGCCCGCGCGCCCAGTCCTGCCGCGCCTTCGCCCGCAATCTGGAACGCCTGTGTCCCGTCAACGTGGCCTTCCAGGACGAGCGCCTGTCCACGACGGCGGTCGAGCGCTTCCTGATCGACGAACTGGACCTGAGCCGCAAACGCCGCGCTGACGTGGTGGACCGCACCGCCGCCGCCTGGATTTTGCAGGGCGCGCTGGACCGTCTGCGCGCCTGATCTTCCCCTGAAGCAGAGTCGGCTCTATAGCGGCGTCTCGATGACCCATGCCGCTTCCGTCACCGAAACCATCGAGGAGCGACTGACGCCGTTCCCCCGCGATCACTTCCTCGCCGCCGGCGATCTGACCCCGCCCGCCGCCCTGGCGCTGCTGGATCTCGCCGACGCCTTCGTCGACTTCAACCGTCAGTCGGCCAAGGGCATCGACCTGATGCGCGGCCAGACGGTCGTGAACCTCTTCTTCGAGAACTCGACCCGCACCAG
>CAYWDO010000014.1:16749-28948 GCA_964456995.1 uncultured Brevundimonas sp.
TGATGCGCGGCCAGACGGTCGTGAACCTCTTCTTCGAGAACTCGACCCGCACCAGCTCCTCGTTCGAGATCGCCGCCAAGCGTCTGGGCGCCGACGTGGTGACCATGCCGGTCTCGGCCTCCTCGGTCGCCAAGGGCGAGACCCTGATCGACACGGCGGTGACGCTGAATGCGATGAAGCCCGAGATTCTGGTGGTTCGCCATTCGTCGTCGGGCGCAGTTGACCTGCTCTCGCAAAAGGTTGGCTGCGCGGTCGTCAACGCCGGCGACGGTCGTCATGAGCACCCTACGCAAGCCCTGCTGGACCTGCTGTCCATACGCCGCGCCTTCGGCGACGTCGGCGGGCTGACCGTCGCCATCTGCGGCGACATCGCCCACAGCCGCGTGGCCCGCTCCAACGTGGCCCTGCTGTCCATGATGGGGGCGCGGGTGCGCCTGATCGGTCCGCCGACGCTCGTCCCCGGCGACGCCGACCGCTGGGGCTGCGAGGTCTTCCACGACATGAAGGAAGGTCTGGCCGGCTGTGACGTGGTCATGATGCTGCGCCTGCAACTGGAACGCATGACCGGCGCCCTGATCCCTTCGACCCGCGAGTATTTCCGCTTCTGGGGTCTGGACCGCGAGAAACTGGCCTGGGCCGCGCCGGGTGCCAGGGTCATGCACCCCGGCCCGATGAACCGGGGCGTCGAGATCGACTCCGACGTAGCCGACGACCTGACCGTCTCCCTGATCCAGGATCAGGTCGAGATGGGCGTCGCCGCCCGCATGGCCGTCCTGGCCGCCCTCGCCCACCGCCGCGCGGGAGCCGCCGCATGACCGCCGCTCCGAACACACTGGCCATCATCAACGCCCGCCTTCTGGACCCCGCCAGCGACTATGACGGTCCCGGCGCGATCCTGATCCAGGACGGCCGCATCGTCGAGGTCGTCCACGGCCAGGCGACCCAGCGCCCCGACGGCGTCACCGTCATCGACGCCCAGGGCCGCTGCCTCGCCCCCGGCCTGATCGACATCCGGGTCAAGACCGGCGAGCCGGGCAATGAGCCCAAGGAAACCCTGAAGTCGGCCAGCCTGTCGGCGGCGGCGGGCGGCGTCACCACCATCGTGGTCCAGCCCGACACCGACCCGGCCATCGACGACCCCGCCCTGATCGACCACATCCAGCGACGCGGCGCGGCGCTCGATCTGGTCAACGTCCGGGCGGCGGGCGCCGCCACCCAAGGCCGTGACGGCCAGCGCATGGCCGAAATCGGCCTGATGCATGAAGCGGGCGCCCTCTATTTCACCGACGGCGACCGGGTCATCGTCAACACCCGCACCCTGCAAAGGGTGATGAGCTACGCCGCCGCCTTCAACGCCCTGATCGCCTGCCGCCCGGCTGAGCCCTGGCTGTCGGAGGGCGCCGTCGCCACCTCCGGCGAGTTGGCCACCCGCCTCGGCCTGTCCGGCGCCCCCGCCATCGCCGAGCGCATCCAGCTGGAGCGCGACCTGGCCCTGGTCGAACAGACCGGCGCACGCTTCCTGGTCGATCAGATCTCGACCGAGGGCGCGCTGGAAACCCTAGCCCGCGCCCGCGCTCGCGGCCTGGAAGTCTCGGCCTCGGTCTCGATCAACCACCTCTGCTTCAACGAGATCGACATCGGCGACTACCGAACCTTCTACCGGCTGGACCCGCCGCTGCGCCCCGAGAGCGACCGTCAGGCCCTGGTCGAGGCCGTCCGCGACGGCCTGATCGACGCCATCACCTCGGCCCATGCGCCCGAACCTGCCGAGAACAAGCGCCGCCCCTTCGCCGAGGCCGCGCCCGGCGCCGTGGGTCTGGAAACCCTGCTGCCCGCCGCCATGATGCTGCACCACGAACACGGGCTGGACCTGCTGGACGTGCTGCGCCCGCTGACCCAGGGCCCCGCCGGGCTGCTGGGTCTGGACGCCGGCGTTCTGTCGGCTGGCGCGCCGGCGGACCTGGTCCTGTTCGACGCGGGCGCTCCGGTTGTGGTCGATGCGGCCACACTGCGTTCCAAATCGAAGAATTCGCCCTTCGATGGCCGCCGCCTGCAAGGGAAGGTCTTGCTCACGGTCGTTGGGGGACGCATCGTCCACGACGCACGCTAAACGGGAGCGAATCACTTGCAGGATCTGGCCGGACCGGCGCTTCTGACGCTCGGGCTTGTAGCGATTGGCGGATACCTGCTCGGTTCAATCCCGTTCGGGGTCATCCTGACCCGCGCTGCGGGCGCCGGGGACGTGCGCAATATCGGCTCGGGCAATATCGGCGCGACCAATGTGCTGCGCACCGGGCGCAAGGACCTGGCCATCGCCACCCTGATCCTCGACGCGGGCAAGGGCGCGGTCGCCCTGCTGATCGCGCGCTATCTGTTCGGCGAGGCTGCTGGCGCCATCGCCGGCGGTGCCGCCTTTATGGGTCACCTCTTCCCCGTCTGGCTGGGCTTCAAGGGCGGCAAGGGGGTCGCAACCTTCTTCGGCCTGATCCTGGCCGCCTGCTGGCCCCTGGGCCTGATGGCGGCGGCGACCTGGCTGATCACAGCCTTCGCCCTGCGCTACTCCTCGCTGGCGGCCCTGGTCGCGGCGGCGGCGACGCCCTTCTATGCGCTTCTGCCCCTGGCCATGCTGGGCCTGCCCGCCCCCGCGCCCATCCTGATCCTGGCCGTCTTCACCGCCGTCCTGATCTATATCCGCCACCACGAGAACATCGCCCGGCTGCTGAAAGGCGCTGAGCCGCGCATCGGGGCCAAGAAGGCTTGACCCCCCTGTCCGACGCCGAGCGCTTCGCCCGGCTTCGGCTGGCCCGCACCGACCGCGTCGGCCCCGTGGCGTTTTCCCAACTGCTGCAAAGGTTTGGCTCGGCCGTCCGTGCGGTCGATGCCCTGCCCGATCTGACCCAGCGCAGCGGCCGTGACTACGCCCTGCCTTCTGTCGAGCGGGTCGAGGCCGAACTGGCGGCGGGCGAGCGTAAAGGCGCGCGTCTGATCCTGTTGGGCGACGCCGACTATCCGCCCCTGCTCGCCGCTGTCGATCCGCCGCCGCCCCTGCTCTGGACGCTAGGCGATACCGCCCTGCTCTCGCGGCCCTGCATCGGCGTCGTCGGCGCCCGCATCGCCTCGGCGGGCGGCCAGCGCATCGCACGTGGCCTGTCGCAGCAACTGGGCGACGCTGGCCATATGGTCGTCTCGGGCCTGGCGCGCGGCATCGACGCAGCGGCCCATCTGGGGGCTCTGCCGACCGGCACTGTCGCGGTTCTCGGCGGCGGCGTGGACGACATCTACCCTTCAGAAAACGCCGACCTCTATCGTCAGATCGTCGAGCAGGGCTGCGTCGTCTCGGAAAGCCCTGTCGGCGCCCGCGCCCAGGCTCGCGACTTCCCGCGCCGCAACCGCATCATCTCCGGCCTGTCGCGCGGGGTGATCGTGGTCGAGGCTGAGATCCGCTCCGGCTCCCTGATCACCGCCCGCCTGGCCAATGAACAGGGCCGCGACGTCTTCGCCGTGCCGGGTTCGCCGCTGGACCCCCGCTCCAAGGGCCCCAATGAACTGCTGCGTCAGGGCGCCATCCTGTGTGAGGGGCTGGAGGACGTCGAGCGCGCCTTCACCACCCTGCGAACCCTGCGCGAGCCGCCTGGTGATTCGCCCTTCGCCGGCGCGCCCGACGATCTGGACGAGGCCGTGATCGAGCAGGTCGCCGCTCTGCTGTCCCCAACGCCCACGCCACGCGATGAACTTGCGCGGGTGCTGGACCTGCCCATCGGCGTCGTGGCCTCGGCCCTGCTGGAGCTAAGTCTCGCGGGACGCGCCAGCCTGCTGCCCGGCGGTCTGGTCTCGATCTAGAGTGAGGGCGCTTCAAGCTTGGCCAGATCGACGGCCATTTCCAGGGCTGACGCCAACTGTTCGTCCCCGTCCCACCGGGCCATGGTCGCCAGTTCGGCCGCCATCGCGGCGACGTATTCGCGAACTGGATAATCCGCCATATCAGGGGACGACACAGGCTCTTTTCGCCTTCCGCCCGCCTCGAACTCTTGTCGATTCGCTGCTTCAGCCATCTTCGACCCTCCTGACAACGGCGGCAGTAAGCCACAACCGCTGGTCGAACGACAAGAGCCTAAAACGCCCTAAGGCTGCACTCTTTTATCCATGCGATTGACTTCCCCCTCGGCGCCAACCACGTTCGCGCCCCGATTTCCCGAATAGAGCGCCATGAATCTCGTCATCGTCGAGAGCCCCGCCAAGGCCAAGACCATCAATAAATACCTGGGTTCTGGCTACGAGGTGCTGGCTTCCTACGGCCACATCCGCGACCTGCCGTCCAAGGACGGTTCCGTCCTGCCCGACGACGATTTCGCCATGGTCTGGGAGGTCGACGCCAAGGCGTCCAAACGCCTGTCCGAGATTGCGGAGGCCGCCAAACGCGCCGACGTCGTTATTCTCGCGACCGACCCCGACCGTGAGGGAGAGGCGATCAGCTGGCACGTTCTGGAAGTCCTGAACAAGAAGAAGGCGCTGAAGGACACCGAGGTCCAGCGCGTCACCTTCAACGCCATCACCAAGGCCGCCGTGCTCGAAGCCATGGCCAATCCGCGTCAGCTGGATATGGAGCTGGTCGAGGCCTATCTGGCCCGCCGCGCGCTCGATTATCTGGTGGGCTTCAACCTGTCGCCCGTCCTGTGGCGCAAGCTGCCCGGCGCCCGTTCGGCCGGCCGGGTGCAATCGGTCGCCCTGCGCATCGTCGTCGATCGCGAGATGGAGATCGAGAAGTTCAAGGCCCAGGAATACTGGTCGGTCGAGGCCGATCTGGTCGCCGACAGCCCGCCCTTCACCACCCGTCTGGTCAAGCACGCCGGCAAGCGCATTCAGCGCCTGGACATCCCGACCGAGGAAATGGCCTTCGCCGCCCGCGACGCCATCAAGGCCGGCGACTTCACCATCAAGTCGGTCGAGAAGAAGCCCGCCAAGCGCTCGCCGGCCCCGCCCTTCACCACCTCGACCCTGCAACAGGAAGCCTCGCGCAAGCTGGGCTTCACCGCCCAGCGCACCATGCAGGCGGCGCAGAAGCTGTATGAGGGCGTCGACGACACCGGCGGCCTGATCACCTACATGCGTACCGACGGCCTATTCGTCAGCCCCGAAGGCATCGCACAGGCGCGCGAGGTCATCGCCGACCGCTTCGGCCCCGCCTATGTCCCGGCCGAGCCGCGCTACTACAAGACCAAGGCCAAGAACGCCCAGGAAGCGCACGAGGCGATCCGTCCGACCAACTTGGCGCGTCACCCCGACAGCCTGCGCATCGATTCCGACCTGCAACGCCTCTACGAGCTGATCTGGAAGCGGATGATCGCCTCACAGATGGAGAGCGCTCGTCTGGACCGCACCACGGTCGAGATCGAGACGCCCGACGGCCAGACCGGCCTGCGTGCTACGGGCCAGGTCGTCGCCTTCGATGGCTTCATCGCCGCCTATGAAGAAGGCCGCGACGAGAAGCAGAAGGGGTCTGAAGACGAAGAGGACGACGGCGGTCGCCTGCCCGCCCTGAAGGAAGGCGCCAAGGCCAAGGTCGAAGCCATCCGCACCGACCAGCACTTCACCGAGCCGCCGCCGCGCTTCTCGGAAGCCACCCTGGTCAAGAAGCTGGAAGAGCTGGGCATCGGCCGTCCCTCGACCTACGCCTCGATCCTGACGACCCTGCGCGACCGCGAATACGTCCGCATGGACAAGAACCGCTTCTATCCCGAAGACAAGGGACGGCTGGTCACGGCCTTCCTCGAACAGTTCTTCAGCCGCTGGGTCGAATACGACTTCACCGCCGCGCTGGAATCCCAGCTGGACGAGGTTTCGGCCGGTGAACTGGACTGGAAGGCGCTGCTCCGCAGCTTCTGGACCGATTTCCACGCCGCGACGCAAGCCGCAGGTGAGTTGCGCACCACGGCCATCCTGGATCACCTGAACGACGCCCTGGGCGCCCACATCTTCCCGGACAAGGGCGATGGATCGGACCCGCGAGAATGCCCCCTGTGCCATCAGGGCCAGCTCAGTCTGAAGACCAGCCGCTTCGGCGCCTTCATCGGCTGCTCGCGCTATCCCGACTGCAAATACACCCGCCCGGTGGCTTCGCCTGACGGCGCCGAAGGCGGGGCGGACGGCGGCGACCGCGAACTGGGCGTTGATCCGGCGACCGGCCAGCCGGTGCAGCTCAAGATCGGCCGCTTCGGCCCCTATGTCGAAACCACCCCGCCCGGCGAGGAAAAGCCGAAACGGTCGTCCCTGCCCAAGGGCTGGAGCCCCGCGTCCCTGACGCTGGAACAGGCCCTGCGCCTGTTGGCCCTGCCGCGCGAGGTCGGGGTCCACCCCGAAGACGGCAAGGTCATCACGGCGGGCCTTGGCCGCTATGGTCCCTTCGTCCTGCACGCCGGCACCTACGCCAACGTCTCGGACATCGACGAGGTGTTCGAGGTCGGGATCAACCGCGCGGTCGCCCTGCTGGCTGAAAAGCGCGCCGGTCGACCCGGTCGCGGTTCGGCCACGGCCCCGCTCAAGGAACTGGGCGCTCACCCGGAAGATGAAGCCCCGGTCCAGGTCATGGCCGGTCGCTTCGGTCCCTACGTCAAATGGGGCAAGGTCAACGCCACCCTGCCCAAGGGCATGGCGCCCGAAGACCTGACGCTGGAAGACGCCCTGCCCCTGTTGGCCGCCAAGGCCGGCGCGGCTCCGAAGAAGAAGGCGGCTGCCGCCAAGAAGCCTGCGGCGAAGAAGGCTCCGGCCAAGGCCGCGGCGGAGAAGAAGCCCGCTGCGGCCAAGAAGCCCGCCGCCAAAAAGCCTGCCCCGAAGAAGGCTGCGCCCAAGAAGGCGGCTGAAGCCGAGTAAGATCGTGACGGCTCTCCCGGTCCGCTTAGCGGGCCGGGAGATCTAGCGTCCGGCGACCAGTTCGTTGCGAACCCGACGGCCCAACGGATCACGACCCTGCCAGGTCTGCCCCACCGACGCCTCCACCAGCGTCGTGCAGAACCGGGACAGTAGCATCCGTGGCCTGATCCCGTTCAGGCAGACACGCTCGCCCTCCACCGCCCATCGCGCAGTTAGCCGGCGACCGTCCGAGAATACCGCTCGGTAACTGCCGTCTCGGTCAAACCAGTGTTTCACCCAAGCCCCGTCGGGGTAGTGGGAGATCACAGTGTTGCCAAAAGCCGTTTCCATCTCCGCCTGGGCCGGTTGCGCTGTCGCGCAGCAAGCCGCCAAGGCAAACGCAAGCGTTTTCATACGCATACGACAACCCCTCCCTTCCCCAAGGCCAGATTACAGAACGGTAAGGCTTTGCCAACCGCCTGGTTCCCGAACGGAAATACTTGACTGAGGCGTAGGGCTTTCCATATACCGCCGCAGGCTCGGGATAGGATTGGCGATGCGCGCCGCCCACTCGCCCACTAGGGGCGGTTCCGCAAGGCCGAAGACGTTACGACGTTTCCTCCGTCCTCAAGGTTTCATGACAGAATTCACCAAGCTGGGCCTTTCGGCCACGACCCTGAAAGCGGTCGCCGATACAGGCTATACCGTGGCGACGCCGATTCAGGCCGCCGCCATCCCCGTGGCCCTCGCTGGCCGCGACGTTCTGGGCATCGCCCAGACCGGCACCGGCAAGACCGCCGCCTTCACCCTGCCCATGATCGACCGCCTCGGCTCCGGCCGCGCCCGGGCTCGTATGCCCCGCGCTCTTGTCCTGGCCCCGACCCGCGAACTGGCCGACCAGGTCGCGGAAAGCTTCGCCAAGTACGCCAAGGGCACCAAGCTGACCTGGGTGCTGCTGATCGGCGGCGTGTCCATGGGCGACCAGGTCGCCATGCTGAACAAGGGCGTCGATGTCCTGATCGCCACGCCCGGCCGTCTGCTGGACCTGTTCGAACGCGGCAAGATCCTGCTGACCGGCGTCGAGATGATGGTGGTCGACGAGGCCGACCGTATGCTCGACATGGGCTTCATCCCCGACATCGAGCGCATCTTCAAACTGACGCCGCCCAAGCGCCAGACCCTGTTCTTCTCGGCCACCATGCCGCCCGAGATCACGCGCCTGACGTCGCAGTTCCTCAAGGATCCCACCCGGATCGAGGCCTCGCGCCCGGCGATGACCGCAGACACCATCACTCAATACGTCGTCCGTATCCCCACCTCGGATCCCAAGGCCAAGCGTACGGCCCTTCGCGCCCTGGTCGGCCGCGAGGATGTCAAGAACGGCATCGTCTTCTGCAATCGCAAGTCGGAAGTCGACATCGTCGCCAAGTCGCTGAAGACCCACGGCTTCGACGCCGCGCCGATCCACGGCGACCTGGACCAGTCGCTGCGCACCAAGACCTTGGCCGACTTCCGCTCGGGCGCGCTGAAGATCCTGGTGGCCTCCGACGTCGCCGCGCGCGGTCTGGACATCCCCGACGTCAGCCACGTCTTCAACTACGACGTCTCCCACCACGCCGACGACTACGTCCACCGCATCGGCCGCACCGGCCGCGCTGGCAAGCTGGGTCAGGCCTTCATGATCGTCACCCCGTCCGACGACAAGTCGCTGGATAAGGTGCTGAAGCTGATCAAGATGGACCCGCAGGAGCTGACGCTGGAAGGCATCGACTTCGCCTCCATCAAGGACCGCCCCCGCTCCGACGACAGCCGTTCCAGCAGCCGCGGCCGCAGCGACCGTCCCCGCCCAATTCCTAAGAGCGACAACGTCGCTTCGATGGACCCCATCAAGGCCCCAGCCACCAAGACGCCTCTCGCCAAGTCCGCCGTGACCAAGGCGGAAGACATCCGCGAAGAGGCGCCCCGCCGTTCTCGCAGTCGCCGCTCGACCAGGCCTGAGGCTGTCGCGGAAGTCGCAGTCGAAGCGGTTGAATCCGTCGTCGCCGAGACGCCGGAAACGGCGCCTGCAGTCGAGGCTGCAGTTGCGCCTCTCTCCGCCAAGACGACACCTCCCCGTCGCGAACGCACCCGTGACCGCACGCCTCGCGACACGAAGCAAAGCGAACACGCCAAGGAACAGCCTGTCCAGGGCGCTCGCGGCGGTTTCGGCGATGACGTCCCGGCCTTCCTGCGCCGACCTGTCATTTTCTCAGATTGAGGCGATGAAACGGCCGGTTCTTCGGCCAGCTTAACTGCTCATTACGGATCGCGCCCTAGAGTTCCCGCATCAGAACTTAGGGCGCGAGAATCAGAATGACGGCGCAGGTCGAAACCGCCCTCCGGGGTCCGGAGGCATATGCGCTTGCGCACCGCGTGGTGGACGCGATGCAGCACGCCTCGGTCTGGCCCACGGCGTTGAACTTCGAGCTTTGGGTTCACTATCTCAGCGATCCTGAAGGCGCGTTGGGTCGCGAGCTTCAACGCCTGCTGGCCGGCGACACGCCCTTCACCGACGCTACCGCCGAAATGTTGGCGGCCGAATACCTTCCGCGTGGCCGCTTGTCCGAGGAAATCCGAGACGTAGGCGCGGTGCTCAATCGCGAACTGGCCGCCGTAGCCGAGGCTATCGACAACGCTCGCAAAACCCAGAGCGCCTATGGTGAAACCCTGAGCCACGCCTCGGTGAAGATGCAGGAGGCCGAAGGTCCGACGGACCTGACCGCCATCGTCAGCACCCTCTCTACCGCCACACGCAAGGTCCAGCGCCACACCTCAGCCCTGGAAAAGCGGCTGGAGTCGTCAAACCGCGAAGTTATTCGTCTGCGTGAGCATCTGGAGCAGGTGCGCCGCGACGCCATGATTGACGCCCTGACCAACCTGGCCAACCGCAAGACCTTCGACGAACAGATCACCCGCCTCTGCGAAGAGGCAGAGGTCGAAGGCAAGCCCCTGACCCTGGCCATCGTCGATATCGACCACTTCAAGCGCTTCAACGACACCTGGGGCCATCAGACCGGCGATCAGGTGTTGCGCTACGTCGCCAGCGTTCTGGGCCGCATCGCCCGCAACCCGCGCGTCGCCGCCCGCTATGGCGGCGAGGAGTTCGCCGTCATCTTCCCCGGCGAGACGCCAGGCACGGTCGAGGCGGCGCTGAACGCTATCCGCGAAGAGATCGGCACCCGTTCGTTGCGCCGGCGCTCCACCAACGACGATCTGGGCGCCGTGACCATTTCGGTCGGATTCGCCGAGCGCCGAGCCGGCGAGACCGCACTCAGTGTGCTGGAACGCGCCGACGAAGCCCTCTACGCCTCCAAGCGTGGCGGCCGAAACTGCGTCACCAATGCCGAGCACATGGCGCAGGCCGCCGCTTAAGCGGTTGCCCAACCGCCCCTCGCCCGTGTCATAACCACGGGATGAGAAGCTTCACCTTCAATATCGCCTATTGGGTTCTCTCGATCGGCTATGGCCTGACGGCGGCCTTCACCGCCTTGGCGCCTGGCCGGCGCGCGACCACCTGGGTCATCCGCCGTTACGTGCGCCGCATGGTCCAGGCCATGGCGATGTTCGCCGGCATCACGTTGCAAGTGCGCGGCAAGGAGCAACTGCCGCAGGGCGCGTTCATCGTCGCCTCCAAGCACCAAAGCTGGGGCGACGGTTTCGCCACCTATGACCAGTTCGACGACCTGGCCTTTGTCACGGGCGACCACCTCGAAAAATTTCCGCTGATCGGGACAGTGCTGAGAAAGCTCGGGGCTATCGTCGTCAACAGCTGCGGCGGCCATACGGCCCGCGCGGCGCTTAAGGAACGCGCCGCCGACGCCCACCGCGAAGGCCGCAAGATCCTGATCTATCCAGAGGGCCACCTGGCCAAGGTGGGCGAGAAATATCGCTACCGCTCAGGCGTCTGGCATATGTACCGCGACTTCGACATGCCCGTAGTGCCGCTAGCCACCAACCTCGGCCTGTTCTGGCCGCAGGAGGAATCCCGCAAGACGCCAGGAATCGCTACTCTCGAATTTCTCGCCCCCATTCCGACCGGCCTGCCCAAGGACGAGTTCCTGGCCCAACTGGAAGCCGCAATCGAAGGCCGGACCGCCGAACTGATCGCCGAGGCCACCGGCCGGCCGATCACCCCTGCCGTACAGGTTCCGACGCCGAACGAAGCGGCGCTCGCGATGGCGGCTGCGGCGGCCTAAGCCGCCGGGATCACCGCGCCGTCGTACTTCCTGGCGATGAAGTCCTTGACGGCCTGGCTGCGCAGGGCGTTGGCCAGGGCCTGAACGCGCGGGTCGTTCTGGTTATCGGGACGCGCCACCAGATAGTTGACATAGGGGCTGTCCGCGCCTTCCAGCGACAGGGCGTCGGTCTTGGGCTTCAGTCCGGCGTCCAGCGCATAGTTGGTATTGATCACCGCCGCATCGACCTGGGGCAGGATACGCGGAATGGTCGCGGCCTCGACCTCCTGGAACTTTAGTCCCTTGGGGTTGGTCGCCACATCGCGCACGGTCTGAAGCGGATTGGACGGATCCCGCAGAGTGATCAGACCGGCGCCTTGCAGCAGCAGCAGCGCCCGCCCGGTGTTGGACGCATCATTCGGCAAAATGACCTGCGCGCCGTTCGGAATCGTCGCCAGCGTCTTGTGCTTCTTGGAATAGATGCCCAGCGGTTCGACATGGACGCCCGCGACGGTCACCAAGTCAGCGGCGCGCGCGATATTGAACTCATCCAGATAGGGCTTGGTCTGGAAATAGTTCACATCCAACCGCTTTTCAGCCAGTTGCACGTTCGGCTGAACGTAGTCGTTGAAGACCTTGATCTCGATCGGCACGCCCTCGGCCGCCAGGATCGGTTTTACGACCTCCAGAATCTCGGCGTGCGGCACGGCCGTCGCGCCAACCAGCAGCGGGGCGCCGCCCGCCTTCTTATCTCCGCCCTGCCCGCACGCGGCGAGCATCAGAACGGCGGCGGCGGACAGCAGAAGCGAACGGCGGATCATGGCGTCTCTCTAACTCAACGGTGCGAGACCTTAGCGACCAGACGGTCGCCGATCATCTGCAGAATTTGTACGAGGATCAGCAGCAGAACTACGGTCACGACCATGACATCGGTCTGGAACCGTTGATAGCCGAAGCGCACGGCCAGGTCGCCCAGACCGCCCGCCCCGACCACGCCCGCCATGGCGGTATAGCTGACTAGGGCGATGGCCGTGACCGTGGCACCAGCGACGATGCCCGGCATGGCCTCGGGCAGCAGGGCCCTCGTCACGATCTGGAAGGTCGAGCCGCCCATGGCCTGGGTCGCTTCGACCACGCCC